>DASYZL010000006.1:0-239830 GCA_035946335.1 Patescibacteria group bacterium | reverse complement strand
CCTCCTCCTACGGTGTGGGTGTTGCTTTGGGGGTAGGTGATACCTTTCCTTTCTTCGGTGTTGGTGTCGGTGTTCCTTTCTTTCCAGGCTTGCTGCTCGGTACGGTTGTTCCGGTACTCCCAGGAGCGGTAGGTGAGGAAGAAGGAGCGGGAGTATCAGTGACAGTGGTACTGCCTGGCGGGGTATCTCCTGTCTGTACTTTTCCAATGGTGCGGAGGAAGATATTGTAGTCTATACCATCAATCACTCCATCATCATTCAAATCTGCAAGCGGTGGATTCGGACAGGCACTGCTGGTCTGGGTATCACTCAGACCAAAGCAACTGACTAAGGCATTGTAGCTACTCAAATCCAGTGCATTTGCACTGGTAATATCTCCGGTAACCAGAGAAATGGTGGGAATGGTTATAGTACTTCCGCTACTCACCGTGACCTGCGTAGGAAGCTGCTTCTGCAAATAGCCTGAAGACTTGACATACACAGCATAGGTTCCGGTACTCAGAGAGGAACCAGCAAGGGTTCCTGTGAACAGTCCTGAGGTACTGTCATACCGTATGGTGCCATTGACTGGTGTCTGATTTCCACTCCCGTCCACAAAGAGCACGCTGACATCCCGTTGCGGATGCGTAGGATGCTGGTTTCCCCCTGTGGTACTGCCTGTACTGATATCTCCTCCATTCCCTATATCCTGTAACCCTACCGAGATACTTACCGGAGTACTTCCTGCTGGGAGAGTCCCTCCACTGGTAGGCAGAGGTGTAGTGCTGGGGAGGGGGGAGGAAGAACCAAAAACACTTTTGTAGCTTTGACTTACCAACTGTCCAAGACTGTTTAACGAAATGGGAATAGTATGGGAACTCTCCAAGTTGCTGGCGGTAAAGAAAGCTAGACCGACATCATATTGCTGTGCGAGTGTTGTCATTACTTGCTGTTCGCCAGAGATAAGCATGGTTCCACCATACTCGTTAATAATTGACCCCCAGCCATTTTTTTGGTCAAATTGTATATCAGGAACGTGCTGGGCAACGGTTTGCGTTGGGCTGTATGCATGATGGTCAATGATAATATTGTGTCCTGTATAGGGTTTTACCTGTCCGCTGACCATTGACGGCATGCTGTGAGAGTAGACCATTACAAGTGAATTCGGTGCGTTCGTATTAACAATGTTGATTCTGTTTTGCATAGCGGGAAAATATTGTGAATCCGGAAGTAGTTGGGAAAAATTGCCATCTCCTGGTTCATTCCAGACGTCAAAGATAACTGCCGGATCATTTGCGTACAGTTTGGTTAAGTCAGTGATCGATTGGTCTCCGGGCGGAGGATACGAAGGCATCTCTTGGGCTATTTGGGAGCTCGGATTTGCCGCATAATCCTTTGCTGCCTGATTTTGAGAGCTGCAAAATGTAACAGTCCCCCCGCAAGGAGGTTCTGTATGTTGAGGTCCAGTGTCAAGTTCAATATATACTCCTGCTTTTTCAGCTTCACTAACCGCCTGCTTTAAAACTTGCTGAAAAGGCAGATTATTATATCCGGGAACTTGGACATTTGTGTTCCACCAGTAGGAGTTATAATTTAAGCGAATAAGATTATATGGTATTACTTGGTGAAATGAATTAATTTGTGCAGCAGTATCATAGCCTCCTCCACCCGAGGCAAGCCAGCCTTGATTAAGACCGAGAAGATGAATGAGGCAACCTTGCGAATCAACGATATTTCCCTGACTATCTACATGAAGCTGTGCGAATGAATATGTCCCATCTGCATTTTTTGTAACGCCTGTATTATTACAACTTGCTCCTTCAATGAACCGTTTTACCTGGTAATACTGCTGGAAGAAAGGTATGGGAAACTGGAAGGTAAGAAAAAGAATGCTAACAAGGAATGCGACAACTGATCGGCGAGCGATAGACATAGTACATATGTACTCTATCATAGAGTAAAAAAAGTTACAAAACTGCTTGATACACTTCATGGTATTTCCAGCGTTCAGTAGTAAGATACTTTGCCAATAACGTTTTCTTGACTAATCCACCCGAATATCCTGCTGTCAGTGCTCTCGTCAGGATTATCACCTAGGACAAAATACATGCAGTCATTTTTTCTTGACCAGAAGATACATTTCCCATCGCGTACAGGCTGTTTTATTTTTTTTATCCTTTTGAGAATTGACTTTCCGTTTCTTGGATCAGATAACGCGACTATATCATTCACATGTAATGAGCAAAAAAACCACCGCTTTCTGACTATAACCCGATCGCCAGGAGTAATTGTAGGTATCATGCTCTTTCCGGTAATAGTGAAAGAGACAAATGGAGAAATTGAAAAAAACAGGATATGGAATAAGCGTTTCACGAACTTACTTCGGCAAAACAAGTTCTCCCTCTGTTGGGTAAGGAGATGTAATATGTACTGTTTCTCTTCCTTTTGTTTTCCAGAAAATTTCCGCAAATTCCTGTACAGCGGCAAGTAGCTGTTGCGCGCTTTCCATATCAATACTTTGACGTGTTTTTGATGTAAGTTTCATAATCTGGAAGACCTTTTCATGTAGTTGCGGATATGTTTTGAGATGTTCCTCTTTGAAATAATCTCCCCAAATAACTCGTACCTCCCGCTTAACCGTTTCTGCATGTTCTTCTTTTACTGCTGTATAGCGGCTCAGTTGGTGAAAGAACAGTTTTTTTGCCTTGTCATCATTCCCTTCTGTATGCAATTGTTCGATGAGTTGAGTCATGCGAATAACTGTATGCGCAGCAACCTGCGCTGCATGCGGATCGTAAATGCCGCACGGAATATCACAATGTGCGCTAATAGGTGACGAGGGAAGGAAACGTAAGAGTAACCGGTACATAATTCCTAGCATAAAATATTTTCCTTTAAAAAACAAGAACTAGGTTGTTCTTTAGAACAATGATAATAACTTATTGTCATTATTTACCAAGCTCCGCTAAAAATATAGATCAGCAAACCAATGATAATTGCAATGACCAGTAAACTTGATAGTCCTGCTATAACAAAAACTCCCAATACGGATAGTATCCACAAAATGAAGATAACCGATGCAATTTCACGGAATGGCCGAGGAAGTATGCCAATAATGACTGCAATAACAAGCAATGTAAGGACAGTCCACAATGTAACAGACTGGTTGTTTATAACAAGAAGTGTTGTGTCAGGAATCATAAGTCCCGATACGTGAATATACCCGAAGAACCAGAAAACAATAAGAATAAGTACAAGTCCTATCAGCATTGATTAATTATAGCACGTATAATGTCCTGCTTTTGTAGAAAAATAGCAAGAAAATGGTAAGGGTCTCAGGAAATTTACAGGAATAAATTGACTTATAGTAATTTTTACACTAAACTCCCTTCATACAACTTTTTACGTGAACGTAATGGATATAATCTCGACCTTGGTTTGTTGCCTCAAAAACAAACCAGCGATGTCATACAAAACAATAATTTTCCTGATCCAAAAACAACTCTCAGGAGAGACAGATACGGATTTCCCCGTGTCATAAAAATTCTACCACTTGACGCATCTTATGTAGGTACGCAGGCTGCTAAATTTACGAACGCATATATGGCTCCAAAATATGCGACTACAGGTGTTGCTTGTCCAGTTACCGACCAGTATGCACCAGTAATTATGGCATGTTAGATGCTTACCTGTGCCGAAAAACCTTTTTCTGGTAACGGCGTTGCCATGCACATGCAACATGTTCTCCTCCATCAATAGAAGAAAAATTAGAACAACAAGAATTACTGTATAAGGTGTCTGAGAATGGTAAAGAAGTGGCAAAAGTAGTCATGAAAGCACTCGCAAAAAAGCCGGAAGATCGTTATGAATCAATTGCAGAATTTAGTGAAGCATTTGCCTCTGCTGCAGGAATTTCTTTTCAGGAGAATTATGTAATAACAGTCTCAACGTTTAAAAACCTAAATTAGCATGTATAAAAAGAATACATCTAGAAAAAAATATACCAACACCACAACACATTCGAAGGGTACACTTAAAAGCTTTTTAAATAATTTCCGCTTACTTCCTTGTCATGTCCCAAACGACACCGGCAATTATCAATAATAGCCCCAGCCACCATAAAGCAAGTCCTGGTATAAGTGATACCAAGAGAATACCAAGTCCCAAACCTACAAGACTATGCATCATAATATGCGGGGTAAAACATGATTTCATTTTTGCATTCATTCCTTCCACCTCCTTTCGATATTGACAATGGTTGAAGCAAAAATGAAAAGAAAAAGAAGCCAGTCAAACCGCACCAAAATTGTAATTAGTCCTGCAAGAAACGACGGCACAAAAATATCATAGAAAAGCTGGGGAAAAATTGCAAGATGAAGAATGTTGCTATAATATAACAATTCCTATGTCACCTTTTTCAACTATAAAAAATATTTCCTGCAAAGCGAACGGGTATATAAAAAAATAAGACGTATACTTGCAGTAATTTTGTTTACTAAAAACGCATTAAGAAACGATATACTCGTTTCTTAATGCCCGGGCAGGAAACGATTACATTAATAACCATTTAATGCCGTAAATTGTTGTGCCTGATTTTGAGTTGCACCATACTGACTGCTTCCGGTTGAGTAATTTGGGTAACCAAAAGACAGACCAAGCGGCATGAACCCATAACCATTTACCCCTTGCCCAAACATACTCGCAAAATTTTGCATAAGCGAGTCCATTGATTTTGTGACAGAAAGCTGGAACTGCTGAGCAAACGATGTGCTTGTATTAAACGCACTTGCATACGATACGTTAAGACTTTGATTAGTCTCTCGTAATTTGAGCGGGTTGTACAAATAATTATAGGAATAGGACATTGGCATGCCATATCCAAACCCTGTGTTATAGGGACTATACCCGTTTCCATCTGCTAAGGCCATCGGAGCTCCCGCAAGTGATCCCGCAAGGAGTAAAGAAAGTCCGGTCGTGACGATTGTTTTCTTAATATTCATAATCCTATGTGCTTTTTCACCTCCTTTCTGAATTACCTTATAATTCACAATGATAGTACGGAAAAACGGTTAAGAATTGTGTAATAAGAAATGGATATTTTTGTAAGAGAAGTGTAAGCCTGATAGCATTTTTTGGGGATACAATTTTGCCAAATGCATTCACGAACAAGAATACTCTCTAAATAGAAAAATGTAATGTGAATATCTTGAAGCGTATTGTTCTTGCTGCATTGCTTATGCTATATATTCCTTGTTGAAAATTCCCTTTTTTGCTATCCTTTCCTTATGGATAAACTTTGGGGATTCCTTTTTTTGGCAACGTATATTTTTGCCGTTGGCATTGGATCATTTTTACAGAAGTTTGTTATGAATAAAGTGAGCCCATACCAGTTGGAAGTGATAACTGCATTTGGAATGTTTGCCATTTCGGTACCGGCATTATTATTTGTGCAAAAAAACTTGCACATCCCTGTTGCCTCTGCGCCGTTAGCTCTTTTAGTAGGTCTCTTTTTTTCTCTTGGGTCATTCGTCTATGTATTGGCTGTTTCCAAGCTTCCAGTGAGTGTTGCTGCTCCTGTTTCAACGGGATATGTTGTTGTTGCCGTAATCTTATCAATAATTTTTCTTAAAGAACCAATAACGCTTTTAAAGGTACTTGGTATTTTACTGACCGTTGTTGGTGTTGCCATTTTATCAATATAGTATTTCCCCATAAGGAATAATTTCACGCATATACTGGGTGGTAATATAACAAAACATTCCCTGAAGAAAATTTTTTGTTCTAAAAAGCTTTACGGTCAATTTGTTGTGTATTCCCTTGAAAAGAGGAGTGCCGTTGCCGATGACAACGGGGTTGACCATAATCCTCAGTTCATCAAGTAAACCGGCTTCCAGAAGACTTACACACAATGTAGAACTACCGAGTATCGTTATACCTTTTCCCTGTTTGTTTTTTATCTCTTTAACTGCTTCAGCGCTATCATCTTTGACAAGCCGGATATGCCTCCAGTGTGGTTTTTCTTTAATAATCTCTAGTGTTTTTGAAAAAACAATTTTAGGTAACAAATTCATTTTTTCCGCAATAATAGCATCGTTTTGGTCAGAAGGCTTGGCTGCCGGCCAGTAATTTTCCATTAACTGGTAAGTTTTTCTGCCAAACAGCAATGTATCGGTTTCTCGTAACATATGCGCAGCATATGCATTAAATTCAGTATCTACGTTATGCCATGATAAATCGTGATCTTGCCCTTCGAAAAAACCATCCAGCGAAATCATCATAAATGCCAATATGTTCCTCATGTACTCAGTATAACAGGAGTTGGAGAATGGGGAAAAGAGGAATTTTCAGGGGTATTTGTGTTAAAAACCTCATTATTGAACCTGATCTCACTACTTGAATTATATCCTATAATATGATATAATTCCTTTTCAAGTGCTGGAATTTCCCAGCTTATAGAAATATGTATTCTAAAATCATCAGTATTCTTATTATTTTTACTATGCTTATGTCACGAGCAACGGTAGCGTATTCTATGGCAACACCTATGTCTGAGGTGACAAACGTATTATCAAGTCGCACCTATTCTCTTGCTGATAGGTATAATAATAGCTATGTAAACAACGTTTTTGCGGATAACATTTTACTTACACTTGCATATATGAGGGGAACTGTGAAAGAAGGACAAACCGTAAACTGGAATATGGTAAAGAGTGACTTTACTTATACAATGGTGCTCAAATCTGGTACATCTTTTGCCTTTCACGATTCAGTTTTACCGCAATATAAAAATAATGTGTCACAGACAACAAATGCCCACTTTGATGCAAGCGAGGGATTTGAATCAGACGGCTGGCTGGTAGGAGATGGTGTTTGTCACTTGGCCTCATTTATCAATGTTGTTGCCAGGACAGCAGATTTATTTGTGGTATCACCTACGCCACATAATTTTGCCCGGATTCCTGATGTACCGGAAAAATATGGAGTTGCTATTTATTATATGCCTGGGGAGACTGGAAGCAGCAGTATGCAAAATTTGTATATTACGAATACATTTAATAAACCAGTTGCATTTATTTTTACTCATAACGGGACAAACTTGACCATCCGCGTTGAAAAACTTGGGTAAGGGTCTTTACAATTGTTCTTCCCTATACTAACCTAAATATAGGATGAAGAAAAAGCCTGCACGCATAAAACATCCCAAAACAGTTCGATATTATTTTATCCGTCTTTGTTTGAGTATCACTGCAGTAGTATCTATCGTAACGATAGGTACGAGTTTTTTACCATCCGCTTCGCCTTTCTGTGCAAACTCTATCAGTTGCATTAAAGATTTATCAGTAAAAGTGGAGAATAATGTAAAAGGAGTGTTCGAAGGGCGCACTGTTGCTGTTCCGAAAATATCCCTTTCACAGGATATAACAAACAAGGCTGTGTTGGGTGCATCAGTTTTAACTGGGCAAAAGCATATTTATGTTGATTTGTCTTCGCAAACGCTTTATGCATACCAGGGAAAAACACTGGTAATGAAAACACTTATTTCATCTGGCAAATGGCATCCTACCCCGGATGGAACATTTACCATTTGGATTAAATTACGCGCAACACGAATGACAGGAGGAAGTGGTGCTGACTTTTATGATTTACCTAATGTTCCGTATGTCATGTTCTTTGCCAATAACGATGTTCCTGCATCAGCAGGGTTCAGTCTCCATGGCGCATACTGGCACAATAATTTCGGTCATCCCATGAGCCACGGGTGTATTAATATGCGCATTGTTGATGCACAAGCTTTATATAACTGGGTAGACCCACCAACAACAGGATTCACAACGTACGCAACAACGAATAATCCTGGAACAGAAGTTACTGTTGCCGGGACAGCGCCTGGGGTGGTGACAAATTAATATGATACTCACACGTGAACTTGAAACAATATCATTTATTCTTATTGCAAGTATCATCTGTCTTTTCGTTGTTTTTTACTTGCGCCAGCCAAAGCAGTTTCAATATAAACAAGTCATTACGCCTCTTCCACATTTTATTAGCGATAGATCGCCTACTCTTATTCCAACAACAGTGCCTGTTGCTTCGAGAAGCGTCGTTACTTCCTGGATATCGTCAGATGGCGCAGAAAAACTCACCATGAAAACAACGCAAAATCTTAAGTCAACAACGTATGTGTTTATGCTTACAAATATATCCACCAACACAGAGAAAACTCTTTTTACCCAGATTCTACATGGAGAAAGCACTATGTCTATTCCTTTTAACGCATTCTCTTCAGACGATAGTTATATTTTTCTTAAAGAGACATTAAATGATGGTAACCATTACCTTGTGTTTAAAACATCCGGAGAACCTTTTGCTAATGGGGAGAATGATCTTGATGTAACGCCGCTATTTATTGCCTATACCTCTTCATATACAATTAATGACGTTACCGGTTGGGCATCTCCAACGCTTCTTGTTGTGAATACAAAAAATCAAAATGGAAGCACAGGTTCATCGTTCTGGTTTGATACGACGAGTCAAAGATTTATACAGCTTGCAACACTTTTTGAATGACTTTTCCCTTATTGTGTTTAGTAATATGGAGGGGGAGAGGAGGAGTAATACTTACCAAGGTAGGAAAGTATTTTGATTGAGATATTTAAGTAAAACTTGACCTGTTCGGTAGCCTGGTCTTAAGCGGTTAAGATAAAATTCATTCTCCGGACTCTGCATAATTCCCGGAATAACTGAAACTGCATTAGTAAATCCAGCATCCTGTACAATTTTTACTGTTGGTAGATCAAAAGAACCATAGGGGTAGGCGAACGAATTTACCGGTAGATGTAATAAATTTTGTAGTGTTTTTCTGCTTTGAGCAATTTCATATATTGCTGTTTTACTATTCATTCCTGCTAATGGATAATGATCCATGGTATGTGCGCCAATTTCGACTAATGGACTTTTTGCAACTTCTTCAAGTTGAAAGGTGAACATGTAATTTGGTCTGTCAAGAAAATTTGGAACTATATATGCGATAGCTTTTACCTGTTCTTTTTGTAAAATAGGGAATACATCGGTATAAAAGTCCATGTATCCGTCATCAAAGCTAAGTATCGCAACTTTTTGTGGTAATGTATTCTTTCCCGATAGAGCCGGAGTAAGACCATCTGGAGTAATAAAAGTATATCCAGCATTTTTCAGTGTTTCAATTTGAGCGGTGAGGATATTGGGTGGAACGTTTAGATTTTGTCTTCCTGGATCGTTATGCACATACTCAACGTAGTGGTATAGGAAAAAGGGGATACGAATGGAAATACCTAGAATAGTGTTGGAATTCGTTCCCAATACATTGCGTATGTCTGAGGGAAGTTGTGTCATCTGATGTTCTTCATCAAGATCTGGAATTGTACGGGATTGATACCAAAAGTATGCCCCGGTCGCCAAGAGTACAAGGAGTAATAGCGGAGAAATAATAACGAAAAACTTTATAGAATTAAATTGAGTAATATTTCTTTTTTTTCTTCATAAGAATACTCTGGATATTCCTACAGCCCTTATTGCATTAGTATATCAAAAAAGAAAACTTGATAGGTAATCAAAAGGAGGAATACCATTGCTATGACTTGTAAAAGTAGAGGAGGAAGAAAATTGACAGCTTTTTCTCCACCGTTTAGCGTTCAGTAGATTTTCTTACTCCTTCAATACCTTTTTTTCTTAAGCTTGTTTCGATAATATCGATCGCTTCTTGTAGTGGCGTGAATCGTATACCAAGTGACTCTGCTTTAGTTGTAACTATAGAGGCATCTTTTGGTCTTCTTGCCACCTGTTCTTTTTCTAAAATGGGAATTACTAAAGATTCTTTGCCAATTAGCTTTGCCAACTGAATAGTTAAATCATATTTGCTCATTTTCTCCGGACCTGCCATATGAAAAATTCCATTTAAATTTCTTTCTTGAATAAACTGAATTCCTCTGTCAACGTCATCAATAAACAAAGGTTGCCGAATTGAATTACTATTTACTTGAAAGAGTTTGCCAGCGAGAACTTTTGAAAATGCATCGTTCGGTTTGCCTTCTCCGTTATATCCGTAGAGCTTATCAAAGCGATATATGCCATAGTGAGGAAGTGTTGCAACTTCCCGCTCTGCTCGTAATTTTGTTTCTCCATACCAGTTCATTGGATTCGGTTCATCCTCTTCAGTATATTGACCTTTTTCTCCGTTAAAAACATACACTGTTGATATATAGTCTACTCGCGCACCTATAGCGCAAGCCGCATCAACAACGTTTTTAGTACCAAGATAATTTATTATCTCTGCATCTTCTCTTCTTTCTTCGCAGATATCTACGTCTGCCAGAGCAACGGTATGAATAATATTATCGGGATGAAACCTTGTTATAACCTCTCGTGTTTGTTCTGCATCAGTAACATCAAATGGTATCAGACCTTCTTTGGGATGCTTGTGATAAGTTCCTGATACCTCAGCTGTATTTGCATACATAGCAAATAGCTTTGTACCAAGAAATCCTGAGGCACCAGTAATGAAGACTTTTTTCACAAAGCGATTATATCACTAGTCATGATGGATATCTTTTAGTTTTTTTGGCTTTTGTGCCGTATCTCGAACGATGTCTCCATCAAGTAATTCTATATCCCGATGTGCAATCTTTGCGTATTCTGGTTCATGGGTAACCATGATAATCGTTTGACCTTGTTTATTAAGTTCAAGAAATATATCAAGAATCTGCATCGAAGATTCTGTATCAAGATTTGCTGTTGGTTCATCTGCAAACACTATTTTCGGATTGTGGGTAATTGCCCTTGCAATACTGACTCTTTGTTGCTGTCCACCTGATAATTGACTTGGTAAATTATCAAGTTTGTCTCCCAATCCTACCTTTTCTAATGCTTCTTTTGCCTCTTGTTCAACATACGCTTTGTCAAATCCCTCCATCATAAGTGGAAGCATCACATTCTCTATAGAGCTTAGTGTTGGTAAAAGTGCGTATTCCTGAAAAATAAAACCAAAATTACTCAGACGGTATGTTACCCGTTTTTTATCCTCAATTTCCGTAATATTCTGGTCATCAATGGTGATAGCTCCCTCAGTTGGTTTGTCCAGAAGGCTCATGTTATAGAGTAATGTACTTTTTCCAGCACCTGACCTTCCAGTTATCGCAAGAAATTGACCAGTGGGGACCGCAAAGCTTAAGTGCTTGAGAGCAATAAGTTCTGTTTCTCCCATGCGGAATTTTTTCACAAGATTACTAACTCGAATCATATTATCTTCCCAATATCGCATCCAGTGTATTTTGTTTTGTAACAAGCCATGCAGGAATAAAACCAAAAATTCCTGATACCACTGTTAGTAAAATAGCCCGGGGAATAATATCACTCATTGTTATAGCAAGCGTTCCAGGAATACCTGCTATATTAAACGGGTGCACATCGTAATAGGGAACAATCAGACCCATAATCAGGACGCTTGCTAGGATTGTGCCTCCAATAGCATAGAAAAGAGCCTGAAAAACATAAGAGATTTCTATTGCTCGACTTGAAATTCCTATGCCTTTCAGAATCCCTATAAATTTTCTTCGTGTTACCGCATTCACATAAATCACGATAAATATCGTAATGGAACTGATAACAAGCGCTATTCCTCCAATAAGATTATCTAATTTTGAAAATATCTGTAATTCGCTGGATAAACCTGCGGGTAATGTGTCGGCGGATGTTTGTACTAATACATCATTTCTATTTGCGAGATTTCTAATAATATAATTTTTTGCATCTGTATCGGAAGCACGAGGGGTAAGTGAAATCGCTATTTCATTTGCGTTTAAACTGGTATTTCCCATCAACTGTCTGACTGTTGAATCAACCATGTATATGCGAGCATCAACAGTAGGAACATTGGTTGTTACTATTCCTTTTATCGTTACCTCTTTCTGAATACCGTTTACCATTAAAAGAACTCGAGATCCAATATCTGCTGTAACTAAAACTCTTGATCCGACCGTGTTCCCTGCATTTCTGACTGTTGCATATTTCTGTGTTAATGTTGAACCAACTAAAATCTCGTCGGAATCAGATGGCGTAAGATATGATCCTGCAATGATTGCTTTTGACAGTTGTGCTGTTCTATCCTCAGCAATAGGATTAATACCAACAAGTTGCCCTGCAGCACTTTCAGAAACATCCGTCGGTCTTACCTTATTTTGATAGTTGTATGCAAGTATTGCAGATGTAACAAAGCGTGCAGATAAAGATCTGTAGGTAGGGAGACTTTTTACTATAGAGATAACGGTATCTGTATCTGAAATTTCATTTTTATTTATCGCTGGACTTATAAGGACATTCCCTGAGTAATTTGTTTGAAACGCTCCTAAAAACCCTCCAATGATCCCCAAAAAAAGTCCACCGATAAAGAGCATATTAAAGAAAGTAAGGCTGATAATAAGTATGATTAGTATGCTAGTCCAAGGATTGCTTCGTTTTATTTCTCGAACTGCCAGGAAAAAGCCAACTAATAACGCATTGTCTTTCCATACCATATTATTTAATTTGAGTTTGGATTTGCAACAAGAACTGTTCCAGCATATAGCCCGCTTGTAATTTCAGTTTTTATGACACCTCTTGCTCCGACTAATACTGGGATGAGTTTATGTGTGTTAGCTTGTTCAACATAGGACATATTACTCCTTGTAACAATGGCGCTATTGGGTACGTCAATTACATTATTTTTTCGAAGCGTTTCAATGGTAATAAGTGCTGTCATGTCAGGTTTTATTTTTGATAAAAGATTATCCGTAGCGATTCTGGCTTTATAGGTAATTACTCCCTGCGTATTTGTCCCCACAGTATCAATGTTTTCAACAGTTGCGGAAAATGTTTTATCTTTCATCGCATCAAAAACAACAGATGCCTTTTGTCCTTTTACGATTCTTGTGGCATAGTCTTCACTTATATCTGCTGTAAGATAAGGATTTGAAAGATTTGCAATAATAAGGATTGATTGGGGAGTGGAAGATGATACTGCTGCTTGACCTGTATTTGTGCCAATGACAGTGATTGCTGAAGTATTGGCAGCTACCTGATCGCCGCTTTGCGCAAGAAGATTCACGACAGTTCCGCCAACTGGGGCAATGACAGTAACGCTTTGCGTTTCTGCATACGTTTGTTGCGCAGCAGAAAGTGCTGCTTGATCTTTATTAATAACTGCCTGCTGATTTTTATAATTTGCCTCCGCTGCCAACCAGGCAGCCTGAGGGACAGTGAACGTTGTTTCGACTCGGTTGGTAGCGTTGGGAGAGCCGTCGCTATTTTGGTAGGTAGCGCTCGTTGCTTGATTTATATATGCCTGCCAGGCAGCATACATCGTAGACTGAAGACTATAAAGGGTTGCATTATCAGCTTGTACGGTACTGTTTGCTGCAAGATACGCAGCATACGCAGCTTTTTGTTGGTCAACTGTTGCAGTGCTCTGGACATGAAATAATTGATCACCCTTTTTTACCTGGCTGTTATTGCTAACAAATATCTTATCTATTACACCATTCGACGGAGAGGCCACTGGTATCTGAGAAGCTGTAGAATATGTTCCACTGACTTGTACGGTATCAATCAAGTTTTCCATCTTAGCTGTATAAGTAAGTTCAGTGTTTGGACTTGTCAAAAGGATTGCTCGAAGAATGATGAATAGAAAAACGATAATAGTAATTATTACATAGTATTTTTTTGATTTTAGTAGTGTTAAAAAGGTAGCCATATGGTAAAGCATACTACCTATTAGTTACACTAACAATGCGGTCGTATTTTCACTGTTTACGATATCCTCTCTCAAAAGAATAATTCGTTTACTGCTTTTTATCTGGCACAAAATACATTGCAATTGAATTCATGCAATATCTTTTTCCCGTTGGTTGCGGGCCATCATCAAACACGTGACCAAGGTGGTTACCGCACGTATCAAGCACTTCAATGCGAGGTTCCACAGGAATACTATTATCTTCTCTTAGGACTAAGGCGTTAGGATTGATTGGCGCCCAGAAACTTGGCCAACCTGTTCCAGACTCATACTTTTGCTCAGAGCGAAAAATAGGCTTATTGCATCCTACACTGTAATAGGTTCCTTTTCTCTGTTCGTATTCTAATTTTCCCGTATAAGGAACTTCTGTTCCAGCTTGGCGAAGAATGGTATATTGCTCAGGAGTTAATATTTTTCTCCACTGCGCATCAGTTTTCATGTTTCTTGTATCAAAAGAACCAGAAATAATTTTCGTTTCTGATTGAAAAGTGGTTTGAGGTTTGGAAGAAGCATTGTGGAGTAATAGGAAAAGTATTCCTGCAACAGTTATGCCTGCGCCAATTTTGATAATAACTATTCTTTTCTTCATTTCTGCCAACAAATTCTTTTATGTACATTTGCTTCCTGGAATACAGACTCCTTTTGGAATTTCAGGAGTACTTTTCCTATGACAATCCGTAACAGCACTGTCGCAAAGATATTTGGACTTATTCCTGCTAGCTGACTCTTTTTGTATGGAATTTGCTGTAAAAAAAAGATAAAATAACATGACAATTCCCAAGAAAAGAAGAAAAAATAATACGTACTTATTCATAGCTTATCCAAAGGTAAATGTATATGCTTGTACCCCAGACGTTTGGAATTCGAGTTTGAGAATATGATTTCCGGTCTGACCCTTGAGGTCTACGATACTATATAATCTATCTCTGTTAATGGTTATGATACCGTTTTTCACATCGCTTCCTGCAAGGGAAGGGTCAATAATTTTTCCATCGAGAAATACCTTAACTATTGGGTTTTTTGCAGAACCAGGACGAAGAATGATAAATACTTTACTCGCGGAAAAGTTATAATTTAACGCTGCATTGTTTCCTGAAATTGCATACTCGTCAGTTATTGTCCATTGCCCGCCATAACTAAAGCTGTTCTGGCTGAGATTATTTGATAAAGAAAATGTTTGTATACCATTACCTACATTTCCTGAAGGGAAATAATATTGCATACGTTTGGAGCCGAGGTATGTTTCAGGAGATATCTGAGATTGAGGTGTCTGATCGGGTTTTGTATCAAGTGTTGCTGTGACTTTTTGCCCAGCTTCCTGAAGAAGAGAGCGTATTGCCATTTCCATTTGATTATACTCTCCCTCGCCGAAATGGGTACGTCTGATAAGGCCCTTTGCATCTATAAGATATTCAGCTGGCCAGTATTCATTGTTATAGTTATTCCATGTAGCATATTCATTGTCTTGGGCAACTGGATAATGGATGTTATACATTTTTATTGCGTTAACGACATTATTGCTGTCGTGTTCAAACTGAAACTCTGGTGTATGGACGCCAATAACTATAAATCCATTATCTTTATATTTGTCATACCAACTGGTCACATGAGGAAGAGTGCGAATGCAGTTAATACAGGTGTAGGTCCAAAAATCAACTAATACGACTTTACCTTTCAGGCTGTTGATTGTTAACGGTTTATCTGTATTCAACCATTTATCAATGCCAATAAAATTAGGAGCAGGTTGGTTTGCGTTAAAAAGTCCACTCGTATCAGGACTTTGTATTGACTGCGTTCCTTTTAAGAGATTAAGTTGGTTTGTAACAAAGCTACTGTTTTCAAATCCATTAACCGCAGTCCCCAGCGCAGGGAATTCGTTCAGGAGTTGTAATTGAAGCGTTTGATCATAATTGGTAAAAATTGCAATAGCTGCAAGGATCATGATGACTCCAAATACTTGTTGAACCCTTCCTGTATATTTATTCATTCCCCGTGCTTTAGTCATAAATTGTTGTCCACCATAGGCAAAGGCAAAGAGTGGAATTCCAGCCCCTGTAACGTAAGCAAGGGTCACTAAAACAACTTGAAACGATACCTGTCCAGTTGCCGCGAGTGCTGCAATAGTTGCTAGAATTGGTCCAGCACAGGGACTCCAAACAATACCAAGAGAAAGCCCGGTAATAAATCCTGGTAAAAATCCAGAACCTTGTTTGTTTGCGGCATTTTGACCTATTGTATTTGATAATCTTGACAAGAAAAGCTCAAATTTCGTTGTTAGTGGTGGAATGATCATCGTTAGCCCGAGAAAAATGATAATACTGACCGCAAATATACGAAGGACATTTGGATCAAGATGGAACAACCGAACAAGAGAGGAAACCGAAAGCGTGAAAATCGTAAAGCTAAGTATTACTCCAAGGGTGATTCCCAATGGTCTCTGATGTCCTCTAGCAAGAGATGAAGAAAGCACTATAGGAAGCACAGGCCAAATACATGGGGCCAGGATGGTAACAAAACCTGCTAAAAATGAAAATAATAGTAGTAAAATCATATATTACTTATCGAATAAACCCCTTTTAGGGGATTGGATCTCCCAGCCCCCAAAATATAATTACTTTTGCATCATTACACTTTTTGGGGTCATCGTGACATGCATCATCCCTGATGGTACAGGGGTGGTTTGCATTTTCATCAGTTGATCGGTCTTCATCTTTGCATCATTCAACTGTTGCTGAAGACTGGATTCCACCATCATCATTTGGTTCGTGAGTTTGGATTTTTCGTAATAATAACCACCAAATGCTCCAACAAGAAGCGCAACGATAACTAGTAGCCACATTAGTTGGTTGTTCATGTTTGTTCACCTCCTTTATTAATGTCTAAAATAACCATAGATTAGGCCAGTAATTTTTGCAAGTAAAGCAACGCAGATTGTTATAATAAGCCAGGGGTCAATTGCTTTTTCGAAGCTTTGCATAACTATACCGATAATAAGGGTTGCAACTGCTGCAAAATACGCAAAGCGAGATGCGATAAACTTATGAAGTTGTTCACGTTCATCTCCTGGAGTTTCTTTCCAAAGTACTCCTGTAAAAACGATAAATAAAACAACGAGGAATGGAATCATGATCATGTGCACTGATTGTGGCATCACAAGCTCTAAAGGATTCAAGAAAAAGACCAACAATGCGATAAGTACTACTGAGATAATAGCTTCACCAATAAATTTATTTTTCATAAGCGTAGATGAATATGTCTTCAACCCTTTTCTTGAAATATTGTGCTATTCTTATTCCAAGTAAAAGGGAAGGAATATAGTTTCCTTTCTCAATTGCAACAACTGTTTGCCTTGAAACTCCCAAGGCATGAGCAAATGTTTCCTGTGTAATATCTTTTTCTTTCCTGAGATCAGATACATTGTTGATGATATATTCTTTCATGCATGAGATTTTTCATTGCATTTTATGGTTTATAAAAGGGTAAAATAAAAAGAGGAGAATGTCAAGTAGACTTTACATTAAATTTCGTTTATTGTATCAGAGCATCAAAGAATTTACTATATTTTGTGAAATTTGAAAAAATGACTAAAATATTACACAATAACTCAATTGCAATTATGTAATTGAGTTGTACGCTCGGATTTTCTTTCACATTTTTAGGAACCCAAGCAATCGGTAAATAAGAAGTGCAGGCCAAATAATGGCTTTTACAATACCTAAGACACCAATCCAGAATGTAGTCGCATGTTGAATGTAATAAATGATTGCTCCTATAAAACCTAATCCATAAACTACACCGCCCGCAGCGCCATTATTTTTCATTTTTTCCTCCTTTCTTCTTGTTCAATGATTTTCTTTAAAAACTCCTATTATACCTAAAATCCACTTACAAATATGGACAGTGGATTTAGGATGAATCAGTACTTATCTTTTTTTACGCCTTGCTGGAGTATGGATTACTGATTTTTTAGCAACTGATGGTTTCTTTTTTGGTGCTGTTTTAACTGTTCTTTTTATTGCCATGTTTTATCACCTCCTTTCAAAGATATATTCCTCTCACTACATATAGCAACATGAAACATATCCTTTTGTCAATAGCTTTACTTACCTCCCTTTTACCCGTACTCTTCCTGTTCTTGGAACTGGTCGAGACGAACTTGGCCTGGATTGAGGTCTGCTTGGTTGCGATTTTTGTCGTTCGCGCTTTGCCATACGATTTTATCACCCCCTTTATTATTCTTTCTCTACAAATAGTGTATACAAATTTGATTTTTCTAGCAACTTTTTGTGATTCCCTTGTTCTGCAAGTCTTCCATCATTTAAGAAGAGTATCTGGTCAGCGTTCGTAATAACATCCAACACATTTGAGACGAGAATCGTTGTTTTTCCTTCTGCAAACGTTTTAATACTTTTCCACACATCTTTCCTTGTTTGGATATCAAGAGAAGATAGTGGTTCATCGAAAATAAGTATTTTCGCAGTTTTTCTCATAAATGCTCTGGCAATCATAAGTCTTTGTCGTTGACCTCCTGAAAGATAATTTCCTTCATCTCCGACCCGGAAGTTATATCCTTGTGGGTGTTTTTCGATAAATTCATCAGCGTATGCAAGTTTTGCAGCGTACTTTACTTCAGCAAGAGTTGCATGTGGAACACCAAATGCAATGATCTCAAATATTGATTGGTTAAAAAGAAGATTTTCTTGTGGTACATATGCAATGTTCTTGCGAAGCGTCATAACATCATATGTATTAATATTTTTATCGCCCAGCAAAATTTCTCCATGCTGTGGATTACTCAGAAGGCGAGGGATAAGTGAAATAACTGATGTTTTCCCTGATCCGCTTACTCCGACCAATACGGTCATTTTATTTTCCGGAATAGTAAATGAGATATTATGGAGAATTTTCATTCCTTGATTTCCTTCCAAAATGACGTTATGAAATTGAATCGTTGTATCAGAGAGCTCCTTTATGATCCCTGTGTTATGGAGTTGATTCCGTTTATTAAAAAAATCTTTCATTCGTTCAATACGTACATAAGACTCTTTGAAGGCACTGGAAGCATAAATGATATCCAGTAATGGTTGTGTCAAATTATCAAGATAAAAGATAAAAACAATAAGAAGGCCAGTTGAGAATTCCCCTAAGAAAAATAAATGAATGCCGATACCTATAATAAGAGAATAGCTAATTGCAATGATAGCCCCGACTAAAAGACTGAGCAGAAAATTTAAGTTGTATAGCAACAGCTCATTTTGTAATGATTTTTTTAGCTTCAGATTAAATTCTTTCGATTCATTTTTTTCTTGGGAAAATACTTGGACAATCTTCAGTTGTGAGAGTATCTGTTGCACAAAGGTAAAAACAGTACTATTTGAAAACTCTGAGCGTTTTGTTCCCACCTCAATGCGTTTATTAAATATGTATAAACCGGTTGCGAGAAACGGGAGAGCAAGAAAAGCTATTAGTGCTAATTTATAGCTGATGGTAAACATTAAGATAGCAGTAAAAATTAAGTAAAATGCAGAGGAAATAATAGGTAAAATTCCCTCTTCAATGAGTTCACCCAAAGCGCCAACATCATAATTCAATCGATAAATATAATCTCCTATGTCTTGATTGCGGAAAAATCCCATATCAAATCCTTCTAATTGTGAAAAAGCACTTTTTGAAAAATCAAAAATAATACCCCGGATAACCTTACGAAGTAATTTGCTCTGGAAGTATTCAACAATACTTGATCCCATGCTGATAAGAAAAAATATCAAAACAACAATGTATCCTAAAAGCTCTTGAGAAGGGACTAATGAAATCAGCCATCCGATAAATGTTTTGGTGCTGATTGTTTCATCTCCTAGAACATTATCGATAAGAAACTTAAATGGCCACGGTGCTGCTGCTTGTAAGGCGACAACGACGAGCATGAGGAAAAGAATAAAGCTTAATACAAGGAGATATGGCCTTAATTCATGTAAGATAATTCTTCTGAGTGTTTTCATATATTGCTTTATTGTAAAGGAAAAAAAGAAAAACGAAAATGGGCATTAACTATTCTCTCTCTTTTCTGCTATAAAAAAGGTATGGGGTATATTTCGTACCAAAAAATCTACTATGTTTTTTTTCTTGTACTTTTTTTTCTTTTTTTCTTCCTTTCACCTTCTGCTGCTCATGCCTATACGTCAAGTGCTTCCGCAGCTGTTGTTATCGGACAAAAAGATTTTATTTCGTCTCAGGCAAATCAAGGCGGTTCTACTTCTGCTCAATCTATGAGTAGTCCTTCTGCGGCATTGATTGTCGGGTCACAGTTGCTTGTTGCAGACGCTGTGAATAACAGGATACTTGTCTATAATAGTATCCCAAGTGTGAATAATCAGGCAGCCGATGTAGTGATTGGGCAGCCAGATTTCACGACAAAAACATCAGGGTGTACACAAAGCAAATTTAATCTTGGAGACGGGGGCATATTTTATACAGGAGGCAAATTATTTGTTGCAGATGCTAACAATAATCGTGTATTAGTTTTTAATGGCATACCAACTCAAAATGGTCCAAGCGCAAATTATGTGCTTGGACAATCTTCATTTACAACTTGTACGGCAAACAGCGGAGGAGTGAGTGCAAGATCCTTATCAAACCCGGCAGATGTAACCTCAGATGGTGCAAAGTTGTATATTGCAGACGCTGGAAATAATAGAGTTTTAGGATATTTGAATTTTCCTTCTACTTCAGCGCTTCCGGCAGACTTTGTTATTGGACAACCAGATACCAGTACGGTGACTGTCAATACTGGAGGCGTTAACGGAAACACACTGAGTAATCCTCGAGGAATTACCATTGACAATGGATCGCTTCTTATTTCTGACACCAATAATTATCGTGTCCTTATTTTTCTTTCGGAGCCGACAAGTACCAATATTTTTGCTGATGTGGTACTTGGACAAACAAGTTTCACGGCAAACACTTCTGCAACAATTTCTGCGCAATCACTCCAGCCGCTTCGTATTACTACTGACGCAACAAGTTCGAATGGTATCTTCTATGTTTCAGATATCCAGGCGAATAGAGTGCTTGCATTTAATGCAATTCCTTTCAACAATGCTACTGCTGCAAACATTGTTATTGGGCAACAAAATTTTACATCTTCATCAGCAAATGCAGGAGGTATCGGTCCGGCAACAATGTCTTCGCCGAAGGGTGCTTTTTCTAATCACACTCAACTTGCTGTCGCAGATTCTCTGAATAATCGTGTTCTCATCTACCAAAATAATTTGCAAAACCCGTCAGTATCTGTTGCAAACAATCTTACAACAAATCCCGATGATACGATAATAATAAACGGAACGGCAACGGCACCAAGTCCTTATACTGTTGCCGATGTACAATATGCTGCAAATGGGGATAGTTGGCAGGAATCAACGCCAGTGAATGGGGCATTCCGTTTAAATACAGAACCATTTACCTTGGCATTTGACCCTTTAGCAAATAGTAATAGTACACCTGGTTACACAGTTGTTGTCCGAGCCCTCGATACGAACGGTGATAGCAGTCCTTATGCATTTTTTTTCAGTCCCTTCACCCTCAACGCCCCTTACGATAACAGTGACGTTGATACACCGTACCCGTCATTTGATTTTTCTGTTAATACCCAGCGCGCACACATGCGCGATAATCTACAAAAGTATCAAGTCTGGGTACGGCAGGCAGGCACATCTTCCTGGAAGTTGTACCTTGATAATATTCCCCCTGATTTTGCTTCAGTGAGTACCAATCTTGAAAATTCCATGAGGAATCAATATTTGAGCAATGCAACAAATAATGGTACATACGATACAACAGGTTTTCGCGCAAAGTATGATCAGGAAAGTTCTCATATTGTTGTTTATGCAAAAGAGTCATCAGAAACACCATTTGCAACAGGAGGGAAGGCGTTATCAGGAACTTATGCGTGGAAAGTGGTCGCAGTTGATAAATCAGGTCATTCTCTGGGGAGTGACTCTCTCTATGTACGGGTTAATTCATACCAGACGGTTGATAATCAAGCCCTTTTCCCGTTAACGATACTTAATATAACTGGCATTGGTGATCCATCTATCTCTTCCCTTCAGCCGGATCAAATACAAACAGATTATACAACTTCAGTTTCTTCGCCAACATTCTATGGGATTGCAGCGAACCAATCAACAGTAACGCTGACATTGACGAATGAGGATTGTACAAATACTGATCCAGAACAGTGCTCCGAGCCATATACAACCGTAACAAATCCACAATCACGCTTTGGTATTAATCTTCCCCCCAACACTCTTCTTCCGAACACGCCCTATGTTGTAGACATGAATGCGCAGTTAATCCGCAATTACGTAGAACTTCCTTCCTTTACGCTTACCTATACGCCATATGTTGCTTCCAAATTGCAAGCAAATGGCCAAGAAGGGATGAAACAAAACCCAATCATAAATCAGTATGTATACCCATACACGAAAACGCGACGACCTGTTACGCTCGTACCGCTCAATTTCTTGTTTGTTTCATTCATGAAGACATCATAAAACAGCACTTATACTATAGTTTCAGATACTTTCGCCAAAAAAGACCAGGTAACCTGCGTCTAGGTTAGATAATATTGGGAGGCTTGCGCAGTCTAAACACATTTCAGAAACAAAGAAATATGAGCTGAAATGTAATGACTATATTTTCAATCAATCGCTGATTTAGTATCATCAGTATATGCCAAAAAGAAATCTTGAGAAATTTGATGTATCTGTTATACAGACTATGCATAAATACGGATTTATATTGTTGCGTATTTCTCTTGCTGTGGTTTACTTGTGGTTTGGAGCGTTGAAGGTAATTAATGCAAGCCCTGTGCATGACTTAATAGTTTCCACGTATCCTTCTTTCCCAGAACCGTTATTTATCACCATTTTAGGGGTGTGGGAAATAATTATTGGTATTGGATTACTGATAAAAAGTACCTTGCGTTTTACTCTTCTACTTTTATGGCTTCAAATGGGAGGCATTTTTGCAGGATTTTTCATATCACCATTTCTCTACTTTTCCCATAACCTGTTTTTCTTAACCAGTAATGGAGAATTTGTTATAAAAAATTTTGTGCTAATCGCAGCAAGTATAGTTATAGGTGGTAATGAAATATCAGTAAAAAATAAGAATTGAGATTAATTTGCTTCAATGATTAGATGCTATTTACCCTTTTATGCACGAATTGTAGAATACCAGCAAGAATAAATCTGAAGAAACATATGTTTTGTTCTAATACCTTCTACCCTATAATCACATAACCGAAACTTTGAAGATGGTTGAGAAATCCTCCTACTGTGGAAAGGGAATCTGTAATATGGTAGAGGTTTGAGGTTGGCGGGTAAATTGGACACCATTAGCAACATTAAGTTGATCGATGGACATCCCCTGCTCTTTTCCGTGAACATCGACTCGATATATAACAGGTATTCCAACTGGAATAGAAGGCTGGTTGATTGTCGTATCACTGGGGTAAGCAGCAGAACTGTAAACAGAATATCAACATTGCCGCTAGGAAGATTTGTTATCATAACGCGTCTATTTTCCTGTAGCGGAAGCACTTTGCCGTTTGCAACACGTACTTGCTGCAAAGCAACAATGGGAAATCCGTTAGGGTTGAATGTTGTATCTTTGACACTGCCGTTATATGACGATGCTGTCAGGTCAATAGTATGTAGTCTTCCCATATTCATATGTTGTAGTATCAACTGAGCACCGAGGTTGATGTGATCGTCTTGCTGGGTAACAATATCCCATACTGCATTGGCAATCAACTCTCTATCAGGCTGTTCTGGGATAGTCCTACACCCATATAAAACGACTGCTAAGCTGCCGAAAAGCAAATAACGGAGTGCTTCTCGACGGATTGTTATGGGATTTGCGTGTAATGAGTTCCAATGCCTTCTCTATATTTTGCATAGCGAAAATTATAGACTAAATCTGCTAAAACTATGTAAGAAAAAAATAAAGAAAGCGTTTTAGATTAGTACGTAATATCTTTCCCTCGGACATAAATATATCACTTGCTCCCATAAAGGACTCATTCATCAACAGAGAACTTGAGTTGATGTCATACTTGATGAGTTGAAGATACTATACTCTAGTCTCAATTTACCAGCTCCATTTCTAGTTCTAGAAGATTTGTTATAATAACCTTATGACTAAAAAAGATATTTCAGACGGTACAGTGCATAAAGTTCCAGCGGATTTACGGGAAGTTTTGACTTCTGACTCAAAAGCGCTCGCAACATGGGAAAGCCTTACGCCACTTGCTCGCAATGAATGGATTTGTTGGGCAACCTTTGTTAAAAAACCGGAAACCAGAAAGCAACATGTTGAACGAGTGCGCACAGAACTGAAAGAAGGAATGCGCCGACCTTGTTGTTGGCTTGGTTGTATTCACCGCACGGATAAGCAAATAAGCCCTTCGGTGCAATATGTGCTCAATAAACAGGGAATAAAGAGATAAAAAAGAGGATATTTGAAGTAAACAAAATTAGAATAAAACTACAGGACTAATTTGCTCCCCCAGCCTTGGCTCACTCTAACTATAGATTTTACCTCAATCATTCAGGCATTTCAGGATTTACGGTACATTGGCGAACTCAGGCAACGATGGCTTGAGATTAAAAAATTGCAAATTAACCATCCAGCAGTCATGTTGGCAGTGTAGCAAATCGAAATAAAAATAGAAACTACTAAATCCACATAGAAATCGAGACTACCGAAAAACCCAAAGGTTTTTTATACGTGCGTTAGTGTTCTGCGTGTCATGGCACTGCCACCTTCATTTTTCCAGAAGTGCCATGATGATAATAACCAATAGGACGGTCTCGCCTATGTTTCGGGACATACTCAAACGAAATTTTCCTACGCTGGGGAATAACCCTGCGTACTGGAATTTTATCGGACATCTTATATTCGGTTTTCGTGAGTGGGAAACAGGGTATGTAAAAATTCCTTGGGAGTTAATCGCACAATGCGAAGGAAAATATTACATGATTGAGAACAAAAACTATCGCTCGATTGATTTTCTTATTGAGTTTTCCCGTAACGTACATCATTTCGAGTGGTCGGATTATTCTTATATCGAAGGCAGATGCAGGGTCGTTAAAACATGCCGTTGGGATGCAGAAGTTCTTGAGGCAATAGCCAATGAACGACAGGGCCTATGGGAAAATACAGGCAGAGTATATTTGAGAGATGGAGAACCATTTACTCAGTATAAACAGCAACAGCTCCGAGACTTGAATTACAAGGAAGCGATGAAGCAAATGAGTAATGCGGGTGTTCAGAGCGCAAAAGAGATTATTGCGTATATGAACAACCTCCCAGTCCGCACTTTTCAAGAAATGATGGTCAATATGCCAAAGGCAAAAGCAGTCGCACTCCAACAAGAGGATGCCGACAATCAACTCGATTTGCTTAGAGCCATTCAAGACGAATACAAGCCTCTTTACGCTCCTGTAAAAAAATCAGTAAGGATATATCCATTCAGCGAAAATATTTGTTATTTGCAGAGGGATATACGCCACGCCCTAACTAAAGGCTGGACAGAATTTGATTTGAAATCATGCCAGTTGGCAATCGCTTCTAAATTGTGGACTATTCCAGAGGTAGAACACTATCTCAAAGAAGGCAATTCTATTTGGAAAGATTTATTTACAACTTTTGGGATTGAACTAAACGACAAAACAAAAGAAATATTCAAAAGAAGTCTGTATGCTATGATGTACGGAGCAGGACAAAAAAAGATTAAAGAAATCCTCTCCCCGATTGGTGATAATTCTTTTAACCGCTTTATTTCCCACCCGATTATCAATTTCATGTGGAAGGCTCGTACTGAACAATTCAGCAAAATGTCTGGTAATGGCGGTGCAACTGATTGCTACGGAAGATTCTTGTCTCTCAAGGATTTCTCGCACAGAAGCATTTTAGCCCAACTCGCCCAGTCTATGGAAATGCTACTGCTGGCAGACGTGATTGACCTCGCCATTCAGAACAAAAGCAAGCGTACCTTCAAAATAGTTCTATGGCAACATGACGGCTTCTCTGTACAGTTTGCACAAAAAGAGTCAAAGCAGTACTGGAAGAACATGATTATTTCAACCGCACAGCAAACGATTGATGAACTTGGTATCCCGACTTGCCTTGAAGCACAGGATAATGAATAATGTTCTTTGACAATGTAACTAAAATAAAATTTCAGGCACAAAAGAACGGCTGGTATGTATGACCTCCCTAGCCTCTAATTCACTGCTTCATGCCTATATTACGATACATACAGGGAAGATAGCCAAGCATCTGCCAAAAAATATCTCTTATATGTATCGTAGAGAGGAGGCTAGGAGTGTAGGTTAGGGACTATGGTGCAGAGGTGGACATACCTATCAACCGTAAATTTGAGGCTGGTAAGTTAATATTGCTACATTGGAAATTATATGAGGATTTTCTATAACCTTCTTGCGAAGAAAGTCTAACGGTTATACTTTTGAGATAAAAACAGCCATTTAGCTCAGGACAGTAGAAAAATCAAGAACTATCTCTTTATATCAGTTCAGCAGAAACGAACGCTAAATAAAGCGCTAGGAGCTGTACGGCAGGTCGGAGAAAAATAATTAAACCTTACTATCTTGTTTTTTACAAATTATGATAGATTATATGTAGAGCATCATTGTATTTTTTACTTTTGAAGCTGATTGGGGTATAATAGCGACCTAGATTGAGATAGATATGGCTAAAACCTTTTTAACGGAAAAACTACATCGAATCGTAGGACAAGTGAAATTCCGTCCTACAATTAAAACATTTGATAGCACCGCTTCTCTTGCCGCAGGTGTTGAAGATAAGTTTGAAGAATGGGCGGCACAAAAACACGAAGATATTGCATTATACTCTCCCTCCGAAAAGAAAATCTTACAAATTACTTTCGATACTATTACCTATTTGAACGAAGGAAAGAACGATACTAAAGAACTATATGACTATATTAGCAAGATATTTACCAAAAGCACAAAAGAACTTGGCGTTAATCAAATCCGAAGACTTGAAGTGAGACACACTCAAGTTCTTGAAGCAAGTTTTGAATTTAATGAACTTGTAGAATTAATATATAAAAAATTCTACGCACAAAATGAAGATGTAAAAAATATATCAGCAGATACACCAAGAGATTCTGTTTTTGTATTGGATGGCTCAAAAAATGGTTTTCTTAATCATGTGCAAATAGGGCCAGTAAAGAAAGACCAAGGTATCAAGGCTTTTAATAGCAGTTATCCAGATAATAAAACAGATATTAAAGACAGTAATCTGTTTATTGATGTGTCAATATTTATTGAGGGTGGACTCACTGCCGAAAACACATTAGAAAAATTAGACAAAGCAATTAAAGAAAATTTACGAGTAACAAAAGATTATCTTGGTTATATTCAAACATTATGAGCATAGCATCTTCATATACTTTTCAACAAACAGCAGTAAACTTAGAGGAATACTTTAAGGACAATTCTCAATATTTGCCTAAAGCACCTGAGAAGGATGTTGACGAAATGACAAAAATTTCTTCACAAAACCCTGCGATACATTCGATTGGCGAAAACGGAGACAATAACATATATTACAGAACAAATTACTCTAGTAATTACATCTCCTACAATACCTATGCCTTAATAAAAAAGATAAATGACGAACTTTCTGCCTGGGAAAATTTGGAGACAGAAGACGCATTGGCACATATCAGTAATATCAAAGACTTACTACAAGAAAACGCTGATTATTTAACCCAAAAATCAGAGACAAGGATTTTATTATCCATGCTCGAATTACTATTTGAGAATAATAACTGGGAAACAATGGATAAAAAAGACATTAAATATTTCCAAACAGAGTTAAAGAGGTTTAATGAGGGTGAAGTAAATTGGGATGGTCTATCAATGTTCTCAAAGCAACTGTATAGGAAGAAAATGTATTTGTTGAAAGGCACTAATAATCATGGCAAAAAACAAAAAGAAGAAAACTGATAAAAGCACACGATTACTCCTAGAAACATCCATTCAAATAAGCAAATTTGTGCCTGATAAGGATGGGAGTATCCTGAGATTGTTACCGCAAAATAGCGTCTTATATTCCTCTCATTTTGTCCTCTATGAATTTAAGACAGGCTTTATAAGAAACATGGTAGAATTTTATTATCGTGTGAAACTTCTTGATAGTCCTTCTCTTGCTTTGGCTTGGTGGTCTAAAAAGTACGGGAAAAGAGAATTAAAGAATATTCATATTTTACAGGCAATAATGGCAAGTGTGAACAAATCCATCCCTACCCAAGATACCGCAAAATATTTAAGGCAAATAGAGGCAGTAATTTTTAATTTAGTTAATAACTTTGATACTGATTTACTAAGCATGGTGGGAGATTTTGCAGGAGATGAGATAGTCAGATTCAAATTAAGAAGTAAAGATGATTACGAGCCGTTTGTTGATGCTTACAATAGCCGAAAATCAATACCATTAGATGTTTTTTGGAAGGCACACATAGAAGAATTAAAAAAATTACTCTCAAATAAAGACGTCTTTGATAAATCAAAAGTGATAAATAAGATATATGCAAAATTAGTAGAAATTGAAAAAGATGTGAAAAACGCAAATAAATATCCAATAAATAAAGCTATCGGAGACGTTGTTATTGCTACTGATTGTCCGAAGCATCTTACAGTAACAACATTAGACAGTTCTTTTAGTGAATTAACTCCAATGTTAGGAAAACCCTCGATTAACCTTCTTAGAAAATAAACACTTCCGACATTACTATTTATCCTTTTCTAGCCTTGAAAAGCTAATGATATAATAGTAGGAAGTGAAAAATAGCTATGAAATTTGAATTAAGCAATTTACCGAGGAATTGCCCTGATGAAGATGTTATTGCAGAAATAAAACGTGTTGATGTATTAGTCGGTAAGGAAAAGCTAACTCAAACTGATTACAACAAGCACGCAAAAATGAGTTCTGACGGAGTAAAACTTAGATTTGGCAGTTGGGAAAATGCACTCACTACTGCTGGATTGGGACATAAATACATTGGTACAGAAATTACAGATAAAATGCGCTTGCAAAAGGCGCAACAGCTAACAGACCAAGAAGTACTCAAGGAATTAAAAAGAGTTGCAGAAGCACTTGATGTGAAAGTCATAAGAAGAAAGGACTTTGACCAACATAGTGAAATTAGCTCAGGTACTTTTATTAGTCGTTTTGGTGGATGGCAGCAAGCGTTAGAAAAAGCAGGTGTTGGTCATAAATATTCTGGAACAATCATTACAGAGAACATGCGTAAGCCAAAAGCAAAATCATTAACAAATCAAGACGTACTTGATGAGCTAAAAAGAATTGCCAAGTTGCTCAATACGGAATCAGTAAGCCACGAAGATGTAAGACATTACTCTAATGTTATGAGTGTGGGAGTTGCAACTCGTCGATTTGGTACATGGGCTACTGCTATGGAAAAAGCAGGATTAAAAATCTCTGAAAAATATAATCGGGCATATTCCGACGAAGAATATTTTGAGAATTTATTAACTGTTTGGACACGCTATGGAAGACAACCAAAGTATGGAGAGATGGACATTCAGCCATCAAAGATTAAAGCAAATACTTATAAAGGACATTTTGGTAGTTGGCGTAAAGCACTTGAGGCATTTGTGGTGAGAATGAACCAAGAAGAAAAAGAATTTGAAGAAATTATAGAACATGAAAAACCCACTGACATTAAATCCAAAACAACAAAAACTGTAGAAATAATAAAACAAACAGCAAATACTTTAATTGTTGAAAAAAGAGAAGTAGGTCTCGGTTTACGGTACAAAATTTTAAGTAGAGATAACTTCAAGTGTGTGAAATGCGGAGCAAGTCCAGCAACAGATTCTCAATGCCGACTACACATTGACCATAAAGTACCATTTTCAAAAGGCGGAAGAACAATATTTGAAAACTTGCAGACGCTTTGCGAAAAATGTAATTTAGGAAAAGGAAATAATTTCTTGAATTAGACTATTCGTAAATACTGGTAATTCCCTCTCATTTGTCTTCAGGCATTATCACCCACTGATTATTTTTCTTGACCATTACTCTTTGACAGTTATAACAAGAAAACGCTTTAGCGCTTCTAAAGACAGAAACCCTTTTCTTACAAGAAGGACAAATCGTTCTCATATTTACCATATACTCCGATAAGGGAAAAAAGAGCAGAATTACTCCTATTGGCGCTCCAATAATACTTATCATAAGTATTACGCTTAAAATAAAAACAATAATGAGTATCACATCAGAAACAGGCTTATTTCCTCCCCACGTTTTTGTTGTGAATGTGTGATTCATAAGTTATTCCATTACTCAAACATACAGTTTGAGTAATTCTTATGCCTAATTATACCACAAACTCAAACAAATAGTTTGGATACATCGTCACGCTTAAGTTCGATAATACGAGCATGACAAAAGGGAAAAAATATTATTCTCGTATCCCAAAAAGTGTTGGAAAGAAAATACAGCAGCTAAGACAAGATAAGGATGTTTCCCAAGTAATAATGGCGGAGAAAATCGGGATAACACCTGTTTACCTTGGCTTTATCGAACAAGGCGTCCGAAACCCATCAATAGCTACGCTTGATAAAATTGCACGATATTTAGGAGTAAAAATGTCTGAGTTGCTTGAGTGATAATCAATATTATTCTGGTGTAATCCAAATTACACCATTTTGGTGCAACCGAACAACTATGGACATTATTTTTAGCTTCAGGAACTATCCCTAACTGCCTTCAACTACACCACATTCCACCAAAGTAAAATGCCTAAATACTTACTTTATTGAACCCACTACAACAATATAGGTTGGGACTTCTCGTTTCCCAAAAAGTCGTATTTTTGCGATAAGGTCTTTCCCTGTCTGATGCAAAACAATAGAAACCTCCTCATTTCCTATTGAAGATTTTTCACTTCCAATCCAACGGTCAACTTCGTCAGTTTGTCCCATTATTATAGGGAGTGCGTATATTTTATCGAATACATCCAAGCCGTAGTATAGTACTGCATACCCGTATGCCACCTTTGCCAACAGCTTAAGAAAAGCACCTGGGTCAAATTCAAATCTGAAATCAATGCTTTCAGCATTATATTTTTTGTGTAGAATACTCATATCAGTACCACCTAGCCTGTGCATCCCAGTACCCAGAATATCCAAAGTTCCTTGTAACGGAGAACGATTATCCAGATAAGCAGGCTGTCTAAATAACGGAAATAGTATAATTGCTCCATACTCATCAGGAGTTATATCAAATTTTTGCCATTGACCCGCTATCTTCATCTTGACAGGGAAAGTTTTTGGATGTCCATGTCTGGTTTGATACTTCAGAGCGGCACGAGCTTGAGGTAATAATCCTTTTAGTACGCTTAGTTCAAATTTTGAGGTAATATCAGAGCATCTAGTACAACTTGCTTTTTGCAAAATCCATTCTCCATTAAGCCCGTATGGGACAATATGTTCACGGGAGAGCGAGTCATTAACAGTTCCGCAATAAATACATTTGCCGATAATATAATTTTCTTGAGGTATATTTTTCATACATACTAATCTATTTTTGTCCTGAAAGAACAGTATCTTCAAATTCTCTCGGGGAAAGAATCTCAATACCAAATCCTTTCAAAAGGGCTTTGTTTTGCCTTGCTCGGTTCAATATTGTGCGGACATCGTATGTCAAAAAGTATGGGATGCCATTTTTAATACAAAGAAAAATATGCTCCGCATCTTCTCTATCAAAGATTGCAGATAGTTGTTGAAAAATCGGGTCATTTGCTATCGTAGCTCCACCAAAAGGAACTGTCCCAAAAGGTGCGCCACCAAACATAGAGGTAAACATCTGATGTGTAGGAAACATCTCCGCTTTTTCCAAAAGCATATATAACACAGCTAATTTGTCATTTTGTGTTTTGTACTTTGCTGGTATTTTTTCTAATTCTTTCTTAACTGCTTCACTCACATAACACTGTATGAAACCCTGCTCCCAAAATGAGTGAATACGGATAATCGCTTGTAATTCTAATGGGTCGTGGATGTTTCTTCTGATAAGTGCCGATAAAAAACTTGTATCCAAATACGAACGTGCGTCAGCCATGCGTGTAGTATAACAAATAAGCATGGCTTCTCCATATAGAAAAAACGGTCATTTTTCTTTTCTGTTTCATTAAGTAAAAAGGCTTGCATTGGCTATAAAAGACATTATAATAAAAATCACTTTATGACGTTTTCACTTAATCAACAGCAAAATCGTACTTCTCAGACTCTTTCCTACCTTCGTGTTAGTCAAGCTTCTCAGGATTTAGAGAAAGATAAATCCTCTATCCTAGCCCTTGCTAATGAATTAAAACTTGGCAACGTGACCTTTATTGAGGAAAAAATAAGCGGTAAAGTAAGCTGGAAAAAAAGAAAAATATCTGAGTTGATTGATGTTTTACAAGAAGGAGACAACTTGATTGTCGCAGAAATTTCACGGCTCGGCAGAAGTTTACTTGAAATCGTTGAAATTCTTTCTATCTGCTCAAGGAAGAAGATTAACGTATTCAGCGTCAAGGGTGCTTGGAAGCTCGATGGAACAATGCAGTCAAAAATCATCGGCACAGTTTTTGCCCTTTGTTCTGAAATTGAACGCTCTCTAATTTCACAACGGACGACTGAGGCACTGAGAATAAAAAAATTAAACGGAACAGTGTTAGGAAGACCACGAGGCAAAGTAGGAAAATCTAAACTTGACCAATTCAGACTAGAAATCGAAGGGTTGCTTATCAACGGAGCGACACAAGCGTTTATCTCAAATCGTTATCGCACAACACCAGCTAATTTATGCTTATGGATGAAAAAACATAATATAAGAAAACCTACGATATAAATTAACTCTTTTTTGTTCCCATTAGAAACTGAATACTCAAATAAGGTTTACGAACTTCTTTTAGCGCAAACCCCGCTTCTATCATAAATGCAGGGAGCTTTCCTTCAAGATTATCTTTGATATATTCCTTTGGTTCAACAATACTTTCAATCGCAAGAAGTATTTTCCAAAGCAAATTTTTTGGTTTCCCAATATCTACAAGAAGAAACTGCCCTGTTGGTTTTAATACTCTGTAAATTTCTCCCAATGCTTGTTTCTTTATTGTTGTTGGTAAATGGTGAAATGCTAATGAACTGGTAATAATATCAAATGAACTTGAGGCAAATGGAAGTTTCTCTGCTCCTGCTTGAATAAAATCAATCGCATGATTACTTCTTTCTGCTTTTCTCTTTGCAATCGCTAGCACATGCTGGTCAGGGTCTAATCCTGTTACTTTCGCTTTCGGATGTTTCGTTTTAACAAGCATTACAAGCGTTCCTGTCCCACAACCAATATCGAGAAGTTTTTGTCCCTCTTGTAATGTTACAATATCTAATGTTTTCTTCTGAAACAGCGTGCCGACGCCAAACATATTCATAACGGGGTCATAGAAAGAAGTGAGCCATGAGTTAATAAGCGCTGGTGCGTGTTTATAATTTTTCATATATTATCGTTTTCTTTGCCTTTCGTTATGAAAATAAAAAATGCTTTAGTAATTTTTTCATGGTTAAAATACAGCTCCTCAACACCATGAGAAACAAACAGACCAAAACCAACGGCAGAGATAACTGTCCCATAAAAAGGTGCAAAGAAAAATCCTATCACTATGAGCAAAAGACCAACTACGCTATGATGAATATGATAATTCCTAAAGTTTGTATGGTTACTCTTTTTTCTCCATTGTTTCTTTGTTAAAAGTACCCAAGTAAATGTTACTATAGCAGTCAAAATTGTTATAAATACAAAGCCCACCAGTAAATTATATATCAAAAAGTAACTTTGATGTTCAAAAATCTGTGGAGCTTTGATGTATGGGAGCATAAAACCTTGGAGTTTCTGGCGGTTGTTCCTATACGGAGTCGCCATAGCTCAACTTACTTCATAATAATGGTTGTGCTAAAATCAAACAAACCATAAATAGAGATTCAGATTGAAATAAAAAATGAAAAAGCAAATAGATAAGGAATTAAGACAAAATATTCTTGACTTGTTATATATTGTACCGTTTATAGGCCCTGAAATAACATATAGCGACCAGGAATTTTATGTAGCTCTTTTGCCGCTTTTATTCAACACAAGATTCCGAAATAGAATAAAAGAACTGAGGGAACAACTCAAAATCCCTCAAGATTGGTACGGGAAATTAAGAGATGACGTAGGAGCAGATGGAACATGGGAGGACTGGGTAGACGCAAGAATCCCAGATGTTCCGAAAGAACCATCTCATAAGTTAATAATTGAATTATCCGCTGAGTTTGACCTCGACCCGCTCAGCTATGGAATGTTTTTACTAGACTATTTGTACTTCTCATGTATAGATATAGAAAGTATCAATTCAAGGGAAATAGTCGCCAAAGAGGAGTTTAAGCATAAAGCACGAATCGTAATTCAGGGTGGAGGAAGAATAAACCAAACAAAAAAAGATAACAAAATCTTCGCATATATTCAGATATATAAGGATACTACCCCAACAGGAATTGAAGAATTTTACAGAAAGAATGAAAAAACTATTATAGGCATCCAAAAATATTTGGATGACTATCCCATTGATAGAGTAAGAAATGTTAAAACATTTACAAGAGAGGTTGAGGTGTTTTTATTTGATGCTTTAGGCTATAACGCTCGGCAAATTGCCAATATTTTAAGTAATGCACCTGACCCTGAAGTACTGGAAAATTTTAGAAAGGAAAACGAAGATTATTTCGCAGAACTTCCATCTCTATCTCATGAAGATAAAGTTGTAGAAATTATTAGCACAAGAAAGGATAAAGAAATATATGAACTCTCGGATTCCGATGTGAGAACCATAGTCAGCAATTTCAAAAAAGACCTCCTTATAGCTGACGCATAGAAACATTAAAAAAAATCCCCCATTTAATTAAACGGCAAGTTTTTTCAATTTATTGTATAACCTTTTTACTAGCTTGTCTTACTTTTGACGGCAATAGAAATCAATATGGAAATAAATACATATACTTTAGAATCTATAACTCTTTGTGCTTTTTTGCTGACGCAAAAAGATATAAAGCTTATCGACATACGGGAAGATAACTTTCATCACTTTTCCTTCATTCTCTCGAACCCTGAAAGGTGCGAGGAATTGCGACACCAATACCTCAACAACGCTTCCGCTCCTGCAAGAGAACTCTTTTCAAAAAGAGACATGCTTCTTGGAGAAATTAAAAACAAAAGTAGCCGTTCAAGTAAAGGAGGCAAGAACCATGAATAAAACTCAATACGCCCTTTACATACGAAAATCTACCGAAAACCAAACAGAAAAACTTACTGTCTTTGACCAATCAAGATTGATAAGGGAGTATATCCACTCTATGCCCCATGGGTATATACGCACAAACTCTAAAGGAAAACCACGTCTGGAATTTAGTAAAGATGCTGGCTTGCTACGAAAACTGTTTGCTCTTTACGTGAAAGTAAACAAAAAATAAAGGATATTTTGCGGAAAGGATAAATACTATGGAGCAACAAGAAAAATTACAAACAATAGATACATCTCTGGACGGAATTGCTGAATTTTGGGTGAAGATTGTTTTTGCCCACATCAGGAGCCAAAAAGAACAAAAGAAAATTGATGATAATGAAATTAAATCTGAAGGGCCTAAAGGGGGTGAAAATATATGAAAAAGAAGAAACTTACAACAGATGAAATGATAGACGCATTAGTGGAAGCTGATGTCGAGATGTTCAAAAATGACGATATAACGATTGAGGAGATAGCAAGAACTGGTTGGAAAGGTTGGGAAGAATTTAATTATACGGATAAGCAAATAAAGGAAGAATATGAAAACAGAATTGCACCGTATGCTTTTGATAATGACTAGTTTATCTTTTTATATAAAGCTAATCCTCCCAGATTAGCTTCAATAAGAAGTTAAAAAATAAAAGAAAAAGACAGGAGGTGAAAATTATGAAATCGAGACTTAATAAAAAAGAACAAATAGAAATGATAGATGAGGAAGAAATGGAAAGAGCAACCAAGAGCATAACATTAGCAATAGCTATACTTGAAAAGTATGACATTACAGAATATTCAATGGAAAGTAAGAAAAAATTTGCTGGCTTGGTTTATGAACTTGTAACAACTTTGCATTCCAGGTCTATGGAAATCCTATGCGAATGGGTCGAGAGTGAAAAATTTGAGCTAGAGTTACAAAAATTGGAATCATAGTCTTTTGACTTTGCCTCTCGATTGCAGAAGCATAAGGAGGTAAAAATGAAAAGATTAAGAGAGAAAAGTAGAAAAATGCCTTGATTCGGCAGTCCAAAGTCCATAATATTATCTAATAATATTATGAGGCTGGATAATAACAAAAAACTTGATAAAGAATTAACAGAAATTCTTGCCGAAGCAAGAGGATTACATTTTGCCATGAGGCATAAGGCAATAACGTATGAAGAAGCGAAAAAACGTGTTGAACCAATGCTTGAGAGACTTAATAAAGCTGGCGAATGTATCGCTAGAAAGTATAGTATGAGATACAAAAAAATTACTTTTCAAAATTTAGGAGAAAATATATGAAAACTTGTTACATTTATATAAGAGTAAGCACAGAAGAACAGGCTAAAGAGGGATTCTCTATTGATAACCAAAAAAGAGCTTGTGTTGATTATGCGAAAATGCACGGCTATGAAATCAAAAGAATTTTTTCTGATGACGGAAAAAGCGCAAGAACAACTGATAGACCTGCATTTCAGGAAATGTTCACGCTTCTCAAGAAAGACCCAGTTGATGCACTCATTTTTTACAAATTAGATAGATTGTTCAGGAATGTTGGAGATTTTGCGAATATACGAAAGGAGATGAGAAATTATGGCAATTAAACTACTGTCTGTTCAGGAAGGTGATGTTTCTGACGGACTAATTGGCAATCTAATGGCTTCTATCGCTGAATGGGAGTCCGAAGTAAACGGACAACGAACAAGAGATGCTTTAGCGCAAAAGTTTAGAGAGGGATGGCAACCGTCCCCCTTATATATCGGCTATCGAAGTGTCGGAGAGGAAGACCAAAAGAAAACATGCGAACCAGACCCGTACGTAGCACCAGTTATAAAACAAATGTTTGAGATTTATTCTACTGGCAATCACAGTATTCTCGAACTGCAAGATTGGCTTTCTGATAAAAATATACTCTCAAGAACTGGTACGATAATTGGACATAGCGTGATAAATAATATTCTCAAAAATCCCTTTTACTACGGCATAATACGTTGGCATGGAGAGTCTAGAATTGGCAAACACGCACCAATTATTACAAAGGATTTGTTCGATACCTGCCAGTATGTTTTAGCGAAACATAGGGATTTCCTTGTCAGGAAAAGAACCCATGACTACCTTTTGCGAGGGTTTATGTATTGTTCCAACTGCGGTCAAAGATATACCGCAGATAAGCACAAGATTAACTCTCTTGAGAGAAAAGGCATTATCCACTACTACCACTGCCAAAAGAGAGATAGAAACGGCTGTCCTGCCCTCTACGTTGAAGCAGACGCATTGGAAAAACAGGTTGAAAAAGAAATAGAGAAAATGCAGTTTACCCCAGAATTTATAGACATAGTTGTTCAGAAAGCAAAGGATGTCGTAGCAGAAAACAGAAGGACCATTGATGCACAAAAGCAAGGTATTATTAACCAAAAAACAGTATTAGAAATCAAAAGAAATAAACTTGAAGATGCTGTTATTGACGGCACAATAGACAGAGAAGCCTACCAACGCAAGCACACAGAAGTTAATGATAAGATTACCAACTTAAACAATCTTATTCAGGAGATAGAAAATAGCGCAAATATGGACGTAAACTTAATCGAGGAGGTTTTAGCATTTACCAGAAATATCCATACTACATATTTACAAGCTCCCAAATTCCTTAAACGCCATTACCTACGGTTCTTCTTTGAGAAGCTAATTGTGCAAGATAAGAAGATTGTTAAAATTGTCTATACTCCGATTTTCTCAGTATTACAAGAGAATCATGCGGTTATAATAAGAGATTTTTTGCTCCGCGACTAGGATTCGAACCTAGAACCTTGAAGTTACACAAACCTTTTTGTTTCCAAAAAGCATGGACTATATCATCATCCTTTTTAGGATGTGGGGCGCTGTGAAGCGTATTGGATTGGTTCCTCACTTCTAGTCTCTGCACCTTTTTGGTTACTCTTATACCATTCACCAAATTTGGCTCAGGATTACCGTATTGGCTTCCCTGAATTCACCCCATGTTTCATCCAGAATTACTTCTGGAAGCTGCACTTTTACAGCTTCCTGCTCTACCATTGAGCTATCGCGGATTATGTGACTATTTTAGCATCAACACCTTGAGAAATCCAGAAGCTATATATGATTCGTGTCACAGTTTTCATTCGTACATATCTATCGTGATGATTTTCTATAGAAAGAAAGTGAAATTGTGGGGTTTGCTTTGGTTACAGTTTAACTGAGATAGTCACGCAATTTATTACCCCGGCTGGGATGACGAAGTTTTCGAAGTGCCTTTGCTTCAATCTGCCTAATACGTTCTCGAGTAACAGCAAACATTTTTCCTACCTCCTCCAGTGTCTTTGGTCTCCCGTCTTTTAGGCCAAAACGTTCTTCCAAAACCCGTCGCTCCCGGTCAGACAATGATTGCAACACTTGATCTACCTGTTCTTTCAGCAATTCTTTACTTGCAGCGTCAAACAATGTTGGTGCCTGGACATCTGAGATGAAGTCACCAAGTCGTGAATCTTCCTCATCGCCAACCGGTGACTCAAGACTTGCAGGCTCTTGAGAAATTTTAATAATCTCAAGTGCTTTTTCTTCATCGATTCCTAGCACTTTTGCCACTTCTTCAGGTGTTGGTTCGCGGCCCAATTCCTGCATGAGTTTTCGACTTGCCCGCAAAAATCGGTTAATATTTTCTACCATGTGTACAGGAATACGAATCGTCCTTGCTTGATCTGCAATCGCTCGGGTGATACTTTGGCGAATCCACCAGGTTGCATAAGTTGAAAATTTGTAGCCCCGTCGCCAATCATATTTTTCAACGGCGCGGATAAGTCCCTGATTACCTTCCTGAATTAAATCCAATAGTGTCAGTCCGCGTCCGACATATTTTTTTGCAATCGACACGACAAGTCGAAGGTTAGATGTTATTAATTTTTGTTTTGCTGCTTTTTCACCTTTTTCAACACGTTTTGCTAAATCAATTTCCTGAGCAAATGTTAAAAGGGGGATACGTCCGATTTCTTTTAAGTACATCCTTACCGGATCTGAAACCGTTCCTTCTGTCAAAACAGTCAATGCTTCCAGTTCTTTTTCCAGGTCCTCGATGGGTTTTGCCTGATCTTTTTCTTCATCAATGTTTTCAAACACATCGATGTTCATTTTCATGAGTTTGTCATATAAGCTGTCCAGTTCCTTGATGTGTTCTTCGGGACGGGAAAAAATGCCAAGAATTTCATCTTGAGTAATGTATCCGCGCTTTTTTGCAGACGCGGTGATATCGGAAAGCAAGGTATTTTGTTGGGATTTCATATATCTAGTATAGCAGAAAACGAAGCGAATTGGAAGCTAAAAAAATGAATTATTGAGCATTAAGAAATCTTTTGGCATGGTTGTTGTACGCGAATCTGAAAATACATGAATATTTTTGTAAAAATTGTTTTTTGCATCTGCACACTATTTGTCGTCTTTTCTATGCATTTGCTCTATTAATTCATTAAATTCTTTTTGCATTTTTTCAATTTCTTCCATATTTCCTTCTTGTTCTTTCTGCTGGATGAGTTCACTCAGCTGTTTTACTTTTCCTTTGAGGAATTGGTGCTGGAGTTCAATCGCAACGCGTAGCGTTTCTTTTTGTAACGTGTCATCGTTAAGAATGGGGATTGGCAATAGGTATGAAATATCGAATGCAGGAAGAAGTTCCTGCGCAAGGGAAGATGTGAAATCTTCATGGTTAAAAGCGGTATGTGCCGAGGAATAAAGCGATAAAAAATGGAATACTTTTCCCAGTGAGACATTATGCCATTGATACGATGAAAGAAGAGGTAGTGTTTTTTCTATAAGTATTTTCGGTTGTGGGAATTGTACAAGCAGAGCAAGAAAATATGTTTCCAGCATTTCTTCGCGGCTTTTGGAAGCAGGTTTTGTAAGGAGTTTCAGTTGTTGTTTAGCAACAGTCTCTTTCTGTCGTTTTGCCAATTCTCTCTCCAATGCGTCATGTGATACATGTAGTACGCTGGAAAGCTTTTGGATATAATGTTCTTTGATAATTTCATTATTGATTTGTCCAAAAAGCGGCAGGAGTTCATCACCGATCTGCTGTTTACCTACCGCAGTTGAAATACTATATTTATTCGCTATCTGATCCAGTAAATAATCATACACATGTACCGGGTGCTTGATTGCTTTCTTAAATATTATTGCATCTTGCTGAATGACTTCGTCTGCATCTTTGCCCCCTGTTAAAACAATAACTAAGGTTGCCATATTCTTTTTTTCTAGGTGGGCAAGGCTTCGTTTCAACGCCTCCTGTCCCGGCGCATCCATATCAAAGCATAACGCTACTTTAGAGCAGAATCGTGACAGCAAGATAACTTGATCTTCAGTAAGCGCAGTTCCCTTAACAGCGACAACATTTGTAATACCTTCCTGAAAAGATGAGATGACATCAAGCTCTCCTTCCATAAGAATTGCCAGATTTTCTTTCTTGATTGTTTCTTTTGCTGTATTGAAGCCGAAAAATGTCATGCCCTTGTGGTATATAAGCGTTTCTCTGGTGTTTATATATTTAGAAGTTTTATCGGTATTCTGTAATATGCGACCGGAAAAACCGACAATATTACCCCGGTGGTCATAAAGAGCAAACAGTAACCTGTCCTGGAAAAAATCAAATAGAAGATTTCCGCGTTTATATGCAAGTCCTGCGTCAAGCAGGTCTTGCGATGTATATCCTTTCTTCTTTATTAAGTATGTTGTTAGTGCGCTACCAGTTGGTGCATACCCGATAAGAAATGTTCGTAGCGTTTGCGGTTTGATATGTCGTTTTTCCGTAGCGTATTGCAGTGCGTTTTTCCCCAGCGTATGTTTGGTTAATAGATAATGATAAAACTCAGCAGCTAAACGGTTAATACCATACAGCATTTCTTTTTTTGAAGAAGAGGAACTATCAAAGTTTTTTTGAATAAGTTTTACGCCTGCTTTATCAGCAAGTATTCGTAATGCTTCAGGAAATTCAATATGTTCATATTCCATAAGAAAAGAGAATACGTCTCCTCCTTTTCCACAACCACCAAAACAATGCCATATTTGCCGCTGCGGCGAGACAATAAAAGAGGGTGATTTTTCTTCGTGAAACGGACAGTTTGCTTTGAAATTATGACCTGCTTTCTTTAACGGAAGATACTCCTGAATAAGTTGTACGATATCTGTTTTTTGTCTGACTTCAGTGACCTGGTCCATCGTGTGATAGTATACCATTGGGAATACGATTCTGTTAGAAGAGAAATATGGTATAGTGGGATTACCTGGAGTATTGTACTTCACAGGAGTTAGCAGATATGCAAAAGAAGAAAATTTCGGAGAATATTGGAAGAGTATAGTATGCAGACATGAAACAACTGCTTGTCCTGTTCTTACTTGGCACAACAACTTTCTTTGGCTATCATCAGCCACTGTCGCATAGCAAAAAAATTCCTGAAAAAATACACGTAACTCTGCTTCCTTCTCCTGCTCCTCTTACTGCCTTACAACCATCAGGTCTTTTTGTTCCTTATTGGACACTTAATGGAAAAACCTTGCCAAATCAGTATAATCCAATTATCTACTTTGGCATCACCGCTACTGTTAATGGTATCGATATCACAGAAGATGGGTACAAGAATCTTCATGTGTTTCTGCATACCGTTCCTACGGGAGCAACGAAGCTTTTGACAGTGCGATTACTGACGCAAGACATAAACGAGACATTATTGCATAAGCGTGCATTACAACAGACAATAATATCTCAAGCAATACAAACAGCACAAGCGAACGGTTTCACCGGTATTGTTGTTGACTTTGAATATAACGCGCTTGCATTTCCGGATGTTGTCGCGACAGTATCGTCGTTTATCAAAAACTTTGCATTACAAACACATAGTGCACACCTTTTATACTATGAGGCATTGTATGGTGACACGTTTTACCGCCTTCGCCCATATGATGTCGGAACAATCGGGAAAACCACTGACGGTATCTATGTCCTTGCATATGATTTACACAAAGCAAATGGTGATCCAGGACCAGCATTCCCTTTGGTTAGTAGCATTGACTACACATTTAATCAAATGATCCAGGATTTTTCCCGGAGGGTCCCGGCAGGGAAAATTACCGTCATTTTCGGAAGGTTCGGATATGACTGGCCCGTAGATCATCTCGGCAAGAGCACAGCCCAGGCAGTAACGTACACAGACAACGAAATACAGCAATTATTTCTTTCACATTGTGCTTTTCAGGGCTGTTCAGTAGCAAAAACAATGACAGGAATTCAGATTCGCTATACAGACGCAGCAGGGAAACAGCATGAAGTATGGTTTGATGATGAAGTAATACGTGCGCAGAAAGAAAAATTGCTCCTCAAAAACGGAATCAGTTCAGTAGCGCAATGGGGATACTCATACTTCTAGCATTCTAGGGGTAAAATCCGTATACTACTCATAATGGAGGGCTTTAGTATTATCCTGCTTTTTTTTACGTTCTGGTTTTTCATTGCACCGAAAAATATATGGCAATACTTTATGTCCATGAACAGTGCGTTTTTAGAATTGTTTTCCTTACCTCTCCTTGTTCAGACATTCTTCCGTCCCTGGAAAAACGAATATCGCAAAGGATTAGTCAGTTTTGCCATCGGAATGGGTATGACTATCAAAAGTTTTGTCATTCTTGTTGATATAGTACTTTTTGCAGTACTTATAGCCGGAGAGTTGTTACTCCTGTTGCTTTTTCTTTGCTGGCCGTTTATTACAGTAGCAATTCTTTTTGTATAGGTATGGAAACTATTGCGCGACAAAACAAGTTATATGCATCAATCCTTGTATCAGGGGTAAAGCTTGCAGTATTCATTGTCCTTATTGGTATTGTCCTTCTCAATGTGCAGAACGTTGCGATTATTAAATATCCACTCTTTTTGCTCTCCTGCATTGTCATGAGTGATGTTTTTTTCCTGTTTTATATTGGTAAGAAGTTGCCTGATAAAACCGTTATGCAAATTACTGAACAGGATGTCCGTAAAGCGCTTACCCTGCAGGCAACAGAATCCCTGCTGGAAGGAAGTATTGGGCAAATGATAAAAAATTTATTATCAAAAGAACAAATAAAATTCTTTCTGGAAAAAGCAGAGGTACTTCCTAACGAGTTGTCAGTATTGGATGTACCGATAGAGATGCTTCTTGCTACAGCTTACCGTTTAGCGCGCATGAGAAATGGTGTCTATGTAACAACAATCGATCTTATTACTGCATATCTCCTACTAACGGAAGATCGGACGAAAATACTGCTCAAGAAAAAAATAAAAGAAGATGAAGTTCCGCACATTGCCTATTGGGCACTGTATTCATTTCCCTCTGAAGAGCATCCGAAAAAAATGAGAGTGAGTTTGTGGGGAGAAGGTATCGGTGAGTACTGGGTAAGCGGTTGGACACTGGAGACAAAAAAATATACAAGGGATTTTGCAGAGATATTGCACCATAAACATATACATCTTTCCGCAAGAGAAAAAGAATTTACGGAGTTGCTTGAGGCACTTTCAAAACCCGAAAACAACAATGCACTTCTTATCGGAGAAAACGGTGTCGGTAAAACAAATCTTGTCGCAGCTTTCGCTCAACTGAGTTTCTCCAGTCAGCTTGGAAAAAAACAAAACCATAAAAAGGTTCTTGAACTACTCGTTAACTCCTTGCTTGCGGGAGCACGGGAAAGTGGCGAGTTAGAGAAGCGCCTGCAGGCAATTATTGATGAAGTCTCGCATGCGCACAATGTTGTTTTATTTATCCCCCAGTTACAAAACGTTCTTGGTGTATCAGGGTTGGACATTTCCGGTATATTGCTGCCATACCTTCGTAGTAATTCCATGCCGGTTATTGCAACAATGACGCCAGCTGCATATAAAATGTACTTTGAAAACAATCCACTTAAGACTGCATTTACTCCAATAGAACTTCGTGAGCCGTCTATCCCAGAAGCCATACAAATGCTCCTGGATAAAGCTGAGGAAATACAGGAGACAAACAGAGTGAACATAACCTACACCGCTGTTACGGCAGCAGTATTATATGCATCACGTTATAGTCAGGATGATGTACTACCGGGAAGTGCAATCAGACTTTTAGAAGATAGCGTAGCTGCAGTGCTATATAACGCTGCGACAACAGGAAATACACTGACTGCGGAAACAGTTGCAAAAATCATTACCGTAAAAACGCATATTAATATTGCAGAGCCTACTGGAGAAGAAAAGAATGTTTTGCTCCATTTAGAAACATTATTGCATGATCGGGTTATCGGACAGGATGAAGCCGTTACAGAAATTGCTGAGGCGTTACGAAGGGTCCGGTCTGGTATGGCTTCGCCAACGAAACCTATCTCGTTTCTCTTTTTGGGCCCTACAGGAGTCGGTAAAACAGAAACCGCTAAAGCACTTGCGAGCATCTATTTTGGGGGAGAAGACAAAATGCTCCGGTTTGATATGAGTGAGTATGCAGGCGAAACCGGAATGGCAAAACTCATCGGTTCACCTGCTTCTCGAGGTGAACTTACCGAAAAAGTTCACGACAATCCGTTTTCCTTGGTATTATTAGATGAATTTGAGAAAGCACATGCAGATATTCTCAACTTATTTCTGCAAGTTTTCGACGATGGAAGACTTACCGACGGACAGGGAAAAACCGTGTCATTCGTGAATACGATTATTATCGCGACATCCAATGCGGCTTCTGAGCTTATCCGTGAACACATACAGCAGGGAGGGGGTATCGATAAAGCATTTCAGGCAGACCTTGTTGATAGCCTGGAACAGCAGAGAGTATTTAAGCCTGAACTTCTTAACCGGTTTGATGGAATTATCGCGTTCAAGCCGCTCATGCCGTTACAACTAGAGAAGGTTGTCCAGCTGCTCTTGCAACAAACCGCAAAACGGCTTTCCGAGCAGGATATTGCCGTATCTTTTTCATCTGCTGTAGTCAAAAAAGTTGCACAGGAGGGATATGACAAACAATTTGGTGCAAGGCCACTACGACGGTATATTCAAGATACTATTGAAAGTATGCTTGCCAAACAGGTACTGACAAATACATTGTCTCGTGGTGCACGCGTCCATGTTGATGTTTCCCAAAATGGGACATTCACCCTTCTATCAGATGAGGGATTTTAACCGATAAACTGAGAGACAATATAAGCGATAGTGCTTGCCGCGATAATAAGAAACGTAGCAATAATAACCGCATTAAAAATTTTCCCATTACAATACTTGCCAAGAAGTTTTTTGTCGTTTGATAAGAGGAAAACAAAAACTAAAATTGGCAGCAAAAGGATAGCGTTAATAACCTGCGCCCAGAAAAGGATCGTTAGCAGAGGTATAAAGGGAAGAATAGTTAATAGTGCCCCGACAAATATAATAAATGCAAATATGCCATAGAATTGCGGTGCCTCTTTAAAATGAAAATTCAGACCGTGTTCGAATCCGAGCGTGTTACAGATAACATACGATGTTGACACAGGAACGAGAGCAGCACCAAAAATGCCGGCATTAAGAAACCCGAATGCAAATAGTAGCGAGGCAAATTGTCCGGCTAAAGGCTGGAGTGCTTTTGCAGCATCTCCTGCATCATTGATTGTCTGGCCATAGATAAAGATTGTTGCCGCGCAAGCAACCATGATAAAAAATGCGATAAAATTTGTCAGCCAAGAACCCAGGAAGACGTCAAGCCGCTCAACATGAATATCTTCTTTTCCAAGTTTTTTATCCACAACGTAATCTTGAATGAAAAACTGTCCCCAAGGCGTAATCGTCGTGCCAATAACTGCGATAGCGGTAATAATGAAATCTTTTTTAAAACTGAGAGTAGGTATAACCAGACTCTTAACTGCCTCAGTCCAGTTGGGGTGTGCGAGAACTGCAGAAACAATATATACAAGGTAGAAGGCTGAAGCGAGAAGAAAAAATTGTTCAAGTTTTTTAAAACTTCCTTTGATGACAAAGAGATATACGATTATTGCAAACAATGGTACTGAGATGAATTTGCTTACATGAAATATTTGGAGAGCTGAGGCGATTCCGGCAAACTCTGATGCAGCAACGCCCACGTTAGCAAGGAGGAGTACAGCCATGGTGAAAACTGCCCATTTGACAGCATACTTCTCCCGAATGAGCGCTCCTAACCCCTTTCCTGTTACCAGACCCATCCGTGCGCCAACTGCCTGTGTAATATCAAGACAAAATGTTGTCAAAAAAAGTATCCAAATAAGCTTGAGACCAAATTGTGCACCAGCAAGTGAATAGGTTGTTATTCCACCCGCATCATTATCAACCGATCCGGAAATGATTCCCGGTCCGAGTATTACTAAAATCGGCAGTAATCTGCTGAGAGCTCGTTTATATGTTTTCATTGTTTTCTTTTTCCTCTTCAATCAGTGCAAGTAAATCGTCGATGACCAAAAGTCCGATTGGCTTTTTGTTTTTATCAATAACCGGAAGCGCGCGCAAATTATATTGGGAAAAAAGCCGGAGAATTTCCCGTAAAGATGTTTGTGGATAGACAAACTTTTTTTCTGTGACTATGTCTGAAAGGCGTGCAAGCGTGTCAAAACGTAGAATATCCTTTGTTTGCAGTATGCCGACCAGTTTCTCACTGTCATTTGTTATGACAATGGATTCAGGGATATTTGGTAATTCCAGAAAAACTTTTTGCAATTCTTTTATCGTTATATTGCCTTTTACGCTAAGAAAATGCTCTCTCATAAGTCCCCCTGCAACATTGTCGGAAAAATAGGAAAGACGTTTGATTGTCCCTGACCGCTCAACGCCCAGTGCGTCCTGGAGTTCTTTCGCTCTTTCCGGTGTGAGCTCATTAAAAACATCTGCAATTTCGGAAATGTGCATCTTATTGATAATATTTTTGAAAATTGCCGGCGTAACACTTTCAAGAATGGAAACTTGTGTTTCATCATCTGCTTCTTCAATTGCCCGTGCAGCCTGATTTGCCGGAAGTGATGAAACGATACCGACTCGTTCTTTAGTGCCTGCATCCTCAAGAATATTTGCTATTTCAGATGGGTGGAGAGTGCTAAGGGCAGGTTCCTTGACATTGAGCCGCACTGCGCCAGTATCATAGTCAAGCGCCTCAACGGTTGTCCATGGAAGAATTTTTTTATGCATTGAGAACGGTAGGCCGAGTCGACGCAATACGCCGTCAAAGCCAACATCAATGCCAGCAACGAGAAATTTACCATTCTCATCAGTCTCCAGTAAAACGTCGTTTACCCGTACCAGTCGTTTGCCGTCAGTATCGATAACCTGTTTGTCAAGTAAATCTTCACCCAGATAAAAATCTTTATGATCGTATGGTAACTGTGGAATATGCTGTGTTGTTATTGTCAATCTTCCGTTTTTCAAGGAAAGTGCCAATGGGGAAATCGTGACTTTTTTCTTGTTATGCTTAATTTCAATTTTTGAAACAGGAGGGTTCGGACGATTTTCAACAATCGCCATGTCAATCAGTTTCCCGTAGACTTTATTGTCCTGATAGACTTTTTTGCCAAGGAGTTGACTTGCGTACAACATAATGGTTTCATTGTAGAAGCCTGTCTGTAGCCATGTCAATGGTTCTTGACAATTAGCAAATCTATATGATAGAGTGCTAATACATTCCTATGGATACTGCAACGACACTCGTACCAATTATTCCGTTCCGAGACGGTGTGATTTTTCCACACACAGATTCCGTCTTAACTTTTGGCAGGCCCAAGAGTCTTGCTGCTCTTGAATCATCATTTCAACGTGAACGCATTGTCTGTTTGGTATTGCAGAAAAACGCGCGCGTCAATGATCCTTCAACATCAGATTTATATGAGATTGGAACGCTTTCCCGTATTGAACGCATGATCCGTACTGACGGAACCATCAATGCGCAAGTTCGAGGACTTTCCCGTGTGAAAATTCTTTCATACGAAGAACATGATAGTCATTTGATGGCAAGAGTTGTTGAAATTCCTGAAGAACTGGAAGATTCTGCTGAGGTCAAAGCGCTTTGTAATCACATAGCAAATGAATTCCGTCGTGCCATGAATTTGGGTAAGTCAACAGACTTTCTCGTTTTTATGAACATCATGTCAGATGTCTCTCCTTCTGAACTTGCTGATTTGGTTGCATCTGTTTTGGACATTAAGCAAGCAGACAGGCAAATGCTTTTGGAGATGGGTAATGTTAAGGACAGGTTGAACAAAGTTGCAGACTTTTTGGGACGGGAAATTAAAATTCTTGAGCTTGAGCGAAAAATTGCCAATAAGACGCAGGAACGGTTTGAAAAAGGTGCGCGGGAAGCAATTCTGCGCGAGCGGATGAAAACCATAGAGAAAGAACTGGGAGAAGAGGGTGAAGAAATTGGTGAGACAAAAGAGTTACTGGATAAAGTGAAAAAAGCCGGTATGCCGGAAGACGTTGAAGAAAAAGCAAAGAAAGAAGTAAAAAAACTGTCACAGATGAATCAATTTAACCCGGAAGCAGGATATATTAGAAATTACATTGAGTGGCTTATTGATTTACCATGGAGTAAGGAAAGTAAAGATACGGTAAACATCAGGTCAGCAGAGAGAATACTGGACGAAGAACATTTCGGGTTGAAGAAAGCAAAAGAACGGATTATTGAATATCTGGCTGTTCGAAAGCTCGCTGGGAAAATGAAAGGACCAATCCTCTGTTTTGTGGGTCCACCGGGTGTAGGAAAAACATCTATCGGAAAATCGATCGCAAAGGCACTGGGAAGAAAGTTTGTCAAAGTGTCCCTGGGCGGTATCAGGGATGAAGCGGAAATTCGCGGACATAGACGAACCTATGTTGGTGCATTACCAGGACGAATTATTCAAGGAATTAAAGATGCCGGGACAAAAAATCCAGTCTTTATGCTTGATGAGATTGATAAAGTAGGTACTGATTTTCGCGGTGATCCATCAAGTGCACTTTTAGAAGCGCTTGATCCGGAGCAGAACAATGCTTTCTCAGACCACTACTTGGAAGTTCCGTTTGATTTATCAAATGTTATGTTTATTACAACAGCAAATGTACTGGACACCATTCCACCTGCCTTACGAGATAGATTGGAGATTATTCAGTTTGCCGGTTACACACAGGATGAAAAATTTCATATTGCCAAGAATTTCCTTTTGAAAAAACTGCGTGACATGAACGGACTTAAGGAGCAGCAAATCAGCATTACCGATGAAGCAATCAAATCTGTCACTACTCATTATACCCGTGAAGCAGGGGTACGAAATCTTGAGAGAAAGCTTGCAAGCGTTTTTCGAAAAGTTGCAAAGAAAATTGCTGAAGGTAAGAAAAAAGCAGTTTCTGTTACCGAAAAAGATATTACCAAATTCCTCGGACCAATTATCTTCAACGATACATTAATTGAAAAAAAAGATCAGACGGGAATGTCAACTGGTCTTGCATGGACAGAAGCAGGTGGTGACATTCTTTTCATTGAAGTTGCTCTCATGCCTGGACGTGGTCATTTAACGCTGACCGGACAATTAGGGGACGTGATGAAAGAATCAGCGCAAGCTGCGCTGTCGTATATCAGATCACAGGCAAGCACGTTTGGCATTAGCGATAAGGTCTTCCAGAAAACGGATATTCATGTCCACGTACCCGAAGGCGCTGTACCAAAAGACGGGCCAAGTGCCGGGCTTGCCATTACAACGGCAATGTTGTCAGCACTCAGCAAAATTCCGGTGAATCGTACCGTTGCAATGACTGGTGAGGTGACATTGCGAGGGCGAGCTTTGGAAATTGGTGGGGTAAAAGAAAAAGTTATTGCTGCACACCGTTCTGGGATCAAAACAGTCATTCTTCCGAAAGAAAACAAAAAAGATCTGGAAGATGTACCAAAGGAAGTAATAAATGATTTACACTTCTCGTTTGTTTCACATATGGATGACGTATTGCCTATTGCATTGACACAATCCCTGAAAGCAAAAAGGAAAACACCGCTCATCCACGCAACAGTTGTTAATTAATAAGCAGATTCTTCAGTTTTTTTAAGAACAGAGTCAAGAATTCCCTTTTCACTCACTTTTGTTTTCGGAAGAAAATGGAACACGGCTGGCTGCGCTGCATTAAATTTTGTATATGAGATAGTTGCGACAACACCTGTTCCTTGTACGCCGGTGTCTTGTGGTGCTAAAGCAAGTGCGCATGAAATCCGTCCGTTTTTCTGGTCAACATTGTCAAACAGGATAATTGGGTGGGAGAAGAATGGGCCAGGAGTAATTATTACGTTAGTGACAACAGACGGATCATACGAAAGTTCAAATTGAACACCATTGACAATATTTGTTGTGGTGTCAATAGTGACATCTTCTGCAGGTGACGCGCTTGCTGAGGCTGAAGGCATGATGCGAAGGATACTATGGGCAAAATTAGGAGTAGGTGTAGGTACAGGTAATTTTTCTGTAACTCGTTGTCCCGATAGCTTTCCCCAAAAAGATATAAAGAGCAAGATCACAGTAAACACAGCAAGCAGACCGATCAGGACAATAGTACGTGGTGGAAAATACGGCGTATTTCCTTTTTGTTTTCCTGTTGATTGTTCTGGTTGAGGAGTATTCTGATCTGGCATTTGTGGGGGAACTATTGGCTGTTGTGTGTCCATAGTTATATTATTAAGAGAATCAAAGGCAAATGTCAAATACAAAAATACATTGACATCTACGCATTTTTTCCGCAAACTAAGAGTATGCAAAAAATAGTTGTCGTTCTGGGAAGTATTGTTGGTTTCCTCCTTATCGTAATTGCAGTACTCTATGTTCTTGAGCCTGCGCGTTCCTTACCGCAGTTCTTTCCCGGCTATAGTTCGACACTCGCTCGACATCATTATACCCATGCGGTTGCCGCCTTACTGCTTGGGTTAGGTGTGTTTGCGTTCGTGTGGTTTCAAAGCGGAAAGAAATCATCTAAACAGGAAAAATCCACTCACGAGTAATCCGGCAATCATGCAATATAACGCAAAAAGGAGTAACGTTTTTGTCTGAAAATACTTTACGAGAAACGTTACTGAAAAATATGCACTAACTCCGGCAAACACGGCACCCACAATCGTTGGTCCAATTGAGCTTTGATCCGATGCTAGTTCAGGGAGTTTGACCAATGCTGCCCCGGCAATAATTGGTGTTGCAAGTAAAAATGCAAAGCGACCACTGTCCTCATGGGAGAGTCCGGTAAGCAGTCCGCCTGTCATTGCAGATCCTGTGCGAGAAAATCCTGGAATAAGTGCAAGGCATTGCAATATGCCAACAAGCAGTGTCTGCTTCCAGGATAATTTTGCAATCCTTCTATCGCTTCCTTCTGTGCCTGATTTTTGGTTCTTTTTTTTGCCAAGTTGTTCTGCGGTTAACAGCAATAAACCATTCAAGACTAAAACACCTGCGACAAGTTGCGGGGATGCGAAAAGATTTTTTAATATATCTTCAAATAGGACGCCAAGCAGGCCGGCTGGAATTGTTCCCACAATCAATAGCCATGCGAGTTTGGCGTAGGTATCATCCTCATGAATCTCTCTATTTTTCAGTGAACGGAGGAACCCCGCAATAATTTTTTTCCAGTCGCTGAAAAAGAAAAGAAACAAAACAAGCGCAGTTGCAGCGTGCGTTGCAACAAGAAAGGTAAGAAAATACGGTGCGTTCTGATTCAGTGAAAGATGAAAAAGTTTTGGTGCGATAACACTATGTCCAAGACTTGAGACAGGAAATAATTCAGTAATGCCCTGCAGCATACCTAAAAATATCGCTGTCACATATGAAAGCATACTGGTAGTATACCATGTTCTTCGTTGAAGTCATTTTGCCAATCTGGTATACTATGTCGAAGTATGCCAGCAGTGCAGCGAAGTGAATTTTACTTAGCGCTCAATCAAGTCGCGACAGAACGTGGTGTTGACGTTTCTGTGATTTTAGAGGCAGTTGAAAATGCTATTCTTGCGGCATATCGTAAAGACCACCCCGATATTATCGTAGAAGAATATTCGGTTAATCTCAACAGAAATTCAGGAGAAGCACACATTATCCATGGTGATACCGATGTAACTCCTCCTGGTTTTGGTCGTATCGCCGCCCAAACCGCAAAACAAGTCATTTTACAGAAAGTACGCGAGAAAGAAAAGGAAGCAATTATTACTGATTTTCGAAAAAAAATCGGTACTGTGGTAAATGGTATGGTGCTGCGGTTTGTAGGCCCTAATATTATTATTGATATTGGGAAAGCAGAGGCAATTATGCCCAAAGAGGAACAGATTTCCTCTGAAAGATACCATGTCAATCAACGATTTTCTATTGTTATTCTGGATATTCGTGAAGGTACGCGCGGCGAAGAAATTATTGTTTCGCGCGCTGATAAAAGCCTTTTGGAAGGGTTATTTAAACGAGAAGTTCCAGAGCTTGCCCAAGGGAGCGTTGTGATCAAAGATATTGCGCGTGAAGCCGGTTCACGATCAAAGGTTGCGGTAGCAGCAGTTGGATCAGGTATTGATCCGGTTGGCAGTCTTGTCGGCCAAAAAGGGGTACGAGTACAGGCCGTTATCCAGGAATTTAATGGAGCAGAAAAGATAGATATTATTCAATGGGTTGAAGACAAAAAGACTTTTATTATCAATGCACTCTCACCGGCAAAAGATTTACGCATAACTCTTGATGAAACGAATCAAACTGCCTTTGTTGACGCACCTGCGGATCAGTTATCTATTGCAATCGGTAAGGAAGGGCAAAACGCACGCCTGGCAAGCAAATTAACCGGATGGCGCATAGAAATCAAAGAGCATCAGGAAGAAACAGCTGAAGGAACAGCGGTAGCATAAAAAGGTATGAAAACGGTTTCACACAGTTCATCATTTTTCTGCTAAAGCTTCCTGATTAGAGAATTTACGTTTATTATGAGTACTTTTGCACCAGTTGTATCAGTGTTAGGCCATGTGGATCATGGAAAGACAAGCTTGTTGGACGCAGTCAGGAAAACAAATATTGCTTCCCGGGAGCATGGTGGCATTACGCAAAAAATCGGAGTCTCCAGTATTGAAACATTACATGATGGGCAAAAACGGAAAATTACCTTTATTGATACTCCAGGCCATGAAACATTTGCCGCGATGCGAAGTCGTGGTGCGCAAGTTGCTGATGTTGCCATTCTTGTTATATCGGCTGTTGATGGTATTATGCCACAGACAAAAGAATCAATACAGCTTATCAAAAATGCCGGTATTCCCTTTATTGTTGCTTTAACAAAATCAGATCTTCCAGAGAAGAATCCTGAACGTGTTAAACGTCAGCTTTCTCAGGAGCTCGTGCTCGTTGAAGGATACGGCGGCGATGTGCCCACTCTGGAAGTTTCCGCAAAAACAGGGCAGCATATTCAGGAGCTTCTTGATCTAATTCTTCTTCTTTTTGCCATAAAACAGACAGCCGATAGTACGCATCCATCTTCCAATGCACCCCTTGTTGCTGTTGTCATTGAGTCTCGTCTTGATACGAAAAGCGGTCCACGGGCGACAGTTGTTGTAAAGAATGGAATGCTTCAGGTTAAAGATGAAATTATTGCAGAGGGTATCACAGGTCGGGTACGCTCGCTTATCGACGATAACGGCATACAGCAAAAAACAATAACTGTTGGAGACGGTGCGGAAATATTAGGGTTTGAGCATGTTCCTGCTGTCGGAAGTGTAGTGCAAAGAGGAGGAAATAACAGACAGGCTACTCTTTCATATGCGCAACCAGTTGTATCCCAAGAAGGAAATTTCTCTTTAGTCCTCTGTGCAGATACGCTTGGGAGTCTCGAAGCGATCGTAGCATCACTTCCCAGTGGTGTTCGCCTGATGCGCCAGAAAACAGGCGAAATTTCTGAGGCAGACGTGCTTTACGCGAAGTCAATCGGTGCGCTTATCTTAACGTTCAACATTAAGCTCAAAACAAATATCATTCATTTTGCTCGCACAGAAAAAGTACTCATTAAAAATTATACCATTATATATGAACTTCTCGATGAATTGCGTGAAGTTATAGAAGGTAAGCGTTTGGCAGAGATGGAGCAGATTTACGGCGTTGCTCAAATTCAAGCAAAGTTTCCTTTTGAAAAGACAATCGTATTAGGATTAAAAGTAACTGACGGCAGGATCGCAAAAGGGGATAAAATTCGTATCATGCGAAATGACGAACAGGTAGGAGAAAGTTCCATTATTTCAGTCAGGCAGGGTAAAGAAACAGCCTCGAAGGTAGAAGCACCGAATGAATGCGGCGTGCTCATCTCCCCATTACTTGACTTTCAGACGGGAGATATGATACTATCCCATAGTTAATTTAATTTATGGATAATGCAACGTTCCAGCGAATTAAAGACCTCATTCTACAGCACCAGGTAATTGGTATTGTGGTAAAACCAAACCCATCCCTTGATGAAATGGCAGCAGGACTTGGTATGTACCTTGTTCTGAAACAAATGAATAAGCAGGCAACCGTTGTCTGTTCAACAGACGTAATAGTTGGTCTATCTAACCTGGTTGGTATTGATAAGGTGCAAAAAACATTCGGTTCTGCAGCAGGAGGCGACCTTACCGTTTCTTTTCCCTATAGAGAAGGAGAGATTGAAAAAGTTTCTTATACGCTTGAAAATAACTTGCTAAACATCGTTGTCAAAGCAGGGCAGAGCGGTTTATCGTTTGATAACTCACAGGTACAGTTTAACCGGGTAGCAGGAGGAGGAGCAATACCAACCCTGCTCTTCACGATTGGTATTGCTGATCTTATGTTGATTAGCAATATTCTTCCTTCAACGCAAGGGGTTACTATTGTGAATGTTGACAATAAACCGGAAAACAAAAATTATGGCGATGTTGTCGTTGTGTCACCAAAATTCTCTTCAGTCAGTGAGCAAATTGCTGATTTTGTTACGCTTCTTGAACCACAAATAGAGTTGACTGTTGATGCATCACAAAATTTGTTCACCGGTATTTCATATGCCACTTCAGATTTCACTAGTCAAAAAACAAGCTACCTTGCATTTGAAATGGCAGGAATCTTGATGAAAAAGGGCGCAAAAAGACAGACATCCCCGGTAGTAACAGTTCCTGCTGGACAGCCGGTAAGTCAGTTCTTTCCGCCAATTCCTAACTCTCCATTGCAACAACAACCTGTGCAGCCGGTAACGCAACCTGCCCCTGTGCAGCAGTCAGTACAACCAGCGCAACAAACACAACAAGCGCAAACACCCGCAGATTGGTTAACGCCAAAGGTATATAAAGGATCAACTATTCTATAGCGATTAATATCCGATTGCGTCACAAAAAGAAAACTGCTATAATGAATTAGTTATATGCCACTGTCAGTAATACAGAAGCAGGATATTATTAAAGATTTTCAAACGGTAAAAGGTGATACAGGAAGTCCCGAGGTACAGATCGCACTTCTTACTTATCGTATTACCGCGTTAACAGACCACTTAAAAAAGCATGCACACGATGTGCACAGCAGACGAGGACTTCTTTCAATGATTGCAAAACGACGACGACTGATTAATTTCTTAGAGAAAATAGATAAAATACGTGCTTCTTCTATTTTGAAAAAGGTAGGATTAAAAAATTAACAGAAAACAAATTGTTTAAACGAAACGAGAACTACTCGATATATTAAAAAACATGAATATTGTCTCCAAATCACTTGATATTAACGGAATCGCATTGACTCTTGAAACCGGTAAACTTGCTCAACAGGCAACAGCTGCAGTATTAGCTCGCATGGGTGATACGGTAGTATTGGTAACGGTTGTTGAAGGAAAAATCCGAACAGACATTGATTATTTTCCGCTTTCCGTTGAATATGTAGAGCGATTATATGCAGGAGGACGGATTAAGGGTTCACGATGGGTAAAACGGGAGGGCAGACCGAGCGATGATGCAATTCTGCGACGGCGTCTCATCGACCGTTCTATTCGTCCGTTATTTCCCAAAGAATACAAAAACGAAGTGCAAATTGTGATAACGCTTTTATCTGTGGACGGAATCAATGAGCCGGATATTTTAGGTATTGTTGCTACTTCTGCAGCTTTGCATATGTCTCATATTCCTTGGAAAGGACCGATTAGCGCTGTCCGTATGGGATATGTTACCAATAAGGAAACACATGAAGGGGAATTTCTGATAAATCCAGGTGGCGCAGGACTTGATGTATCAGAACTTGACGTTGTTGCGTCACAATCAAAAGAAAAAACCCTTATGCTTGAAGCAGGTGCGTTGCAAGTCTCGGAAGATGTCATGATTGAAGCAATTAAGCGAGCGCACGATATCAACGCAAAGCTTTTGGACTTTATTGAAGATTTTGCAAAGGAAGCACGTGAAAGAGAAAAAGTTACTGTTTCCTCCGATGAACTTCTCCTGGATGCAATCAAAAAAGCAGAAAAATATAAAGACGAATTAGAAGCGTTCATTGCTCTACGCGCACACAAAGAAAGCGGCAGCAGTAGTCAGGACGCCATCATTGAGAAAATTATCACTGAAGCGAAAATTGCAAATCCTGAAACAAAACTGGATAAAAAAATCGTTGCTCAAGCTGTCGAGAAAGTATTTTTTAAGCTTATTCGTAGTAATATCCTTGAAAAAAGCAAACGGCCAGATGGTCGGAAACTTGATGAAATACGCCCGGTGAGTGTTGCAGTAGGCGTTTTACCACGTGTGCATGGTTCAGGACTCTTCCAGCGGGGCGACACACAGGGGCTTACTATTGCAACACTCGGGTCAGGAAGAATGGGACAACTGATTGAGTCAGCTGAAGGAGAAGAAGAAAAACGCTACATCCATCATTATTATATGCCACCCTACTCAGTTGGCGAAACAGGACGTATCGGAACACCATCTTCACGCGAAATTGGGCATGGAGCTCTTGCTGAGCGTGCGTTGCTTGGTGTTATTCCCGCACAGAATGTTTTTCCTTATACCATACGGCTCGTCTCAGAAATTCTTTCATCGAACGGATCGACGTCTATGGCAGCAACGTGTGGTTCAACTCTCGCATTAATGGATGCGGGTGTACCGATAATAAAGCCGGTTGCCGGTATAGCAATGGGAATGATGTCAAAAAACTATGGACAAAAAGATGAACAATACGTGATCTTAACTGACATTATTGGATTAGAAGATTTTTCAGGAGATATGGATTTCAAAGTCGCCGGTACTGATAGCGGTATTACAGCAATTCAACTAGATGTTAAGCATGATGGGCTTACAATCAAGATGATTGAGGAGATTTTTGAGCGGGCAAAAACAGCGCGTCTTGCAATTCTTGAGAAAATGCTTGCAATTCTCCCGCAATCGCGAAAGACCGTTTCGTCCCTTGCGCCTAAAATTTCTGTTCTGAACATTCCGGTTGATAGAATCGGTGAGCTTATTGGTCCGGGGGGGCGTAATATCAAAAATATTATTGCAACAACAGGTGCACAGGTTGACGTTGAAGATGATGGTACAGTCAGTGTCTCTGGTCCAACTGACGAAGAGGTGCAGCAAGCAGTTGCGTGGATTACCGGTATGACGCGCGAAGTGACAGTAGGGGAAGAGTTTGAAGGTGAAGTGAAGCGAATCCTGCCATTCGGTGCCTTTGTTGAGTTTTTGCCAGGAAAAGAAGGCATGGTGCATGTGTCAAAAATGTCTACCGCCTATATAAATAATCCCTCTGATGTTGTTTCAGTCGGTCAAAAAGTAAAAGTTCGCGTTATCGAAGTCGATGAACAGGGAAGAATTAATCTGTCAATGCTGTCCCCAGAACAAATGCGGGAACAAGCAAGTTACCGGGATCATAAGCCAAACGGGCGAACGCAGCCGCATCCGTTAACGAGACAATTTCAACGCGAACAACGAGGGGGCAGACAGTTTACTCCCCGAAATAAAAGGGATTTTCGAAAATAATACGCTCTTCTTGACGGCTCTTGGCAAAACACCCATACTAGATATACGCAATGATATTGTTCGAATGACAGAGGAGTACAGTATGTTTCTTAAATTTACTCTTCTCGTTGCGTTCGAAAGATAAACGTATCCTTCCTTACACATGAACAATAATTACCTTTCATTTTTACCTCTCGGCGGCTGTGGTGATGTCACAAAAAATATGTATGTTTACGAGTATGACGGACAGATTTTACTTGTTGACTGTGGTATTGGTTTTGCTGACGAAACTATGCTTGGAGTTGAGCTTCTGCTTCCGGACATCACCTATCTGAAAAACACAAAAAGCAAAATCGTCGGAATGCTTATCACCCATGGGCATGAAGATCATATGGGCGCGCTACCGTTTCTCCTCCCGCAACTGCCAGATTTTCCCATTTTTGCTACTTCCTTTACTGCCGCGCTGGCTAATGAAAAGCTGAATGAATTTGGTGTCAATAAAAAGGTGCAGGAAGTAACATTCGAAAAGGGACAAGAAGTAAAACTTGGCGTATTTTCAGCAAGCTTTATCCGTGTGACACATTCTGTTCCGGATACTGCACATATTGTGATAAAAACCCCAATTGGGACGATCTATCACGGCAGCGATTATAAATTTGATCTGACTCCATATGACGGGAAAAGAACTGATTTCGCCCAGATCGCCCGAATCGGTAGTGATGGCGTTTTGGCCTTAGTGACAGATTGTTTAGGGAGCGAGCGTAAAGGATACACGCCATCAGAAGCAGGGCTGGAGAAACATTTTGCCGATGCAATGAGGGAATGTAGCGGTAAATGCCTTATCACCACGTACTCGTCAAATATCAATCGAATTAAGCAGGCAATCGATGCGGCAACTATGCTTAAAAAGCGGGTATGCTTTGTTGGGAGGTCACTTATTAACACAGTGGAAATTGCCAAACAGAAAGGATTGATACAGTTACCAAAAGGTATGGAAGTATCATTGGATCAAATAAAACAAGTACGAGATAAGGATTTATTGTTACTTGTTGCCGGCAGTCAGGGACAGGAAAACTCTTCAATGACACGAATTGCAGAAGGAATCCACCGCGATGTAAAACTCAGTAGTCAAGATATGGTTATTTTTTCAGCAGACACCATTCCCGGAAACGAAGTATTGGTTAATGCTTTAATTGACGCAATTACTAAAGTTGGTGCGACTGTATTGTATAGTGATATCACGCCTGATTTTCATGTTTCCGGTCATGGTAGCGAACAAGATATGTTACTTCTCCTTTCTCTCGTACAACCCCGATACGTTATTCCCACCAGCGGTACTCAGAAGCATATGGGAGCATATCAGCAAATCGCAAAACGATTTGGCTATCAGAATAATGTCATTATGATAGGAGAAGATGGGCAGGAGATTACCATTTCGTCCTCTATGATCCGGTTTGGTAAAAAAATTCCGATCAGGACAGTATATCTTGATGAGATTAGCGGAGAAAAAGTTGAAGAGTATGTATTGCTTGACCGACAAAAACTTTCATCAGAAGGCATGATAGTTGTTATTGCAACGATTGACGGAAATACAAAAGAACTTTTGCAACCAGTAGAGGTCATTTTCAAGGGCATAAGCGAAGACACACAGGAAATGCAACGATTTATTGTCAATACACTGCGTAAAACACTCTCCATGCAATCGACACAGATAAAACCCGTTGTTATGCGCAAGCTTCTCAGCGAAACCATTGAGAAAACATTACATCAGCAGTACAAACGTAAGCCACTTATTCTTCCCATCATCATTGACATGTAAGGTGTATAATAATACCAATGGCACGCAGGAGAAGATTCAAATTAAAACTCAAAAATGATACTGTTTTTACCTTGTTCGCACTTCTTTTTTTTGTCGCAGCATTATTAGGTTTTCTGTCATTTACCAATTCCGGTGAAGTATTTATTACACTTAATACCATACTTATTCATTATTTTGGCGCAATGGAATATGCGTTTCCATTTGTCTTTTTATTCTGGGGATTTTTCTTCCTGCGCTTTAAATTCTTCCTTTCCCGTCCGCACGTAGCCATTGGCTACTTCATTACGTTTGTTGCTTTGTCAGGACTCTTGCGGGAGGGAGTAATAGGGGTCAGGTTGTTTCAGATCCTTTCTGATATTTTAGGAGTTGCCGGTACATCAATTGTTTATATAGCAGGGTGTTTCGTTGGCGTTGTTGTTTTCTTTGATACATCCCTTGATGAACTATTGCATGGATTTGTGGTGAGTTTCAAGACAATGGGGAAAGTCCTTCCCTTTGGACTTTTTAAATCTCGACGACCAAAAGACAAGGAAATGACTATCCGCCAGCTAGGTACAAAAGATTTATCTGAGAAAGAAAAGAAAAAATTACCGCTTTTTGCCCGGGACGAAAAGCCGAAAAAAGACGTTATAGTGAACAAAAAAGAGCAACAACATCTCATATCAGATAAACTGGTAACAAATATGCTTACTAATGGTGGTATCTGGGAGTATCCGCAGCTCAATTTGCTTTCTGATAGTCCCGGACAAAAAGCAGAGCGTGGTGACATCAAGAAAATTGCATCAGTTATAGAAAAGACATTGCAAAGTTTTGGTATCGCAGCACGCGTTGCAGAAGTTAACCTAGGTCCTGCTGTTACCCAGTACGCTCTAGAAATTGCTTTGGGAACAAAAGTGTCAAAAATTACGTCATTAGCGAATGATTTAGCTTTAGCAACAGAAGCGCCAACCGGACAAATACGTATCGAAGCGCCGATTCCAGGACGAAGTTTAGTCGGCATTGAAATTCCGAACAGGTCACTGGAAGTTGTCAATCTTCGTGCCATGCTTTCATCAAATCTTATGCAGAAAGCAAAATCAAAACTTACTGTTGCGCTTGGACTTGATGTATCAGGCAATCCCGTTACTGCTGACATTACCAAAATGCCGCATGTGTTGATTGCTGGAACAACCGGTTCTGGAAAGTCTGTTGCTATCAATGCATTTATTGCATCCATTTTATTCCATGCTTCCCCACAGGAAGTGAAATTTATCATGATTGACCCGAAACGCGTTGAAATGACTGGATACAATGGTATCCCTCATTTGTTGACGCCGGTAATTGTTGAACCGGAAAAAATCCTCTCAGCATTAAAATGGGCAATGGGAGAAATGGACAGAAGGTATAAGCTGTTTGCAGAACGCGGAGTAAAAAATATTGATAGTTATAATGAGCTGTCAGGATTTCAGGCGCTTCCCTCGATTGTCATTATGGTTGATGAATTGGCGGATTTGATGATGTTTGCGCCGGTTGAGGTTGAAGACGCGATAGCACGGCTTGCACAAATGGCACGGGCAACAGGGATCCACTTAGTTATTTCAACGCAACGGCCTAGCGTTGATGTTATTACCGGACTCATCAAGGCAAATATCCCCTGTCGTATTGCATTCAATGTGTCATCTGTTGTTGACTCGCGCGTTATTCTGGATGGACCTGGGGCAGAAAAACTATTGGGTCGAGGAGACATGTTATATATTCCACCTGACCAAGCAAAGCCTACCCGTGTTCAAGGAACATTTGTTTCAGAAAAGGAAGTGCAAAAATTGGTAATTTTCTTAAAAGAAAAGAGTCCGGTTGTTAACTATACAGAGGAGGTTACGCAGCAGCAAGTTGTGATAGGAAAACGGGGGATGTTATCTGCCGGAGGAAACAGTGAAGGACGGGACAGTTTTTTTGACGAAGCTGTACGCATTGTGTGCCAATATGATAAAGCATCAGCATCATTATTACAGCGTAAACTTTCCATTGGTTATTCGCGAGCAGCAAAGATACTGGATCAACTGGAAGAGTCAGGACTTATCGGGCCGGCAGAAGGATCAAAGCCAAGAGATGTTTTAAGTAAAAACGCAGAAGAATTCTTAGCTGGATTACAACCAAACTAAAACCTCACGCAGAAAGGTTTTCCTTTATTATATGATTCGTGTTGGACAACGCCTTCGTGAAGAGCGGGAAAGACAGCGGTACTCCCTTGAGGAGGTTGCAAAGGCAACAAAAATTCGACTCAGTTTTTTGGAAGCAATTGAAAAAGGTGAGTACAAAAAACTTCCATCAAGTGCCTATGCACAGGGATTTATTAAAAACTATATTGAATTCTTAGGCCTTCCGACAAAAGAGTTTCTTGCAATATTTCGCCGGGAATTTAACGAGAAAGAATATATAAAAGTCTTGCCGGAAAGTTTTGCAAGACCTCGGCACATTTCTGTAAATAAGCTGCGCGTCCGCCAGGCAATATTACTTGTTGTATTTCTTTTTCTTGTCTGTATTCTCTATGCGTTCTTCCAATATAAAGCAGCTTTTTTTTCTCCCAGCCTTTCCATTGTTACACCGGGAAATAATGCAACCGTTGCATCACAAACAATCGTTGTAACCGGTACAACAGAACCGAATGTTGCGGTAATTGTTAATGGTACGACAGCATATGTTGACGATAATGGTAAGTTTAGGAAAGATATTACGGTATTTCCTGGCACAGTAACGATTACCGTGGAAGCAGTGAATAGTTTTGGAAGAAAGACAACACAGCAACGGCACATAACCGTACGATAAGTCTTGACACCCTTTCACTTCTCTTGTACGATAATTTTATGGATCCTGCCCAAATATTACTCAGTGTTATCATCGGCGCATTAAGTATTTTGCTTATCATTCTAGGCATTCAGGTTTTCTTTATTCTGCGCGAAATCCGCAAGGCACTGACAAAAACAAACAAGGTGCTAGATTATACCGAAAGTATTACAGAAAGTGTCAGTAAGCCAATTTCCCAGCTATCTTCCCTGACAACAGGATTGAAAATAGGAAGTATCATTGCAAAAATTCTAACAAAGAAAAAACATCATGGAGAATAGACATACGCATCATTCAGGTTTTTTTAATGGCCTTGTCATAGGAATGATTATTGGTGCTGCTTTGGTATTTTTCCTTGGGACAAAAAAGGGACGTGAGCTTTTCCAAACACTTAAAGAGGAAGGATTTGAGGAATTTGGTAGTCTCAAGGAACTATTCAATGATGAAGTAGAAGAAGCAGAGGAGGAAGAGGCAATGGAAACAGCAAAAGAAGAGCAGCCGCATAAAATAAAACGATTCTTCAGGAGAATAAAAAAAACATCCTAGTCAAGTTTCATTCGCTTCGCGCCTTTTCTATTTGCATATTTTTTACCTAGTGCGTTAATTTTGTGTCAACTCTAGTATTTCCATAATATTCTTAGACAAAGATATTTTCTATTTGTACAGTTGGGCTATTCAGGCTGGAAGAATACGTTTTTATTGATGAGTATATACCTTTGTCTAATAAAAACATTTATGGTAAAAAATGGTTTCTGAGATAGAGATTGGTAATGCTCGTTTTGGGTTTTTGTTCTTCTCTGACCCCAAGAGATCGAAGCATTTGCCATAATTGTTGTTGTGTTTCGATAACTTCCTCTCCAGAAACAAGTTTTTCTGGTAGGCATACGGGTAAATGCATTGTAAGAAGAAAACAGAATATTGTCAAAAACTACTCATACCTTGCTACATTTGCATTATGCTGATTAAGCGTTTTTGCAAAATGGAGTATGCCTTGTTTGTCTGATACATAGTATAAATAGTCACTTTTTGGCGGATTCAGAACAGCCTCTAACGCGACAAGTCCGGGGTTGCTAATTGGAGTTGGCGGGAGACCTGCGTTAAGCCGTGTATTGTATGGTGTATTGAGTTGTAGATCATTCACAGTTAACTCTTTTTTCCACCATGTTTTTTCGTCTGTTTGATAACCAAGCGCATATTCAAGGGTAACATCAGATGCAAGTGCCATATTCAGCGCAAGCCTATTTTCCAAAGCTGATGCAACATACTGCATATCGTGTTGAGAAATAGCTTCTCGTTGCACGATTGACGCTAGAATAACTGCATTATTTTCCGAAATATTTACTGTTTGCTGTTGTTTTGCAGTAGCGTATTTCTCGTCAAAATTTTTTGTCATCATACTAATGACATTGTCAACGCTTGTGTCTTTTGGGAACGAATACGTATCTGGAAATAAATACCCTTCATGTCCATGCAAAGACGCGAGCCACGAAGGTGAATAGGAGGAGAGTTTTTCCTGAAAAATTGTCGCTATTTCCTCTGTGCGCAAACCTTCAGGAATGGTCACCCATATATCTGCTGTACCGTGCGTAAGAATATAGGCAATTTGTTGCATAGACATGTTTTGTGAAAGCTGGAAATTACCTGCCTGAATTTTTCCATCCAGGCTGCTGAATTTTACAAATACTTCAAAAACAAGCGCACTGTGGATGAATCCTGCCTGTTGCAAATTTGCGGCAATTTCCTTTAAGCCTGCACCGCTAGTAATAACAAACGTTTGTTGCTTTGTGCTTGCCCTATTTACTGCTGTTTGCTCTCTTTGCCACCACAAAAAGAAACTCAGGGCAAAAACAACAAGAACAGCAAAAAGAGAAAAAAGTTTTTTCATAGTTCCATTATAGGAAAGTGACGAAGTGAGTCTTTTGCTTCTTTGAGATTATATAGTGTTTCACTATACATGGTGAAAAGAGTTTCGTGCGCCTCAGCAGAGTCGCCGATTTTTTGGTGCAGAAAAATTCCTGCTCCTTTTTGCGCTGGTGCACCGAGTAATTTTGCAATGATGGTAATATTTTTACTATTAATCCCTTTTATCTTGCAGCGGTTTTTTGCAAGGATATGTTCACTGTGGCGTCCCAGTTGCAGGGATAAAGATGTGCTTGTTGTCAATGGATTTCCTTTTTGTGCCTTAATAATAGCTTTCATTTTGGCTAAGGCTTTCCCGCTTTGTAATATGTCTTCTGCCCACTTCCTGCATGCACCATATTGTTTCAATTTATTGTTCCGGAACGTTGTTGCTGCATCAGATAAGCATAAATCTAATAACGCTGTTGCAAGGCGAAGTGCGCGTTCTTCTAAATCGAGTGGACGGTCGCTTGTTTGCTCTAAAACGCGCAGAGCTTCCTGTGTTTCTAGAACAGGGCCGATACCTCGTCCTGCTGGTTCATCAGTAGGATGCATAAACACTTTAATTTTTATCTCAAATTTTTTCGCAACATATTCGAATTTATCTTTCAGAATATCTGCATCTTCTTTTTTGTGAACTTTCATGTTTTTTCCATATGGTAAGTCAATCACTACATGATTTGAGCCGAATGCAACCTTTTTTGCCATGATTGAGACAATGATCTTGTCATAGCTTTCAAACATCAACGGTTTCTCAACGTGTATCAGAATATCATCAGCAGGGGCAATGCGAAAACTGCCGCCCCATACTATACAGCCGCTTGTTTGCTTAACTATTTTATAAATTTCGTCGCGGGTAAATTCTACGCGTGATAACACTTCCATATCGTCTGCGGTACCATCAGGAGTTGTAATAGCGCGGGAGGAACTTTTCGGAATAGTAAAACCTGCTGCGGCAATGATAGGAATAACAATGAGGGTGGTGCGTGTTCCAGGAACACCGCCAATGGAATGCTTATCGGCAACAATACCACGGAAATACAACTTTTCTCCTGTTTCAACCATAGCGCGGGTAAGAAAAAAGAGTTCCTCGTTGGTAAACCCCTGAGAATACCCGCTTGCTGCAAAATATGTTGTGAGCACTTCGCCAAAACGGCTATGTGAAATCTCGTCCATCACCGCAAAAATTTCCTTATACGTTAATTTTTTTCCGAGTAATTTTTTACGTACCGCCTCAAGTGCAATTTCTTTTTCTTCCATACAGTTACAACTTTTGTAATCGTGCTTTAACGATTAATCGTTGCCAGGTTGTGCCGTCAGGAGTGCATGTTACTATTGCAATAAAACTATCGCTATAATCCTGCGCCAGGATAGATGTGTCATCGGGATTCACGACAGTTAACGAGGTGACAGTGTAGGTATAGGTAATATTACCAATGGTAACAATGATTTGATCGCCGACCTGTAAATGATAAAGCGTTGCAAAAATTGTTTTGTAGTTTGTAGGATCAAACCATTGCTCTATGGTTGAATGGCCAAATATAACGCCGGTTCCTTTATTCGGTGGAAGGGCTGTTCCGCCAAAATGTACCAGGTGTTGGGCTAAATTATTATCAATAGTTGAGACGACAGCATTTTTAATTCGTAACTTTGGAATAGAAAGGGTATATGAATCTACTGGTACTGCAGCTTGTTGCGGCGCATATCCAGGAAACCAGTTTGATACATCGTCATAATTCGTTCCCTGCAAGTTTTGCATGCTTGTTGCCACGAGGCTTTGCACAACAGAAAACGTGCTATTCGGAATAGGTGAGGCAATATTTTGCGAGGCAAAAACAGGTGCGATAGTAAGCTGCCATAAAATAAGCGGAAGAAATATATATCCGACGATTCCCAATCCCCCTATAATCAAAAAAAATCCAAAGAACTGCGTAATACGCTTTCCACTCAAAGGAAATACACGTTTTTTATAGTATATGCTACTCATTGTTTACCGTAATATGAATATGTGACGCAAGTCTGGGAAGTATTGCCGGCAGGAGTGGAATATGTGGAGATAGTGCGACCGTCATATCGGTAAATTCAGGAATGCTAGTGAGTATTGTTTTTGCAGATGCAATAGGTTTTCCTGCAATTTGTTTGGCAATATTTTGCGTATCAAGGTTTGGCATGAGGGACGCTTTAAAGGTTACTTTTGCTTGGAGGTCATTATTAGTAACTGTCGTACCACCAATATCTTCGGAATAATTTGTCCCAGAAACATTCTTCTGCATCTTATCTTGTAACGTAGTTTTTGCTAACATATCAAGGTCTGCTTTTTGATACGCGATACCAGTATAAGAGACTGTTCCGGTTAATGTTACAGTTTTTGCCTGTGTTCCAACCTGGTTGTCAATGTCTTTTTTGGTAAGTTCTGTTTTGAGAAATACCGGGAGTACCTGTTGTGAACCATTTGCTTGTTTTTGTAAATCTGCTTTTGCGTTTGCACTTAATTGGGATGTTAGATTTTTTGTCAAGGTTGCGATGTCATCTTGCGAAACAACCGTTACCGTTTGTTTTGTGCCCCCAGAAAATGCATTATCATTTTTTGCAGCAACAGAACTGTTATTGCTAATGGAAAATTTCATCCCTGAGGGTACATTATATGTTGTGCCAATATCTGAAGCAGTAACTACAACATTCTGTTTACCCGGAACAGGATTTGTCGGATCAGATGAACCTGATGCAACAGTAACTGCATTATTTAAGGTAAATGTTTGTCCTGTATCTGCTGTAATCGTTGTACCGTTTGAGTAAGAAACAGGAGAATCAGATAAATTATAAATAGTAACCGTACCTTTTGCTTTGTCTCCGATATCTTTTGAACCGGTTGCATTGGTTGTTGTTGAGCCGCTTTCCGTCACCGTTACCGCATTGTCTCCAACAACATTACTGGACGTATCAGTGTTTTTATCCATTGCAAAGGTAACAGTTTGCTCAGCAGATACAACGTTTGGTGTTACCAGAATGGTGACCTGTGCTGAAACACCAAAAATATACCAGAGAATGCCTCCCACAAGGATGAGAAGAAAAAAAGGAATAAGGAAAAAAAGTTTATTTCCGCCACTAGGAAGGTGTGGAACAAAAAACTTTAGCGCTCTAACGTTCTGGAGAATAAGAAAGGGAGAGAATTTTGTGCCACGAAGCTTTTTTTCTACTATCCGTGCGCCCATCTGAATTGCTTCACCTTCTTCTGGTAGTGTTTCTTTGCTGCCGATTGCTTCCTCCTCGTTGGAAATTTCAGAAAAGATTGCTTCTGATTCCTCGTTAGCCTGTATTATCTTTGCAGGTTTTTCAGCCAGAACATCCTTACCGTTGACAAAACCAAAATTGTCAACATAAAGCCCCTGCCTGTTTTCCTCAGCTTCTTTTGGAGCGTGTTGTAGGTTGGTTTGTCTGTTTTCTTTGTACTCTTCTTCCTGTTCTTTTTCAGAAGAAGGAAGAGATTGTGTAACTGGTTTTGACAAGTCAGCGGCTGTAAATCCCATTTGCGTTGCCGTTCCGTATAAAACGGCTTGTATATCAAAAGAACTATTAAGTAGCATAATTTGCGGCACATGCAGGAAAGGGATTGTTTTTGTCCAGTGATGATGGATAAACGATTGAGATAGATTTGGACGTGATCTGGAATCAAAAATGATAATGCGCGAAGGGAGAATTTCCGCTTGGGTAAATTCCCGTAGAACAGTATCTACATCGTGAGGCAAATTTTCAGAGAGAAATGTCTGCTTTGCTTCGATGACACGTCCAGCACGAAGAAGTGTTACGGTCATGATAGTTTTTTCCAGCTCAACAAGGATGCCTGAGACAGGTGCTCCCTCCTGTTTCTGCAAAAGATGTGCGATTGCTTCTGAAAATACCAGAAACCCAAGTGGTTCCAAACTCAATTCTTTACAAAGATGTTTCAAAACTTCCAGCTTCTCTTTCGTAATCGCCGTTTGTTCTACCCAATTTCCCTTGAGGCCAAAGATAGTTTTATGTGTTTCGATATTTTCAGGCAGGGCTGTTTCTGCGCCTCCAATTGCCTTATCGGCGGTCGTGAGAAGGACATTGGGGGTTACTTGTTCTAAAGAGACAGAGAGAATTTCTTCCTTGGAGTTGACAATATGAATTTCTCCTGCGGTCTCTTCAAATACAACTGCCTTTATCGTTTCATCATGAAGAAGTAAGGAAAGAAAGTATTCTTTTTTCTCCTGTTTTTTAAATAATGAGAAAGAGGGCAGTTTCATATATTACGGCGAATCGACAATTGCATAAATACGCTGCTGGTTAGCACCTATTTTCTCCTGCCTTTTTATCCTAAACGATTTTATCTGTATTGTAAAATCAACATGCGGTCCACCACAAAATTCTTTTGAATACGCCTTATGATCGCCTTCCTTACCACTCCCGCCTATGAAGTATACTTTCACCTTATTTTGATATTTCTCATCAAATAGCCCGATTGCACCGATAGCTTTTGCAGTTTTCAAGGGAAGCATTTCAAAATGAACTGGCAAGTTTGATGTGATTTTATCATTAACAATACGTTCCACGCGCTGCAATTCTTCATCGGTAAGCTTGCGCTCAAAGTTAAAATCAAACCGTAACCGTTCCGTCGTGATGTTTGACCCTGTCTGGTGCACGATATTTCCCAGTACCTCTCGAAGCGCCTGCTGTAGTAAATGTGTCGCAGTATGACCCATAATAGTTCGTTCTTTATGGTCAGCAAGTCCACCGCTGAATTTTTGCTGTGCCCCCTGACGGGAAAGATATTGATGCTCTTTTATTTTCTCAGCAAGTTCCTGGTTATTAAAAGTATATCCAAGACTTTTGAGCTGTGTTGGTGAAAGACCGTAAGAAGAGATTGCCTTAAAAGCAGTATCAGCAGAAATTTCCACTGTGCCCATAAGTTCATCTCCCAGTTTTATGCCGGGAAGATCATTATGTGCCGTTCCTTCCTGCTGAGAATCTTTTTCTTTTTTAACTTTGTCGATTTGCCTGTCCGGATTGCTTATATCTTTTTCTATTAACTTCTTCGCATGACTAAGCGTTCTTTTATATATTTGCTCTTCTTCCAGGATGGTAAGGCTGATTGACTCAAATTTTTCTACAAGATCAGGATCTGTTTCTTTATACTGTTGAGTAATGGTTTCAAGAATTGGAGTAACAGTGACTGCATTTTTCAGAGTCCATAAATGATCAAGACTTCGTCTGATAAGCCGCCTCAAAATATATCCCTGCTCTTTATTTGAAGGAGTAACGCCAGCAGCGATCATAAACATACTTCCCCCAAAATGATCTGCAACTATTTGCATAGCCTTTCTATGTTCTGCATTTTCATAGCGCTTTTCTGTAAGCTCTGCAATAACTGCAATAGTTGGGGAAAAGAGCGATGTTTGAAACATATCAGGTTGATTTTCTGTTACGCCGATGAACCGTTCCAGGCCACCGCCAAAATCAACGTTTTGTTTGGGGAGCTGTTTGAATGTTCCATTTTCCTGTTTTTGATATTGCATGAAAACACTATTGCCAATTTCCCAAAAGCGTCCACAGTCGCAATTAATATGACATTTCTCGTTTCGCCACGAACTTTTCTCATGAAGTCCTAACGCTTCGCCAAAATCGTAAAATACTTCACTATCCGGTCCACCCGGTTCTCCTGTTGGCATTTTGTCCGGTGTTCCTGAACGGCTCCACCAGTTTTTTTCAACACCATACGGAAAAATCCGTTCTCCTTCTTTTGCTTCAATGTTCGCTGCTCGAAAGAGCTCTTTCCATAAGAGAATTGATTCTTCATCTTTGGGTATTTGCTGATAGCCATTAAAAACACTAACAAAAAGTTTTTTCGGGTCTAACCCCAGATCTTTTGTGAGGAATGCGAAAACCCATGGCAATTGTTCTTTTTTAAAATAATCGCCAAGACTCCAGTTCCCAAGCATCCTGAAAAACGTTGTATGACGATTATTGCCAACTTCATCAATATCAACTGCGCGGAATGCGTTCTGTACGTTAACAAGCCGTTTACCTGAGGAATGCTCTTCGCCTAATAAGTACGGAATAAGCGGTTGCATGCCAGATGAAGTAAAGAGTGTTGTAGGGTCATTGTCCGGCACTAATGGACTCATGGGAATACGTTTATGATCCCTATGCTCAAAAAATTGGACATAGGTATCAATAATTTGCCTTGCTTTCATGAAATGATTATACCATGCGTGAAAAAATAATGTTGATTAACGAACTTTATGAGTATTATGTATATGCATATTGCTTCTCGATCGTATACAGGCCTTGACAGGTCTGTATACCTGTGATATAAATGAGTAAGTCTCAGCACCAGAAAGAAAAAGGGTTAGTGTACCCGGTTTCTTTTTTTTGAGGAGATACTGCTTAATTCCAAAATTATTACCAATGCCAAAACAAGTGACAGAACCTATCATTCGACATAACTGGGGTAAAACATACTCAACACTTCCAAAATTAGATCTTCTTGCCATACAAAAAAAATCCTACCAAGAATTTTTAGAAAAACGCATCGGGCGGATGTTGGAAGAGATTTCTCCAATTGATGATTTTACTGAGAAAAATTGGACATTAACACTGAAAGAGTACCGTTTGGGAAAATCCGCAACCACACCGCAAGAAGCAATGAAAAAAGGTGTTACCTTTGATGCACCGCTCTACGTAGAAGCTGCCCTTCTTAATAAAAAAACCGGTAAAGTCGTCACACAGGAAATTTTCCTTGGTGACATCCCCCAAATGACAGAGCATGGGACTTTTGTCATTAATGGTATCGAAAGAGCAGTTGTCAATCAGCTCGTCCGTTCGCCAGGCGTATTTTTTACCGCAACAGTTGATCCAGTAACCGGAAGACATTTGTATAATGCAGAAATTCGACCGGTTCATGGTAGCTGGCTGGAATTTTCAACTACGCGACATGGGACCATTACTGTCAAAATTGACCGGCGGAGGAAATTTCCTGTTACCACATTTCTTCGCGCAATCGGTCTTGCAGACACCAATCTTATCAAAGAAAAATTTACCCAAGTTGATACGGGTAACGAATCATTTATTGAAAATACGCTTAAAAAGGATGAAACAACAACAGAAATAGAAGCGCTTATTGAAATCTTTAAGAAAATGCACCCTGGAGAACCAATTGTTCTTGATAAAGTTCGCGAATCACTTCACGGACTTTTCTTTAATAACAGAAGGTATGATCTTGGAGCTGTGGGACGATATAAAATCAATAAAAAACTCCAAAATTCAGACGGATTTATTCCATCCGATGTACATGTCCTAACTCTGGAAGATGTTATCGGAACAATTTCCTACCTTATGGGACTCACAAAGGGTGTCGGTCATGTTGATGATATTGACAGCCTAGCGAATCGCCGGGTGCGAAGCGTAGGAGAGCTAGTTGCATCAACAGCATTCCGTGTTGGTGTTCTTCGTCTTGAGCGTAGTGTGAAAGAACGTATGTCGCTTTTGCAGACTGATCAACCGGTGACTCTTGGTAATCTTATCAACGCCCGTCCTATAATGGCGTCATTAAATGAATTTTACCGGACTTCACAGCTTTCAACAATTCTTGATCAGACAAATCCTCTTGCTGAGATAGACAATCTTAATCGTCTTACTGTCATGGGGACAGGTGGTATCAGCCGGGAACGTGCAGCATTTTCCATCCGCGATATTAATAGTTCCCAGTATGGAAGAATTGATCCAATCAGAAGTCCTGAAGGTCCGAATATCGGTCTTGTTACCTACCTTGCACTTTACGCACGGGTGAACGAATACGGGTTTTTGGAATCGCCGTACCGTACAGTCAGCAAGCAGGGCAGGAAAATGATTGCGACTGACGAAATAGTATATCTGGACGCAGAAGACGAATTTAAAGAATACATCTCTCACTCGGGTGTTTTGAATGAGAAAGATGAGATTGCAGCAGCCCGTGTGCCAGCTCGATTTAAAGGGGAATTTCTTGAAGTAGACAAAGAACAAATTTCCTATGTTGATATTTGTCCCCGTCAAGTTGTTGGTACTGCAGCTTCACTTATTCCTTTTGTTGCTCATGATGAAGCAAACCGGGCGTTGATGGGGACACACATGCAGTGTCAGGCAGTACCTCTCATCCGGCCTGAGTCACCGATTGTCGGTACAGGAATGGAGGATGTTGTTGCGCAAGTCATGGGACGCGTAGTGAAGGCGCCGTTTGATGGAGAAATTACGCACTCAGATGCAAAAGCAGTTGTTATTAAAGGGAAAAATGAGACAAAATCCTATCAATTAACATCGTTCATGCGAACGTCAAACTCAACCGCATACTCCCAGCGAGTAAAAGTTGTTGCAGGACAAAAAGTGAAAAAAGGAGATATTCTCATTGATGGACCTGCTTCTGAAAATGGTGAGCTTGCCCTTGGGCAAAATTTAGTCATTGCCTATACCTCATTTGAAGGACTTGGTTACGAAGATGCTATCGTTATTTCAGAGCGACTTGTCAAGGAAGATCTGCTTTCAAGTATTCACATTGAAAAATACGAAGCAGCAGTTGTTGAGACAAAGTTAGGTCCAGAAGAAACAACGCGGGACATCCCTAATGTAAGCGAAGAAGACTTAGCAAATCTTGATGAAGATGGCATTGTTGTTGTCGGAAGCAATGTTGTACCAGGAGACATTCTCGTTGGTAAAATCGCTCCAAAAGGCGAGACAGAATTAACAGCAGAAGAACGGTTATTACGGGCAATTTTTGGTGAGCAGGCACGGGAAGTACGTGATACATCGTTGCGAATGCCACATGGTGAGCGGGGAACAGTTGTGAACGTGCAAACTCTGGACAGAAAAAAGGGTGACGAATTAGAGGCAGGAACAATTAGGAAGATTATTGTTGAAGTTGCACAGTTTCGTCATGTTGTTGTCGGTGACAAGCTGGCAGGACGACACGGAAATAAAGGTGTTATCTCAAAAATCTTACCGGAGGCAGATATGCCCTATCTTGCAGATGGGACACCAGTTGATATTATTATCCAGCCGATTTCCGTATTAGCCCGTATGAACCTAGGACAGATACTGGAAGCACATTTGGGATGGGCTGCACGAAAATTGGGCATGAAAATTGCCGTACCGGTTTTTGAATCTATTTCGGAAGAAAAGATTATAGAGCTTTTGAAAAAAGCAGGATTGCCAGTCACAGGAAAACAAACGCTCTACGACGGGAGAACAGGTGAGCCATTTGAAAATGATGTAGTTGTGGGCATTGAATACATTATGAAGCTTATTCACATGGTTGAAGACAAAGCGCATGCCCGTTCAACCGGACCGTACTCTTTGGTCACGCAGCAGCCGTTGGGCGGAAAAGCGCAAATGGGTGGACAGCGTCTTGGAGAGATGGAGGTTTGGGCACTGGAAGCGCACCGTGCACAGCATATTTTACAGGAAATGTTAACATACAAATCTGATGATGTCACTGGACGAACAAAAACATTTGAAGCCATTGTAAAGGGGACGCAAATCCCGCAAGCAAAAGTGCCTGAGTCATTTAAGGTACTGGTCAAAGAACTGCAATCACTTGGGCTTGCTGTTGTGCCGCAAGGTGCGAAGGTTGCTCCTGAAGAAGATAAAAAAGAGACATCACAAGAGCTTCGTGAAGAAGAAAAAACAGAAACAAGCGCAAAAGAAATGGAGCAGGTATTAGGGGTAGATAATGTTGCAGAACAGGATATCGCATCAGGTCTTGCGGAAAAAGCAGAAATAGGAGAAAATGAAAGTCCGCAAAACGCAGAAGGGGAAAAAGCATGAACCAGACAGATAAAAAAATGAAAGACGTCACATTTGTTGACTTTTCATCGCTCAAAATTTTACTCGCGAACAAAGACGACATGCTTAATTGGTCATATGGTGAAGTAACCAAACCGGAAACCATTAACTATCGTACACTGCGTCCTGAAAAAGATGGATTGTTCGATGAGCGCATTTTCGGACCAACAAAAGATTGGGAGTGTTACTGTGGAAAATACAAGCGGATACGTTATAAAGGTATTACGTGCGATAAGTGCGGCGTTGAAGTGACATTGTCTCGCGTGAGGAGAGAACGTATGGGACACATTACGCTATCATCCCCAGTTGCGCACGTCTGGTTTTTTAAAGGAGCATCAAGTCCGCTTTCAACTATTCTTGATATATCCCAGCGTAACCTTGAGTCTGTTATTTACTATGCATCGTACCTTGTTGTTGGTATTGATGAAGAAAAGAAGAAGGAAGCACTTGGGAAACTTGCTGAAAGTATTGACGAGCGAAAACAGGCACTGAAGGAAGACAAGGAAAAAGAAGAAGCAAAAATTAAAGAAGATAATGCTTCAAGAAAAGAAGATGCCAAAGAACTCTCTGTTCGGTCTGAGCAAAAAAAACTTATTGGTGAAGAATTAGCATTAGCAAAACGACAGAAATTGACGCGTCTCTCAGAACGGTTTGCCGAAGAGACAAAGAAAGTGGAAGAAATTGGAACAGCGCTCAACAATTTGCTGAAAGGTTTGAAAGTATCATCGGTTTTATCAGAAGATGAATACTTCAAAATTCTTGAATACGATATTCCAGTATTCTTTACCATCAAAACCGGCGCAGAGGCAATTCTTGAACTGGTCAGTATGATAATACTTGATGATCTTATTGCGCAACTTCGCAAAGAACTGGAAAAGGCTTCCGGTCAAAAATATCTGAAACTCATTAAACGATTGCGGCTCATTGAGGCGATGAAAAAGGCACAAGTAAACCCCAATGCGCTCATTTTATCTGTGTTGCCGGTTATTCCGCCAGACCTTCGACCTATGGTACAACTTTCCGGTGGCCGTTTTGCAACAAGCGATTTGAATGATTTGTATCGCCGCGTGATTAACCGGAACAATCGTTTGAAGCATCTGATTCTTTTAGGTGCGCCTGAAATCATTTTGCGAAATGAAAAACGGATGTTGCAGGAATCAGTCGATGCACTCATTGATGCAAGTCAACGGACCAGTCAAACTGTTGCAGCTCCGCTTCGCTCTCTTTCTGACATGCTACGAGGAAAACAAGGAAGGTTCCGTCAGAATCTGCTCGGAAAACGGGTAGATTATTCAGGACGATCAGTTATTGTTGTTGGACCAAACCTTAATTTGTCCGAATGCGGACTTCCAAAAGAAATGGCTCTGGAAATGTTTAAGCCGTTTGTGCTTCGCGAAGTTATCATGCGCGGATATGCGCCAAATATTAAAAGTGCAAAACGCTTTATTGAAAAACGCTCTCCAGAAGTTTTTGACATTCTGGAAGAAATCGTAAAAGATCATCCGGTGCTGCTTAATCGTGCGCCAACACTGCATAAACTCGGTATCCAAGCGTTTTATCCGCGCCTTATCGAAGGGTCGGCAATAGCACTGCACCCCTGTGTATGTACTGGATATAATGCGGATTTTGATGGTGATCAAATGGCTGTACATATTCCGCTTTCTGAAAAAGCAAAGAAAGAAGCAATTGAGCTGATGATGCCACAAAAAAATCTCTTAAAGCCTGCTGACGGTACACCAATTACATTGCCAAACAAAGAAATGGCTTTGGGTATTTATTACATTACAACACTCGACGAAGCAAAACGGCGAAAAGAGCTACCAACCTTTGCGAGTGCAAATGACGCATTACTTGCTTATGCAATGAAGAAAATCAACCTCCGTGAGCCAATTATGGTACGTTTGTCTGAAAAAAGTGAACTCGTCGAAACGACAACAGGACGATTGAAATTTAATGAAGTTTTATTAAAGGGCATGATTTATATTAATGAGGCAGTAAAAGCATCGGGAATTAAAAAATTGATTACTAAAGCACTTGAGTCATACTCCTCACAGGAAGTGGCAAATCTCATCGATGCCATTAAGAATCTGGGTTTCTGGGGATCAACCATTTCCGGTATTTCTATTTCTGCATTTGATAACAAAATGATTGTTGAAAAAAATCAAATGATTGCCCAAGCAGAGAAAAAAATTACGCAGATTGAAGATGAGTATCAAAAAGGCCTTATTACTGCAGAAGAAAAGAAGCGGCTTTCAAATGATGTATGGCTCAAAACGACCGACGAAATGGCTGATCTTACCTGGAAAAATCTGGATGAGAAGAGTATTGTGCGAACCGTTATTAATTCAGAAGGATCACGTGCCGGTAAAGAGCAGCTTAAACAGCTTTCCGCAATGCGCGGTCTTATCCTTGATCCGCTGGGAAAAATTGTTGAGCTTCCTATCAAGGGTAACTTCAGAGAAGGGCTTTCTATTTTTGAGTATGTTGCATCAGCTCGAGGTTCAAGAAAAGGATTTACCGACTCAGCATTGAAAACAGCAAACGCAGGATATTTGACACGAAGACTTGTTGACGCAGCACATGAAGTCATTATCCGCGAAATTGATTGTGGTACTGACCAGGGTGTTGTCATATCTGCCAATGATCCGAACCGCACAACGCCATTTATGGACAGAATTGCCGGACGAATTGCCTTGGAGAAAATTACCAACAAAAAAACAAAGAAGAAGCTGGTGGAAGCTGGAGAAGAGATAACAGAAGAAAAAGCAAAGGAAATTGTCAAATTAGGCATAGATGCGGTAGCAGTGCGTTCTCCGCTTACGTGTAAATTATCCTACGGACTTTGTCGGAACTGCTATGGTTGGGATTTCTCAACAAAACGGACTGTTGATTTTGGTGTTCCGGTTGGTGTCATTGCTGCACAGTCAATTGGAGAACCAGGAACGCAGCTCACTATGCGTACCCGATACGTTGCAGGTGCTGTCATGCAAGACGTGACACATGGCCTTCCCCGCGTTGAAGAATTGTTTGAAATGAGGACACCGAAGAATCTCTCCCCAATTGCAGAGATTAGCGGGAAAGTTGCCATCACAACAACAGAAGATGGACATAAAATTACTGTGACAAATACCAAAATAAAACCTGTTGAGGTGCAAGAATATTTTGTGCCGATGGCTATGGAATTGCGGGTAAAAGACGGACAGGAAATTACTGCGGGAACTCCATTTGCACATGGTTACCTTGATCCGAAAGAGCTCATTAAAGTAAAGGGTGTACAAGCAGCGCAGCAATATATCTTGACTGAAGCGCAAAAGGTATATGAATCACAAGGTATTGTCATTAATGATAAGCATTTTGAAATAATTTTACGCAAGATGTCTGACAAAGTTGCTATTGAGACGGTCGGCGATACGCCGTTTGTTCCCGGTGACTACGTGACAGCAACACGGTTCGAAGAAGTAAATGCAGAGACGCTTGCCCAGGGTGGCGAACCGGCAACAGCACGACAGCAAATTTTGGGTATTACGAAAGCAGCGCTTTTTTCAGACAGCTGGTTGTCTGCTGCGTCATTTCAGGATACGACAAAAATCTTAACTGACGCTGCTTTGGAAGGGCGGGAAGATAGACTCGTAGGACTGAAGGAAAATGTTATTATCGGAAGACTTATTCCAGTTAGCGGAAAAGAAACGCCAATCTATGAGGAAGAACTTCCGCAAATGCCTCTTGATACTACCCTTGCAGTGGCACCGCAGGGAGAGGTATAATAACACAACAAAATTCTATGCCGACACTATCACAACTTGTTAAAAATGGAAGAAAGAAAAAAATTAAAAAAACCCGCGTGACTGGTTTACGAAAGTCATATAATGCAAAAGACAGAGTGTACACAAATGATATGTCTCCGCAAAAACGTGGGGTTGTGACTTTAGTGAAAACAATGACGCCAAGGAAGCCAAATTCAGCCTTGAGAAAAGTCGCCAGGGTAAAGTTATCCAACAGAGCGGAAGTAACGGCATATATCCAGGGTGTTGGACATACGTTGGCAGAACATGGTATTGTGCTTGTCAGAGGCGGTCGCGTAAAAGATTTGGCTGGTGTAAAGTACCATATTGTCCGGGGTAAGTTTGATTTGCAGGGTGTAGAAGGACGGAAGCGATCACGGAGTAAATATGGCGCAAAAAAGCCGCAAGGAGGAAAAGTAGCAGTAAAGTAATATGAGACACAAGAAAGCAGTAAAGCGATTAATCAGGCCAGACGGAATATATGGCAGTACGTTGATTGCCAAATTTATCAATTGTGTGATGATAGACGGTAAAAAAAAGGCTGCAGAAAAAATTGTCTATGACATGCTTGATGCTTTTGAAAAAAAAGGAATGGATCCAGTGGATACATTTCAGAAGGCGTTAGATGCAATTGGTCCAAAAGTAGAAATTAAAGCGCGACGGGTAGGGGGAGCTAACTATCAAGTGCCGGTTGAAGTAAAAGGAGACCGTAAAACAGCACTCGCTATCCGCTGGGTTTTGGAGGCAGCAAAAAATCGGTCAAATAAAGAATATCATGCGATGAGTGGAAAGCTGGCTGCAGAATTTTTAGATGCACTGGAAGGAAAAGGAGAAGCATCCAAAAAGCGAGACAATACGCATAGACAAGCAGAAGCAAATAAAGCATTCGCACACTTCAGGTGGTAAAGCTACGGTACACTAGTCATGAGCCAAGAAGGTTTTTTAGTACTACTTGTTACGTCAAATGATGTTTCCGAATATTTTGAAGTCTCTTCGGACGCTCCGATACAAATTCAAGAACAAGTTACTCCTGAAGATACTAAGAACCCAATACGAAGATGCGAGAGCGAACTTTACCCAAACGTATATGATACTTTTAACGCTTGTCTTAAAAAGAATTTAGGAAGAAGATTATCTGCAGATACTGCACGAGTATTATTTCCTCAAGATACTGATCGACGGGGAGTGTGGTTAGCATCTGGGCCGACACTGCAAACAATTTCTCCAACAGGTGAAATCATAGATTCTACTCTTATGGAGAAAAAAATAATTTATGCTATCGGAGAAAATGCCGGATCTTATTTTGATGCTTATTGTTTTGTTAAAGCGCAAAAACAAGTCTTACCGGTAAACAGAATCCTAAAGGAGTAAAAATAGCGACAGAAGTAGGAATATAGAAAACGCATTTCTTGACTCTTTTCCCCCTTTTCCGTTACGCTTACCTTATGTATTACTCTGTTCCGTGGTGGAAAAAGCTTTTCAGTGTTATTGAATTTGCAATCGGAATAAATATTATCCTTGTAGATGTTTTACTTGCGCAACAACTCATTCGGAAAAATCCAAACGCGCCGTTTTTAGAGCAAATGCAAAACGTTGTGCAATCAACTCCATCGATACTAACACCAACGCCAACAGTTGTATTTGTTCCTACGAGTACACCACAGCCGGCGGTTTCTGCCGTTACTCCGGTTGTAGCGCAAGTAATTTTAGCAAAAGATTATTATATTCCTTTTGGTTCAGGGCAAAGTACTGCGACTGACTGGACAGATGTTGCGGGGCTACAAACGTATATTAATCCGGCAAACTATACTCACCTGAAGCAGGTTATTTTTGAAGCTTCGATTCAGGTTCCAACGGCAAATGAAACAGCATGGGTACGCCTGTATGATGTTACCGCAGGACATGAAGTATGGTATTCTGACATGTACTTTTCCGGTGGAGCAAGTCCGCAGTATCTTATTTCGCAACCGGTCCAACTGGGAAGCGGGAACGATTTGTATCAGGTGCAGATGAAAACACAGCTCGGATCACCGGCAAATCTATTGCAATCACGAATCCACGTTACCTTACAGTAATTATTGTTTTATCGCGGTGCACATAATGTATGTTTTGTTCTGTGCTACTATTTCACAATTGCCAAAGATATCCTGCAGTGAAATTTGTATGAAATGTTTTAGACGGGATGCAATGACAAGGGAAATCATTCCCCCGGTTTTTAAATGATCTTTCGCGTCAGAGAGAAAAATACTTAAGACTTCCTTACTCATGTGTGAGGGGAGATTGGAAAGGATAACATGAAACGTTCGCTTCGGATCGATATGACTGAAGCCATTACTTAAATACGCTTCGCAATTTTTCAGTTTATTTGCTTCCGCGTTTTTTTCTGCATATGCTACAGCAACAAAGTCTTTATCAACCATATGAATATGACCTTGTGGTGCAAGTTTTGCGGCAACGATACCGATTGCGCCATATCCGCAGCCCAAATCCAGCACAACATCAGATGGGTTAATATGCATGGAATCAATAAGAAGCTGCGTTCCCGCATCAATAGCATTATAGCTGAAAAGTCCCCACGTACTATGAAAAATGAAGTTGTATCCTCTTAAATTTTCCTGGAAAACAATATCCTCTTTGAATTTCTGAACATTCATGGTTATGCAGAGAATTTACTCCACCCGTCCGGTAAACGTAGATTTTGCAAGCAGCTGTTCAATGATATTTCTCGGTACTTCCTCGTAATGAGAAGGTTCCATGTAATAACTTGCTCTTCCTTGTGACATGCTGCGAAGTTGCGTTGCATATCCTGACAGTTCTGCGAGCGGTACCATCGCATTGATAATTGTTGCGCGAGCGCGCTCTTCTGTACCAAGAATTTGCGCACGTTTACTGGATAAGTCACCAATGATGTCTCCCATATATTCACTCGGCGTTGTGACTTCTACTTTCATTACCGGTTCAAGAAGCGTAAGGTCTGCTTTTTTTGCCGCTGCCTGGAATGCCATACTTGCTGCAATTTTAAATGCAACGTCTGATGAGTCAACTTCATGGTATGACCCATCGTACAAAGATACTTTCGCATCAACGACAGGGTAACCTAACAGGACACCATTCTCTTCAGTTTCTTTGACTCCTTTTTGCACAGAGGTAATAAATTCTGCAGGAATAACACCGCCTTTGATCGAGTTAACAAATTCATTACCTTCACCACGAGGCTTGGGTTCCAAGCGTAGCCAACAATGGCCGTATTGCCCCCGTCCTCCTGACTGGCGAATATATTTCCCTTCTCCCTGCGCTGATTGCTTGATTGTTTCCTTGTATGCGACTTGTGGTGCACCGACATTGGCAACAACACCGAACTCCCGTTTCATCCGGTCAACCATGACTTCAAGCTGTAATTCGCCGATACCGGAAATAATAGTTTGATTTGTTTCGTGGTTTGTTTTTACGGTAAAAGTTGGATCTTCTTCGGTAAGTCGTTTGAGCGCAAGGCCGAGTTTTTCCTGGTCTGCTTTTGTTTGTGGTTCAATTGCAAGAGAAATAACCGGTTCAGGGAAGGTAATTTTTTCAAGGACAATTGGCGATTCCTCATCACATAGCGTATCCCCGGTAATGGTATCTTTTAATCCAACAAGTGCAACAATTTCCCCCGCATACGCTTCTTTAATTTCCTCACGGTTATTCGCATGCATTAGTAACAGTCGCCCAATGCGTTCAGTGACATGCTTCGTGCTGTTGTATACATATGATCCTGCTTGCATTTTCCCTGAATATACGCGAAAGTAGGTGAGTTTTCCAACATGCGGATCAATCTGAATCTTAAATGCAAGGCCACACATTGTTTCCTCAGGGGTTAACTTTCTGATTTCTTCTGCGTTTGTTTTTGGATTTTCCCCTCTTACTTCGCCCAAATCAACTGGTGAAGGAAGATAATCAACGACAGCGTCAAGAAGGGGTTGCACGCCTTTATTCCTCAAAGATGTACCGGCATAAATAGGGACGAGTTTATACGCAATCACTGCTGCACGAAGAGCTTTTTTTAACTCATCCACAGAAATTTCATCACCTGCCAAATACTTCTCCAACAATATATCGTTCGTTTCTGCAATTTTTTCAACCAGTTTTTGTCGATATTCTTCAACCTTTTTCTGTAAATCTTGCGGAATTTCATTTTTCACATCAAACTTCGCGCCAAGCTCATCGGAACCCCATATAAAGGATTTTCTCGTTAGTAAATCAACATTCCCAATGTATGTATTTTCAGAGCCGATGGGAATTACCATGATTGCAGGGTTTGCGCCGAGACGGTCCTCAATTGATTTAACCGTCGCAAAAAAATCCGCACCTAGTTTATCCATTTTATTCACAAAACAGATTCTCGGCACTTTATACTTGTCTGCTTGTCGCCAGACTGTCTCTGATTGAGATTGTACTCCCTCTTCTGCGTCAAGGACTGTGATGCCACCGTCAAGGACGCGAAGTGACCGTTCTACCTCTGCGGTGAAATCAACATGACCGGGAGTATCAATAATATTGATGCGATAGTCTTTCCAAAAAGTTGTTGTTGCCGCAGAGACAATAGTAATTCCACGTTCTTTCTCCTGTTCCATCCAGTCCATTTGGGTGTTACCTTCATCAATATCGCCGATTTTATAGGTTCGTCCGGTATAATAAAGGATGCGCTCGGTTGTTGTGGTTTTACCCGCGTCAATGTGTGCAATAATGCCAATATTGCGGATTTTATCCAGTTCTGCATGACGATTAAGTGTTTGGTCTGCCATAGCAAAGAAAAATTCCCCTTTGGGAATAAGCAGAGTATACCATAATTTCTTACCGTATTCTAGTCTCTATCAATGCATGTGTGAGTTGCAATCTCATGTTTCTCTGCTACAATAATCCTCATGGTAAAGGTGCTTATCATTTCTATGATTATTCTTGCAGGAATTTTTACTGCAATTGCACTTTTCGCTCATAATTCCAAAACTTCCCCGCTTGATCAGAACACCAATATACTTTCACAACCACAAACAACTTCTCAAGCAACTCCCACCAGTGCTACCTCGCCAATTCCTACCTCTACACCGGTTGATTTAACGACTTTGCCACGGATCAGTGCAAATGCAGCAACTATACATACAGCAAAGGGTGATATTGTTATCCAACTGTATCCGAATGACGCACCAAAAACCGTCATAAATTTTGCAACACTCGCAAAAGCAGGATACTATAATGGATTAATATTCCATCGCGTTGTTCCGGGATTTGTCATTCAGGGTGGGGATCCGAACGGTAATGGGACAGGGGGAGAATCAATTTATGGACCAACGTTTGATGATGAATTGAATGCAAGTGCGTCAAGTTACCAGAGAGGGTATCTTGAAGGTATTGTTGCAATGGCGAATCGCGGCCCGAATACAAATAGCAGCCAATTTTTTATTATGCTTGCTGATAACCCAAATCTTCCGCACGCGTATACTATTTTTGGAAAAGTAATACAGGGGATGGATGTCGTAAAAAAGATTCAGGTTGGTGATAAAATGCTGCAGGTGATGGTCCAGTGATTTCTTGACAAGGTTTGCTTAAAGGCATGATAATGAATATATGAATCTTTTTGCGTTACTCATGCTGCTTTTTGTTGGTATTGGTTTTTTTCTCACATTTACCAGTTTACGCTCCATCCACACAACAGACAGTAATAAGCCGGCTGTTTTTTTGACTGCAGGTATTGCACTTTTGTGTATTGGTGCAGTTGCCTTCTTTCTTATCGCAATATATCAAAATGCCATTCCAAAAACTGTTGTACTCCCGCTTTCTCCATCCCCCATCCCCCTCAAGCAATCGATGCAACAATCAGCAGCGTCGGTATCGGCAATTGGGCAGTTTACTCCACAACTCGTACAGCAATTTGCACTGACCTGCAAAACAGTACTGGGATCTCAAGCGGCTGCATGTAATTGCATTCTCCAGAAGGTTATAACGCAATACAAACCGCAGGATCTTGCTCGTATAACCTCTGCAACAAATATTCCGCCACAACTAATGAGTGATATACAAAGCTGCTTACGGAAGTAAACCTTCCCATCTGCCAAAAATACCAGTTGAAAGGAGGCGTTTGGACGATGATTCCTGCAGCGCTAACTCTCCTACGATAATGTTTCCCTTAGGTAAAGTATCATGCATGACATTTTCCAGCATCAGACTTGAAGAAGAAATTGCATACGCATTGACAATAACAAAAAGTGGTTGTTTAGCAAGTAGCTGATTGCACAAACGTAACAGGCGAGGAAAATCTTCACTAAACTTCCAGATTTGTCCCGCAGGACCATGTCCATATACAGGTGGATCAAGGAGTATACCGTTATATGTGTTGCCCCGCCGGATTTCCCGCTCAACAAATTTTACAGCGTCATCTAGCATGAAACGCATTGGTTTGTCTTGTAATTTTGCAACTACTTGGTTTTCCTTCGCCCAGCTAAGAGAAGGTTTTGATGCATCAATATGCGTAACATGTGCTCCTCCCGCCGCTGCAACTAAGCTTGCAATACCGGTGTATCCAAAAAGATTGAGGATAGTTGGTGCGGATCGAAACTGTTTTATTTTCTTCTCAATATATTCCCACTGTATATTTTGTTCAGGAAATACCCCGGTGTGTTTAAAAGATGTCAGTCGTGTCCAAAAGGCAAGGTGACGCCAGTGCATGAGCCATTTTTCCGGTAAATGCCGTTTAAATTGCCATATTCCTTTGCCTGCACCTGTGCTTATAAACTGCACATCTGCATCGCTCCAATCCTTGAGTGAGGGTTGCCAGATTGCCTGCGGGTCAGGTCGAACAGTCTTGTATGGGCCAAAGCGTTCATAACGCATTTCATTTCCGGAATCGATGAGTTCATAATCTTTCCATCCGGAAGTTGTAAGGAGTTGCATAAACAACTCATCATACCATATATTTTTTTCATTTTGGGTGTTGACGGAAAAAAAGAAATGATGTATGATGCATCCAGTCTCACAAAGAGTTGAGATCTTTTTTTAATCTATGGCAGATAAATACGTACGAAACAAACCCCACGTTAATATTGGAACGATTGGTCACGTTGATCACGGAAAAACAACTACCACTGCAGCAATTGCAACTGTTTTGGCAAAATATGCTTCAGAAAAGGGAACAAAAGCAGAAGCGAAAAAATACGAAGACATTGATAATGCCCCGGAAGAAAGAGCCCGAGGCGTTACGATCAACATTACCCACATCGAATACGAAACAGCAAAACGACATTATGCCCATATTGATGCTCCTGGCCACGCTGATTACATTAAAAACATGATTACTGGTGCAGCACAAATGGATGGAGCAATTCTTGTTGTTTCAGCGCCAGACGGTCCAATGCCGCAAACTCGCGAACACATTCTTCTCGCTCGGCAAGTTGGTGTACCAGCAATTGTTGTCTACATGAATAAATGTGACATGGTGCAAGATCCGGAACTGCTTGATTTGGTAGAAATGGAAGTTCGTGAACTGTTAACAAAATATCAATATCCAGGAAATGATGTGCCGGTAATCCGTGGTTCTTCTTTGAAAGCGCTCGAAGGCGATAAAGATGCAGAGCAGAAAATTCTTGACCTTATGGACGCAGTTGATAACTACATCCCTGATCCGGTTCGTGATACAGACAAACCATTCTTGATGCCAGTTGAGGATGTCTTTTCTATTAAAGGACGAGGAACAGTTGTTACCGGAAGAATTGAGCGAGGAATTGTTAAGGTAAATGAGGCAGTTGAGTTAGTCGGTATTCGTCCCACAGTACAATCAGTTGTCACCGGTGTTGAAATGTTTAGAAAACAACTCGATGAAGGTCAAGCAGGAGACAATGTTGGACTGCTCCTTCGTGGCATTGAAAAAGATGACGTTGAGCGTGGACAGGTTATTGTTAAACCAGGTTCCATTACGCCACACACAGAATTTGAAGCAGAAGTATATATTCTTGCAAAAGAAGAGGGTGGACGACATACACCGTTTTTCACCGGTTACCGGCCGCAATTTTACATTCGTACAACCGATGTAACAGGTAGCGTAACTCTTCCAACAGGAACAGAAATGGTAATGCCGGGAGATAATACAAAAATGACAGTCCAACTGATTGTACCAGTTGCTCTTGAAGAAGGCGTCCGTTTTGCTATCCGCGAAGGCGGTAAAACAGTTGGTGCAGGCGTTATCACAAAGATTATTAAGTAAATTTGTTATTTACAGACCTTTTCATCCGCTTCATGCGGATTTTTTTATGCGTTTGCTATAATGGTTTTATGTTAATTCGTAAAGCAATAAAGAAAGATAAACAGCAATTGCTCTTTCTCATACAACAATTTGCTTTATACTATGATCAAGAAGAAATTTTTCCAAAAACTCTTATGCCTTTTATACAATCAAAAGATAAAGAGAAAACGCTTGCCGAGTTTGCTAAAAAATTTATCGAAGATCCCCAATATTTTACTTTTGTTGCAGAGCTTGACGGAAAACTCGTTGGTTATATTTGCGGCGATATTAAAGAAAAATCATACAGAATTTTGGATAAAGAGGGATTTATTGAGGATTGGTTTGTCCTTAAAGAACAAAGGAGAAAAGGAGTTGGAAATGCTTTGTATCGTGCATTGATAGCAACATTCAGAAAAGAAACATGTAACCGTATCGGAGTTTCTGCTTACTATGCCAACTCAAAAGCTATTGCGCTATATCATACTTTAGGATTTCTTGATTATGACTTGACTCTGGTAAAAGCAATAGAATAAAGTTGTAAAAAGGAAAAACGCATCAACTAATTCGTAGAATAGTTTGAAGAAAAAAATACTTTACGACTTATACTCATCTTTAACATCTTTTCCGAATTCTTCCATAAGTTTTTGAATTTTCGGGTCAATGACGTAAGTACAATAGGGGTAATCACGATTTCGATCGTAATAGTCTTTATGATATGATTCTGCGGAATAAAATGTGGTAAAGGGCAGTATGTCGGTAACAATCTGGTCTTTATACAATCCTGACTTTTCAATACCTTTTTTTGATCTTTCTGCAATCTCTTTCTGCTGTTTATTATGGAAAAAAATAACAGATCGGTACTGGGTACCAATATCATTGCCTTGCTGATTAAGCGTTGTTGGATTGTGTGTGTGCCAAAATACGTCTAATATTTTTTCATAGGGGATAATCGATGGGTCAAAATGTAATTGAGTTGCCTCAGCATATCCTGTTTTCCCTGAAGAAACTTCATCATAAGAAGGATTCTCTTTCGTTCCCCCTGCATATCCAGGGATCACTGATATGATTCCTTTAAGCCGTTTAAAGATTGCCTCAGTACACCAAAAACAGCCACCTGCAAGCGTTGCTATTTCTTCCGCCATAAAAAGTTAGTCCATCGATACGTTTATCAGTTTATCGTCTGCTGTAAGAGCCTGATCATTTTGCATCAATAGTGTCGTGCCGTCTTTCATCATTACTTGCCCTGTTGTTGTTACTTCTGTCCCATCTTTTAGGGTCATATTCTTATCCATAAGCATCATTTGTCCGGCATTAATAACATACATACTGTTGCCCTTCATGATAAATCCGCTTTGCATTCTGACAGCCTGAACTTGTAATTTTACATCTTCCAGTTGCTGCATGAGTCCTCCTTGTACCAAGGCCATTTTTGCAATATATTTTGCTTTTCCGATTTCATACCCAAAAAGTGCACCAACAAAAAGTGTAATAACAGTGACAATGATCATCGTTTTTCGTGTTATTGTTGCGACTGTTTTTCGTGCCATACGTTCACCTCCTTTTTGTCCCCTCTTTGATAATAGTCAGAAAAAGCAGGATCTGTCAAGAAAAGTTTTGCTGGACAAGCATTTCTTTCTATTGTATAATCACACCACGAAGAAATTTGTTCTTTGAAAGCCTATGCCAAAAGGAAGAATACGAGTACGACTCAAAGCATATGATGCACGCGTTATTGACGCGTGTTGTCAGCAGATTCTGGATACTGCAATCCGGACTGGTGCAAAAGTTGTCGGACCAGTACCACTTCCGACCGACCGAACGGTTTATGCAGTGCAGGCTTCTCCATTCATTTATAAAAATGCCCGTGACCATTTTGAAATCCGTGTCCACAAAAGACTTATTGACATCGTTTCTCCAACAGAAAAAACAATGGATAGTCTTGGTCATTTAGAGCTTCCTGCCGGCGTAGATATTGAAATAAAGATGTGAGGTTATACTCTTCGGTAGTGCTTGCGCCATTTTTCAATAATATAATTTACCGCATACTTTGGAGCATTAATAATAAAATCCTGTGCATGTAAATATTCAATGTCACTGCCCCCAAAACCCCTTTTAAATAGTGAAACTCCTGCAAAGCGGTGGTTTATCTCTTTTTCCGGCGCAACACCCCAGAAATTATATCGTTTCAACCCGCGTTTTTTCGCTTCTTTTATTGCTTCCCATTGGATGAGATATACGCCAGGATATTTTCTCCCCAAATCAGTGCTTGCACCATAATGATATGCCGCTTCTTCGCCATAAAAAATAATAAATGCCTGGGCTAAGAGATCTTTTTCCATGTATGCACTATATAATAAGGCTTTTTTCGCTTCCGCAAATATAGTAAACTGTTCATGTAAAAAGGCATATGAGAATGGAACAAAGTTCTGCCGCTTTGCTGTTTGTAATTGCAGTTCGTAGAATCCTTGTATCGCAGACGGTTCGTTTGTTGTCTGAATATGTATGCCAATTTTCTTTGCTTTGTTAATTTCATACCGTGTTCCTTTTCGCATGTTTGCAAGAAGAGTTTCTTCTGAAGGTGAAAGAGTTAATTGAGATGTTAATTCTGCGGTAAGGTGTATAGGTGAAGGACGGAATCCAAGTCCAGAAAAAAGGTTTTTTGAGAAATCGTCTAATAATAATTGTGGACGTACCCTGACAAAAGAACATTTTTCTCTTCCCGCAATCCGCTTTATTTCCGCAACAAATTTCTCAATGGTCTTTTTGTCATTCCAATCAATCAATGGTCCTGCGGGAACAGTCAGATACGTTGCGCGTTTTGCTTTCTCGACAACACTTAACATGACTCCAGTTAGCGTTCCACCTTTGTAAAAGCCTGTCCTGGCAATCTTTTTATTCAGTGCTGTGTGGAAATCTCCCCAGTACCACGATTGCAAAAAATTTGCGCCCTCATAGTGAGCAACAAACTGTTCCCAGACATTTTTATCGGTAACTCCTTTTATGCTGACTGTAGCCATGTGGTAATCCTTTCTGTAATCACACGTGCATCTCTTGCGTTTACATTCCGGTGTGTTGGCAAGTTGATGATCGTTTTTGCAATGTTTTCTGCATTCGGACATTCACCATGATAGTTTGTATATTGTATGTATTGTTTTGGACTAATCGGACTGTCATACCAAATGTCAGCAATGTAAACATGATGTTTTTTGAGATATGAAATAAGTGAAGAACGGTTATCAACAAAAAAGGGAAATCTCAAAAAAATACTTTTTATTTCTCTCTTTCCGATACTTTTTTTGTCAATTTGCTCATATACTCCTGCAACCGCCTTTCGGTGATTGATGTTTTGGGCAAGGCTTTGAAAACCGTGATAAATAGGTTTGCAGTACCACCGAGGGAGCGCATGGATAGTATCTGTCGGGTTACCAACCGGTTGTGAGAGTACAGAAAGCTGTCTCAAGAAGCTGTGTAAGAGTTTTCCAATGCGCAGATCATAACTTTTTCTTATGCAATAGGTTAGGAACGGATACCATCTGTCCTTCAACTGTTGAGAACTCGGCACTTTCTTAAAAGGAACATGTGGAAGCGTATGGTATGTTTTATTCCTGATAACCAAGGCTCCTCCCGAAACTGCGTCAATCATTTTATCCTGACTAAATGACAGGGTAACAAAATCGCCAATTGTCCCCGCTTCTTTCCTGTTTGCATAGTATAGTCCGACACTATGTGCTAGATCCTCTATGAGGATAAGGTTATGTTTTGTGCAAACCGCAGCAATTTTTTCTATGTCACATGCAATCCCGAGTGTATTTTGGATGATAACTACTTTGAGAGACGGGAATTGTTTTATTGCTTTTTCCAGTATCTCAGCAGAAAAATGCAACAATGTTTTTTCAATATCCAACAGAACCGGTGAATAACCGGCGTTTGTCACAGCGTTATATACTGCGAAACAGGTAAAACCATTGATTGCAACCTGTGTACCCTTTGGCATCTGTAGTAATTGCAGTGATAGGAGTATCGCTTCTCTCCCTTTGTAGACGAGTACAGCTTTCCCGTTGTATTCTTTCTCAAGAAGTGTAGTGAGTTTTGCAGAAAAATCTTTTCTTTGAAAAAGCGTTTGTAATGCAGAACGAAAATCATAATTTGATCCGAGCGAGTTAAAAATACTCATATATGCTGCAGTTCTTTCACAATCACATCAACAACTTCTTGTGTATGTGTATGGTACGGAGCGTGTCGTGAGTTCTTCACGATAACAAGTTTAGACTGTTGTATCAAACTTTTCATAAGTTCCCCATCACGAAGTGGCGTAATAGTATCTTTTTCTCCCCAAATGATAAGTGTTGGTATTCTCAGCCGGGTCAGATATGGTGTGCAGTCAATTGCAATTAGGTTACGTAGAGTTTGGCGTACAGACAATGATGGGGCGTTTAGATAATCATGTTCTCCGACAAGTTTATAGAATATGTGCTGTATTTCTTTGGAAGAGGTAAGTAGCTTTCCTGCACGGGCAAGCTTACTAAAGACAAATCGTTTTATCAGAATTGGAATTTCCTTATGATAAATACCTGCGCTGTCAATTAAAATAAGCTTTTCTACCATATGGGGATATTGTGCCGCAAATGCAATAGCAATACGTCCGCCATTGGAGTGTGCGATAAGGATTGGTTTTCCTTTTTCTTTTGCTAGAATAGCATGCAACCAGGAAACATAATCATTGAGTTCCCATGCTTTGTCAATTGTGGTCGTAAGTCCAGGAACGCGTAGCGCAATAATGTCATATCCTGCCTTTTGTAATCGCGATATACAATTCTGCCATTTTTCCAGAGAATATGTCCAACCGTGAAGTAAAAATATTTTTTTCATAGGTGATTAATCAATATATTATACTGTGTTTATAATCTCCATTGTTTTCTTCGTATGTGCCATATCTTTTCTCTACGACACAAGTTTGCAAAATCCCTTTTATCGATAAGCAGGTGCTCAATAATTCCTTCTAAAAACCGTGCGCCTTTAAAGAGTATTGTCTCATTTCCCTTTATTTCTTGCAGCAAAAAAACAAGTACATCTTTTGGCTGTTCAAATGTTACAACTGGTAACACAGGTTGCAAAGCATGCAAAACAGGGTATGTGTAGGTTGTAACGCGAGTACCAACGAGAATGATTTTATCAAAATTTCCCTTTGCGATTTCTTCTGCAAGCTTTTCATGTTCTTCTTTCTCCTCACCCCCTAGTTCTATCATGTCTCCTAATACTGCCCATTTTTCTTTTGCAGGGTATTTTGTGTAGAGTGAAAGTATTGTTTTTGTCCCTTCAGGGGTTGCGTTATATGAGGAATCAATAATGGTTGTTTGTTTGATGCCTGCAAAAACAGAACTGCGCCCTGGAGGTAGAGTCAGGAGGCGAAAAGATGGATCAAGTGGTAGGTTGAGAAGGAGCAAAAGTTCTCTAACCATCGCCAAAGACATATATGTTTCCTCGGGAAGCAAAAAGGGCAAAACAAACGTTTGCTCTTTTATGCGGAATGTCGTTGTTCGTTTCGTAAGTTGATATTGCTTTAGGTCATGTTTTGTTGTGAAGATTTTTTGGGCACGCGTTCTTTTGATTTCATTAAGAACCTGTATATTTTCGCCGTTTGCAATTACCACGTCCTTTGTCGTTTGTGCAAAATATCCAAATTCGTATCCGATAGCGTCCTCAACCGACAAAAACTTTTTTGCTTCTACCAATGCGTCGAAGTTCATGGTATGCGTTTTGCTCACACCTGTCCAAAGTGTTACTGCCGGTTTGAGAAAATATGCAAGCAATTTTGCCTCATTCGGCCTATCAGCGTCTGCTTCCACAACATATAACGGTTCCCTGTACGGTTTTCGAAAAGCTCTAAATGGCGTGGCAAAAAACAAATACAGCCATTCAATCCGTGTGAGGGATTTTCTCGATAAACCAAGGATGTCAAATGGAATGCCGTAGATACTATTTGCATGATGTGAATACCGTGCTTTGTGTCCAAGCTGTGCTTCAATAAGGTGCAATAAGGTTGTCTTCCCGCTCGAGCCGGTTGCCACAATAACAGTTGGATGCCATCTATGTAGTTGTATCGAAGCAAAAAAGCGAAAATATGAAGCGACAGGAAAGTAGAGAAAATGCTTTATATGTTGCAGCATGCACGTATTATACTGTCTTTCCTTTCCTCTTGCAGACTTCTTGCTGTTTTGATACAATTCGCTTACACATGATCCAGCTCAACCAAGGAGGAGTGGTGAAAGAGTAGCATCAGGGGAAATCTTCGGGAAAGAAGGTGGCCTGATGGCCGCTTTTTTTGTTGTTTTCTATGCAAGCAATTTTAGGAATAAAGCAGGGGCAAACACAAAAGTTCCGTCAAGACGGAAAACGGCTTCCTGTGACGATAGTCTCAGTTGAGGCGAATCCCGTTATTGCGATTCGTACGAAGGAGAAGGACAAGTATTGGGCAGTGCAACTTGGATATGGACACAATAAGAAAATGAATAAACCACTGCAAGGACATATAAAAGGAGCTTTACTAGAAAAAGCTCCTCGCTTTTTAAGAGAGGTTCGTGTTGCTGACGGGGAAAACTTACCTACTGTTGGAGAGAAGATTGAGCTTGTAGCTGCGTTACAACCAGGAGATATCATTGATGTACATGGAACTTCCAAGGGAAAAGGATTTGCCGGAGGGGTTAAACGGTATCACTTTCGAGGCGGTCCGCGAACGCACGGACAATCGGATAGAGAGCGGGCTCCGGGCTCTATCGGTCAAACAACGACACCAGGACGGGTGTATAAAGGAAAGCGGATGGCAGGAAAAATGGGTAATGAACAGGTGACAGTAAAACATTTGACTGTTGCCGGTATCAGCGCTAACACGCTTTTTATTGCAGGACTTGTGCCAGGTAAAATAGGGAGTTTATTGACAGTAATAAAAAGAGGGACAAACAAAAAGTTTGTTCCTTTATTACAAGAAGAGAAAGCGGAAGAAAAGGGAAAAACGAAAGAAGAAATATCTGAAGTAGTAGAACCAGATACTGTAGAGGGAGAAAAGTAACATGGCAGAAGCGAAGAAACAAACAAAAACAAAAGCGACAAGTGTTTCAAAAAAGAAAGCCGTAGAGAAAGTAATACCTACTAAAAAGCATACCGCTGTTATTCAGGCAACTGTCCAAGCTACTTCAAGGACAGCAAAAAAAGCAACTTCTCCTGAGATGACAGTTGTCGACACCTCCGGAAAAACCGTTGAAACAATGGCATTACCGGAAAACATTTTTGCCGCAAAGGTAAATGCTCGACTGATGGCACAAGCAGTACGAGTTCATTTAATGAACCAACGAAAAGGCACTGCTTCAACCAAAACGCGTGGAGAAGTAGAAGGTTCAACGCGAAAAATTTACCGACAGAAAGGGACAGGAAGGGCGCGACATGGTGGAATCAGAGCTCCGATTTTTGTCAAAGGAGGTATTGCGCATGGTCCAAAACCACGGGATTATTCGCTTACTATGCCAACAAAAATGAAGCGAAAAGCGCTATTTTCGGCATTGACCACAAAATTGCAAGCAGGAGATATTATTCTTGTTGCAGGGCTTGAAAAACTTGAGCCAAAAACAAAAATTATGGCACAGGCACTGCAAAAAATTGGACGGAATAAAGAGAGAACACTTCTCGTGATGGACAAAAACGTTCAGTCAGTATTTCGCGCTGCAAATAACATTGCAGATTTGACCGTGCAGGCAGCAAATAGAATTAACACCTATATCGTACTGGATGCGAAAAAAATTATCCTTATGAAGGATGCAATTTCGACGCTCGAGCAGACATTTGGAGGGAAAAAATAATATGAAAAATGTTATTATCCGTCCCATCATTACGGAGAAATCAATGAATCAGGCAGGAAAGGGAAAATATACGTTTCATGTTGCAAATACGGCAACCAAGCAGGATATAAAAGCATCTGTTGAAAAATTTTTTACCGTTGATGTTCTTGCTGTTGCGACTATGAACAATAAAGGTGGATCGATACGGACAGGTGTACGCAGGGTTGAGAAGAAAAGGCAACATTGGAAAAAAGCAATTGTAACCATTAAAGCAGGACAAAAGATTACCTTGTTCGAAAATGTTGCATAAAACACATATGAAAAAACTAAAAACAATTAAAAAGAAAAATTCAGGGAGGGATGCGACTGGAAAAGTAAGCGTTCGTCATCAAGGAGGTCAGCAGAAACGGATGTTCCGGACAATTGACTATAAACGTGATAAAATGATCGCGGGTAAAGTTATTGCAATCGAATATGATCCGAATAGAACATGTGAAATTGCACTTGTTACCTATCCGGATGGCGACAAACGATACATACTCAGACCTGTTGGTTTGGCGATAAACGATAAAGTTCATGCAGGAGAGAAAGTAGAGATAAAAGTTGGAAACGCACTGCCAATGCGATTAATTCCAGTAGGAACGATGGTTCATAATGTGGAATTAACTCCGGGAAAAGGCGGGCAATTTGGACGGGGAGCAGGAGTTGCAATTACGCTGGCAGCACGGGAAGGTAATTATGTGCATCTTAAATTGCCCAGCGGTGAAATTCGAAAAGTTTCGCAAGAGGGGTATGCGACGATTGGGCAAGTCGGGAACATTGATCATAAAAACGAAGTAATTGGAAAAGCAGGACGGGCACGACTTATGGGACGGCGACCAAAAGTGCGAGGTGTTGCACAAAATCCTCGTTCCCACCCGCATGGTGGAGGGGAAGGAAGAAGCGGTATAGGTATGAATACACCAAAAACCTATGCAGGGCGTCCTGCTGTTGGTAAGACAAGGCGACCAAAAAAGTATTCCAATAAATACATTATGCAAAGGAGAAAGAAGTAACGAAGTAACTATGAGTAGATCACTAAAAAAAGGACCATATATTGACGAAAAACTATTGAAAAAAGTTTTGAAGCAAAAAGAAACAGGAGAGAGAACTGTTATCAAAACATGGGCACGTGCAAGTCAAATTCCACCGGAATTTGTCGGACACACGATTGGCGTACATAACGGACGTGTTCATATCAGTGTGTTTGTTGTAGAAGGAATGGTTGGACACCGGCTTGGCGAATTTGCATTGACACGAACATTCCGAAGTCACGGGCGCATTGTTGCGCGGGAAATCAGTAAAACATAAGGAGTAATTATGGAAATAACAGCAGAAGCAAAAGCGATAAAAGTAAGCACACGGAAAGTCCGTCTTGTTGCAGATAGTATCCGTAACAAGTCTGTACGTGATGCTTTGCATGTGCTTGCGGTAACTAATAAGCATGGTGTATATCCCATTCGCAAAGTCTTGCAAAGTGCTGTTGCCAATGCAAAGCACAATGCAAAAGTTGCAACAGATACGTTGATAATTGCAAAGCTGGAAATTGGTGAAGGCCCATTCCTCAAGCGATACCATGCATCAACAAGAGGTCGTACTAGGCCGTATAAAAAGAGAACAAGTCACATAAAAGTGGTATTGACTGAGAAAAAGGAGGAGGTAAAGTAATATGGGACAAAAAGTAAATCCGCAAGCACTGCGTTTGGGCATACTGTACAACTGGGAGAGCAGATGGTTTGCAAAGAAAAACTATAAAGATATTGTTCTTGAGGACTACACATTACGCAGTGCGTTATTGGAAAAACTAAAATTTGCTGGTGTTGCACGCGTCGAGATTGAGCGGTCAATAAACAGTATTAAGATTATTGTTTTTGTTTCCCGTCCTGGTATGGTTATCGGACGTGCGGGTACTGGGCTTGAGGATTTGAAGAAGTTTATTCTATCTTTACTGTCAAAGACAGATGCGAAAAAAACAGGAAAAAATGCGCCGAGGATTGAAATTCGTGTTGAGCCTGTTAAAGAACCTAATCTTGACGCATATTTGGTTGCGAAAAATATCGCAGAACAGTTGGCAAAACGGTTGCCCTATAAGCGCGTATTAAATCAGAATGCCGAACGGGTTATGACAGCAGGCGCAAAGGGTGTCAAAATTATGTTGGCTGGCAGAATCGCTGGGTCAGAAATCGGAAGACGTGAAAAAATCCATCTTGGTAAAGTGTCTCTTTCGACAATTCGCGAGCCGATTACTTTTGCGAGTTATCCGTCTTTGACAAAAAAAGGGTACATTGGTGTGAAAGTGTGGATTAACCAAAAGAGTACAGAAGGAGCAAAGTAATGTTAGCGCCAAAACGAGTCAAATATCGCAAGCAAATGCGTGGTGTCATGAAAGGAACAGCGCATGCAGGAACAGCAATTTCATTCGGTGAGTTCGGTTTGCAGTCGCTAGAGACAGCGTGGGTAACAAGCAGGCAAATCGAAGCGGCACGCCGCGCCATTACCCACTTTACCCAGCGGGGTGGCAGAATATGGATACGGATTTTTCCGGATAAACCGATTACCAAGAAGCCACCGGAGACACGTATGGGGTCAGGAAAGGGTGAAGTATACGAATATGTTGCGACAGTGAAACCAGGACGGATGCTGTTTGAAATGGGCGGTGTGACTAAAGATATAGCTCACCAGGCTTTGAAGCTCGCAGCATATAAATTACCGGTAAAAACACGGTTTATTGCGAAGGAGGATTTATAAGGATGGCTAAGAAGACTGAAAAAACAGAACAACATGATGCAAAAGCAGCACTTGCAACAGTACGGGAAGAGTTGTTTAAGCTTAATCTTGACAAACAAATGAGAAAATTAAAAAATACACGGGTAATTTTTTTCAAGCGGAAAGAAATTGCGCGACTATTAACAAAATACCATATGAAGGAGGTAAAAAATGGCTAAAATCTTACAAGGAAAAGTTGTTTCAGCCAACATGCAGAAGACAATTGTTGTTGAAGTGACAAGAAAGATAGCGCATCCGATGTACAGGAAACTGATGAAACGAAGCAAAAAGTTTTTAGTTGACAGCGGTAGTAAACAATACGCGATTGGTGATACGGTGAGCATTGTTGGAATGAAGCCAATGGCAAAAAAGAAATTCTTTCGAGTTATGGAGGAAAAACAATGATACAACACAGAAGTATACTGCACGTTGCAGATAATTGTGGCGCAAAATCTTTGATGGTAATCCATGTTTTTGGCGGTTCAAAGCGAAAATACGGATATATCGGTGATATCATGAACTGCGTCGTAAAGGTAGCTGCTCCTACAGGACAGGTAAAAGATGGAGAGATCGTAAAGGCAGTGTTAATACGAAGCAGAAAAGAAGTAAAGCGAAAAGACGGTTCATACGTTCGTTTTTCTGATAATGCAGCTGTTGTCATTGATTCCATGAAAGATAAAAATCCCCGTGGTACGCGTATTTTTGGACCAGTTGCGCGGGAAGTGCGAGATAAGGGATTTGCAAAAATTGCATCTATGGCAGTAGAAGTGGTATAAAGGAGCATTCGCTATGAAACTAAAAAAAAATGATGAAGTGAGAGTGGTAACAGGAAAAGACAAAGGAAAAACAGGAAAAATTGAGAAAGTGTTTACGAAGGAATATAGAGTATTGGTAAATGGGGTAAATCAATATAAACGGCATATGAAAGGTCGTCAGCAGGGACAGCAATCGGAAATTATAACAATTACCAAGCCGTTGCCCATTGCCAATGTACGTCTTATCTGTCCGAAGTGCAAAAAGATAACGCGCGTCGGGTACAAAGGAGAAGGAAAGGAAAAAATGCGTATTTGCAAAAAATGCGAAGCAACCATCTAATATGACAAACGATACGACAAAAAAATTACAAGAAGATTTAAAAATTACTAATGTAATGGCAATACCAAGGCTAAAAAAGATAGTCGTTAATATTGGTATTAAAAAAGCAGATGGAGAGAAAGCATTAGACGTTGCGGAAAACGTGCTAACGATGATTACCGGGCAAAAACCAAAAGTGACAACGGCAAAAAAATCCATTTCTAGCTTTAAACTACGAGAGGGTGATAAAATAGGCCTTGTTGTTACATTGCGGGGAAAACGAATGAGTGATTTTTACAGTAAGCTTGTTAACGTAGCTCTGCCACGTGTAAAAGATTTCCGGGGGGTAAACAATACATCATTTGACACAAAGGGAAATTACACATTGGGATTATCCGAGTATACGGTATTTCCCGAAGTTGATACAGGAAAGATTGATCGGGTACAGGGACTAGAGATTTGCGTAGTGACATCAGCAAAAGACAGAAAGGAAGCGTATGCACTGTTGAAAGCAACAGGTATGCCGTTTGTAAAGTAATATGGCAAAAGTATCAGATATAGTTAAATTTAAACACAAACAAAAATTTATGACTCGTGAGCATAATCGTTGCAATATTTGCGGACGGTCACGGGCATATATGCGAAGATTTGGATTGTGCAGACATTGTTTTCGTAGTTTCGCCCTGAAAGGAGAATTGCCTGGGGTCTTGAAGGCAAGTTGGTAACTATGGCATACGTTGTATCAGATGTACTTATTCGGATAAAGAATGCTTCGCTTGCCCGCCGCCGCACCGTTATATTGCCATACGCAAAGCTGGCAAAAGAAATGTGTCGTGTATTGATTCATGAGGGATTTTTGCAGCAAGTTACAGAGGAAACGATTGATAAGAAAAGAGTACTCGTTGCAGAGATTACCTATGACAAGCGCTTACCAGTACTTACAGACGTAAAAATTCTATCAAAACCATCGCTTCGTCAATACGCGAAAGCTCTTGACGGAGCGCGTTTAAAAGGGAAAGGTATTGGCATCACGGTTGTTTCAACAAATAAAGGCGTAATGACTGGAAAGGAGGCATCGCAAAAGGGTTTGGGAGGCGAACTGCTTTTTACGGTTTGGTAATATGTCAAAAATAGGAAAAATACCAGTTGTAATTCCACAAGGCGTTACCGCAATACTTGCGGATCAAATCATGCGAGTCAGTGGGCCAAAAGGACAGTTGCAATTTGCTATTCCGAAAGGTATTACGGCAAAAGTTGCTGATAATTTAATTTCAATTTCCCAGGAAGTAAAGACACAGGAAGAAACAAAAGCTCTATATGGATTATCACGCGCCCTGCTTGCCAATATGGTAAAAGGTGTCGCAACAGGGTTTGAGAAACGTCTCGAGCTTTCCGGTGTTGGCTATCGAGCAAACGCAAATGGACAGGAATTAACATTGTCTGTTGGTTATTCACATCCGGTCAAAATACAGGCGCCTGCAGGTATTACTTTTGCTGTGAGCGAAAATGTTATTGTTGTGTCCGGTATCGATAAAGCGCTTGTAGGAGATGTTGCGGCAAAAGTACGCGCAGTACGAAAACCCGAACCATATAAAGGCAAAGGCATTAAATATGTTGGAGAGCATATCAGGAGAAAAGCAGGAAAAGCTGCAAAAACAGTTGGAACAAAATAATATGAAGACAATACAAAAACAAAAACGGGCAAAACGCATTCGACACAACATTCGTAGGGTAAGTACATTGCCACGGTTATCCGTGTATCGCTCAAATGCTCATCTTGCAGTACAAATTATTGATGACACCTTGCAAAAAACTATTCTTGGTTTGTCTGAAAAAACATTGGGTACAAAAGGGACAAAAACAGAAAAGGCAAAGGCATTGGGACTTGAGTTTGCAAAGAAAGCACTGAGTAAAAAAGTAAAACACGTTGTGTTTGATAAAGGAATGTACAAATATCACGGACGCGTGAAGGCATTAGCAGATGCCGTGCGGGAGGGAGGATTGGAATTCTAATATGGCAGACAGAAGTGGACAAGGAGAATTTGCAGAAGAGGTAATCCAGATTAATCGGATTTCCAAAAAAACACAGGGAGGCAATAAAGTAAGTTTTGCAGCTCTTACCGTTGTGGGGAATAAAAAGGGAAAAGTTGGGGTTGGTCATGCAAAAGCAGCAGATGTGTCTTCTGCTATCAAAAAGGCAATTGTTGTTGCAAAAAAGCACATGATAGATGTTCCGATTGTAAAAGGTGGGACGATTCCCTTCGATATTATTGTCAAGAAAGATGCGGCAAAAGTAATGCTCAAGCCAGCCCCTGTTGGTAGTGGGATTATTGCAGGAGGCGCGGTACGAAGTGTTGTTGCAGCAGCAGGTATTGCAAATATTTCATCAAAGGTACTGGGTTCAGATAACAAAGCAAGTAATGTGTACGCGACAATAGAAGCGCTCACGCGAATACAGGTATGGGCAAGAAAGCGTAGCGCAAGACAGGAAACAGTAAAAAAGAAAATAATATGAATATTTCACAATTACCAAAAATTACTGACAGAAAAAAACGGCGAGTCGGTCAAGGGCATGGCAGCGGCCGGGTCAAAACGTCGGGCCGTGGTACAAAAGGACAAAAAGCACGACGGACAATTCCGTACACCCGTTATAGCGGTGGGTCACTTGCATTTGTGAAACGTTTACCACTCCTTCGGGGTAAAATGCGCAATTATTCACTCCAGGAAAAACCATTGTCGGTAAACATTGAAAAACTCAATGGGTTACCAAAAGGGACAGTTGTTGATACAAAAGTGCTTATCGAGAAAAAAATTATTACGGCAAAAAATGTTAAATATCGTACCGTGAAAATTCTAGGAGATGGTGACTTATCAATAGCGCTGAGGGTAAAATTGCCGGTTTCCAAAATCGCAAAGGAAAAAATCGAAAAAGCAGGCGGAACAGTCGAGGTATAACTCACGTGAATAATTTTCTCACTATTTTCAAAAGAAGTTTTCAGGTGGAGTCAATCCGCAATAAAATCCTCTTTACCGCAGCAATTCTTATCATCTTTCGTTTTTTTGCTCATATTCCGGTTGCCGGCGTTGATGTTGCAGGACTGAAAAATCTTTTTGCTCAAAACCAATTCCTTGGCCTTCTTGATATTTTCTCCGGAGGAACGCTTGCGAACTTTTCTGTCATGGGACTTGGGCTCAATCCGTATATTAATGCCAGCATTATTTTGCAATTGCTAACAATGGTTTTTCCACAACTTGAAGCACTTTCCAAAGAGGGTGATCAAGGCAGACAGAAGATCAATCAATACACCCGCCTTCTGACTGTTCCGCTTGCAGCACTGCAGGCGGTTGGTATGTTTGCTTTATTGAAGAGTCAGAACCTTGTCACTTCTCTCTCTCCGCTCCAGCTTGTCGGGTTCGTTGTCACTATGACTGCAGGAACAATGCTGCTCGTTTGGCTTGGTGAGCTTGTCACAGAAAGAGGCGTTGGTAACGGTATTTCGCTCCTGATATTTGCCGGTATTATCGGACGGTTACCGGTGGTAATTACGCAGACTGCTTCAACAACAAGCGGACAGAATTTTGTCAATGTGCTCTTCTTTGCGGTTCTTGGTTTAATTGTTATTGCTGCGATAGTTGCGATTAACGAAGCAGTGAGAAAAGTGCCGATTTACTATGCAAAAAGGGTTCGCGGTAATAAAATGTATGGTGGACAAAATACTCATTTGCCACTTCGCCTTAACCAGGCAGGTGTTATTCCGATTATTTTTGCCGTTTCGCTGGTATTGATTCCATCCCTTCTCGGTAACTATTTTGCCACTTCCACAAATCCTGTTCTTCACAACTTAGCAACAGGTATTGCGGTGTGGTTTGATCCAAATCAGTTTTTATATAACGCTATTTACTTTGTCCTTGTTGTTGGTTTCACCTATTTTTATACGGCAATTATTTTTAATCCGAAAAAAATTGCAGAGGAAATACAAAAGTATGGGGGATTTATCCCCGGCATTCGCCCCGGAACGCCGACAGCAAACTTTTTGAACACTGTTTTAACGCGGATTACTCTGGTTGGTGCATTATTTCTAGGAATTGTAGCGATTTTTCCGACCATTGCCAAAACATTAACCGGTATTCAGACATTGCTTTTAGGCGGTACAAGTATTCTGATTATCGTTTCTGTTATTCTAGAAACAGTGAAAGGGCTTGAAGCACAGCTAGTGATGCGAAACTATGACCAATTCTAAGCCAACGAAAATTATTCTTATCGGTATTCAAGGAGCCGGCAAATCAACGCAGGGAAATTTACTGCATGACGTATTGCATATTCCTTACCTTTCAACAGGGCATATTTTTCGTGAGATGGCGAAAGAAAAATCACCACTTGGGCGGTATATTAAGGAAACTATCAATGCAGGGTATTTAATCCCGGACATAAAAACGCTGGAAATTGTCCAGGATTACCTGTCGCGTCCTGAATACCAAAACGGCTACATCATGGATGGATTTCCCAGAACAGTGAAGCAAGCAGAAGAATTTCATAACGGTATTACCAAAGCGATTTATCTGAAAGTTTCAGATAAAGAAGCATTATGGCGCCTTTCCAGTCGTGGCAGCGTAGACAGAGAAGATGAAACGCTTGCCGCAGTACGTAAACGAATTGATTTGTTCCATAAATATACAGAACCTGTTATGGATTACTATCGGAAAAAAGGTCTTCTTATTGAAATTGACGGTGAACAGCGTATTGATGACATTCACCAGCAGATACTGAAAGCTATTAAATAATAAACTTCATGAATGGATATGCAATAGCAATTGATGGTCCGGTTGCAGCAGGGAAAGGGACAATTGCCGCACTCATTGCAAAAAAACTCCATGGTTTTCATCTCTACACAGGGGCAATGTATCGGGGTTTGACGCTGTATTGTTTGCAACACAATATTCCAGTGAGCGATAAAGAGAAGGTGCTTGTCGCATTGCAGACAATCACCTTTACCCTGGATAATGCAACAACGTATATGAACGGAGAAGATATTACTGAACGGATCAAAAAACGGGATGTGACACAATCTGTTGCAAAAGTTGCTGCGATTTCCCAGGTGCGACAGGAAATGGTCAAGAGGCAACGAAGCATTGCAAAAGAAAAGATGGAAAAAGGGTTTGTTGTCATTGCAGAAGCACGGGACGCAGCAACACGAATTTTACCTGACGCGTTTCTCAAAATCTATTTAACAGCAACGCCTGAAGTTCGGGCAAAACGACGATATGAACAGATGGGTGGAAAACAAAATACAGGGATTTCATTTGAACAAATGCTTAAGGATACCAAAGAAAGGGATTATCGTGATACGCATAGAGAAGCGGATCCGTTAGTGCTGGAACCAGAAAAATACGGATATTTTGTCCTGGATGATTCAAATCTTTCTGAAGAAGAAACAGTAGAAAAAATACTCAAAGAAATTGAAAGGAGAAAGCAATGATTTCTCTCAAGACGCCTCAAGAAATTGCCGCAATGCGAAAAGGTGGAAAAATATTGGCAGAGACAGTTTTTGCTATTACTGAACAGGCGAAGCCAGGGGTGAGTGAACTAGAGCTTGACGCATTAGCAGAAAAGCTTATCAGGGAAAAGGGTGGCGAACCGGCATTTCAACACGTTCCTGGGTATCATCACGCTATTTGTGCGTCAACAAATAATGTCATTGTCCATGGTATCCCTACAGATTACGTATTGAAAAACGGTGATGTGTTTGGCGTTGACTGCGGTGTTATTTTTGAAGGATTGCAAACAGATATGGCCGAAACAATTATTGTTGGGGGTAAAGCGCATGCATCTGCACAAGTCATACAATTTTTAGACACAGGGAAAAAGGCATTGGAATTTGCAATCAAGCAGGTAAAACCAGGAAATCGAGTAGGCCACATCTCCAAAACAATTCAAATGATTGTTGAGGATGGAGCAGGTTATGGTGTAACACGGGAACTTATCGGACACGGTGTTGGATATGAATTACATGAAGATCCGGAAATTCCAGGATACCTTGCCCGCCCTATTGAGAAAACGCCGCTTCTCAAAGAAGGTATGACAATTGCGATCGAAGTGATTTACAACATGGGAAGTTCTCATATAGCGTACAAAAAAGATGGATGGACAATTGTGACAGAAGATGGAAGTTTATCAGGGCTTTTTGAACGGACTGTCGCGGTAACTGAAAACGGAGTTAGAATTCTTACCAGTGCGTAGCTTATTTGCAGTTGGTTCTGTGTCGTGCCATCAATTTCAATAGTCTTCAGGCTAATAAGCTTAGCTCCTGATGGTATATTTGTGTGTGGTTTATTTTGAAAAATTTACTCTTGGCGGGAAGTGACAATTAAATCGAGGAAAACTGGGTGAGATGGGAGTGCGTTTGATTTTACTATCGTCTCACCGGTTGTTTTCAATTGCTGAGGGTAGTTCTGTACGAGAAGTGATTTTTATATTCCTTGTCAAGAGCCAATAATATAGCTAAAATCTGCTGCAATTGCATACTATATGCTATGATACTCTAAATCCTGCTTTTTATAATGAAAAAAAGGAAAAGTACTCAAGGGAAAAAATCTTCTCCATCGTCTCATAAGAAGCTGATAGTTCTTCTTTTTCGTCAAAGAAAATTCTTTTTTCCTGCATTAGGAGTAGTTTTTCTTCTCTTGGCAGGAACATTTCTTTTGCAGCATATGCTAAAATCTTCTTCCCGTGCTTCAGCAGCGACACCAATTCAGCATATTGTTTTTATTATTAAAGAAAATCGAAGTTTTGATAGCTACTTTGGACAATTTCCCGCTGTCAACGGAACAACAACCGGAAAAATCAAAGTGAACGGCGTGGTAAAAACAATTTCGCTGAATAAACTCACCGACACAATCCAAAACTATTCTCATATGTTCAGTACAGCAAAAACAGATTATGATAACGGCGCAATGGATAATTTTAATCATGGCGAGTCCGGATGCGGTTCTTCGCCTTATCCGTGTTATGTTGAGGCAGAGCAAAGTCTTATTCCGAATTACTGGCAACTGGCACAACAGTTTGTATTGAATGACAATTCTTTTTCATCACTTAGGGGTCCGAGTTATCCCAATCATATGTATACCGTTGCCGGTGCAAGCGGTGTAGATGCTGCACACAGCGCAATTGGTAATCCTTCCAGCGGCGGTACGTGGGGATGTGATTCTCCCTCAACTGCAACCGTCCAACTATTGAACGGCTCAAAAGTCTATCCTTGCTTTACCCTGAATACACTCGCTGATATCATGACAAACGCGGGTATATCCTGGAAATATTACGCGCCGGTGCAAGGTGAATCAGGGTATATCTGGAACAGTTTGGATACGTTTAAGCAGGACAGGAACGGTTCGGTATGGGGGAGTAACGATGTTTCATGGCAGCAATTTGATACAGATGTGACAAATAATCAACTTCCGCAATTTAGCTGGCTTGTTGCTCCTACCGCAGACAGTGAACATCCTCCGGCAAGCACCTGTACAGGAGAAAACTGGACAATTGATAAAATCAACACAATCATGCAGTCTCCTGCATGGCCATCGACAGTTATTGTGTTAACATGGGATGATTTCGGAGGATTTTATGACCATGTGGCTCCGAATAATATCGATCAGCTCGGATACGGTTTTCGCGTACCATATATCATCATCTCACCATATGCATACGCAACGGACAATCCGGGAAATTCTCATGTCAGTCATGTCTCATTAGAATTTGCCAGTGTACTGAAATTTGCGGAACAAACGTTCGGTCTTTCTTCTCTTGGCACACGAGACGTTTCCGCGGGAGATCTATCGACACAGCTTGATTTTTCTCAGGTGCATAATCCACCGTTGGTACTTCCTTTAAGGAATTGCAGCGGGGGGCCGACCCCAACACCAACTCCCACCCCAACGTCAACGCCTACATTTACGCCTACACCTACTCCTACAGGTAGCGTGACACCGACTCCCACTCCGATAAATAGTATTATCGCACAAGATACATTTGTCAGACCCAACCAGACATTTTGGGGAAGGGCAAGTGACGGGATAAATACCTGGATGGGGGATGCAAGTACAAATGGAAATTACAGCATAGTGAATACTAGCGGACACATAACGAATGCTTCTTCTTCCACTGCTCTACTTGGTCCATCAGTCTCTGATGCTGAAGTGCTCCTGTCCGGTTCTCTCACGGGGTTTAATACAGAACGTTTCGGAGGCATGCTTCGTTTTCAGAATAGTAGCAATTTCTATAAAACATTTATTGACGGAAAGAATTTCCAATTGAAGAAACATATAGCAGGCAGTGACACAGTACTCAAGTCAATCACATTCACTGCTCTTCCCAATACGTCCTATTCCATTCGCATGCGTGCGCAGGGAACAACATTGTATGCAAAAGTGTGGCAGACAGGCACCTCAGAACCAGCGAACTGGATGATTACTGTTACCGATACGTCACTCAGTTCTGGAACTTGCGGTATATTCTCCAACATTGGCAGTGATACGGCAACATTTACCTTCTTCAGGGTAACTTCGCAACCATAACGCTTTGACATATTTTGTTTCTTTTAATTCTTCGGAAAAAGAACTGAGGATCAGAGTAGGCAAATGAGCGCCAATTTTGAGAGGAACATGCTATAGTGAATATATCGTCTTTCTATGCGAGCAAAATCGCTCTTATCAGTTCTTGGTCTCTTGTTTTTAGGAATCACGCTTCCTCTGCTCATTATCGCTACTCAACAAAAACAGGAAATCAGACAAGTAGCGGCAGATCAAAAGGGGAACGTTCAGTTTACGAACCTGCAACCTAGTGTGTATGACGCGCTGGTTGCCAACTATTCAGGAGATCATATTATCAATGTGACAGGAAGCAACCATACCTTAGTGCTTGGGATAACGGTACAGCCGAAGCAGAGTAGTCTGTTGAGAAGCATTACAAATCCGGTTATTCTGATCGGTATATTACTGGCGGGGATCGTTGTTGGCGGTGGAATTGTTGCTGGCTTACTGTGGTGGAAGATGAAGAAAAAATAACTGAGTCCTTTGCACCAGCACCGTTGGTACTCCCCCTACTACCACCGCATCAAAGACACGACAAATGAATATATGGGAATACTGAGGGTACTGTTTGCTGTATCTGTTTACTTTATTCATACCGGATGGATAAAGGGATTTGTGCTTTTCCCTGACATCATAACGCCTGTCAATGGGTTTTTTATTATCTCCGGTTTCTACATGGCGTTTATTTTGAATAGGAAATATGTGGGAAAGAAAAGCTCCTACCGGTTATTTATTACCAACCGACTTCTTCGGATTTACCCGATCTATTGGGTGATACTCTTGTTGTCGCTCTTGTTTTATGCTGTCGTGCTTTTATTGAAAATTCATCCACCCGAAGTATATGCCAAAGACCTGCTATTTTCCTGGTACATTCCGTACTATTCCTTTCTCCTTCAGAAAGATATCCTGATGCTTCCGGTTGCAATAGCAGCAGATATTTTTCGCAATGTCACTTTAGTCTTCCATTGCGGCTATTTCGTTCGCTGTGCTGCTGGAGAAAGCGGTTACCTGACTACCACAGGGCAGGCGTGGTCATTAAACCATGAACTCTTATTCTACCTGATCGCTCCCTTTTTGCTTCGAAGAAAAGGGTTCATTCGTTTTGGAGTCATTGCCGGAGCATTTCTCCTCTGGTACCTTTTCTTCCATTTTCAGTGGTTGGATTTCGATACATCGGGTTATATTTTTCTCACCGCTCTGACGTACTTCATGTTTGGGTATCTGAATTTCCTGCTGTATGAAACGTTGCCCATGGAGAAAATGCACCCCCTTGCACTGTCTGGTATCTGCCTGTTCGTATGTCTCTTTGCGCTCCTGTACTTTCGTCTCCCCATTCCGTCATTGCAGTATAAGTATAAATGGATGAATATTCATGATTACATTTACTATGGAACAATTGCTGCTTCGCTCCCGTTTCTGTTTCAATTCTCTAGTCGCATACGCTTTGATGGTTTTATCGGTCAGTTGTCTTACCCGCTGTATATATCTCACATTCTCGCCAATGAGGTGCTTGCATACACCCATATCGCACAGTCTGGCACCTTGGCATTTATCCTCATCGGTCTTCTTTTTGCGATCCTTTTTTCCTTCGCAGTCACGTACCTTCTGGAAAAACCAATCGACATATACAGGCAAAGGAGAGTAGCGGTAGTCGATGACCAAGTCGTAAGGGTGGGAAAAAGTATGGTTCCTGTAAACGCACGTTTCCGCAACGTGGTTAAAAGGCAAGAGTAAGGTTCTCTGCGGCTGGTCGGTGTGTTGGTGTCTTCTTAGCGATCTGCGAAAAGGGGAGGGTATACACCGTGTGGCCGTGCGTTTTGAAAATTCTTTCACGCTGTTTATGATTTTTTGTTGCCGTAGTGCCCCTGGCACCCAGAGGACGCTACCCATAGGGAGTTTATTCACAGTTGCCATAGAAGTGATTGCAAAACTGTATTTATGAATAAGTAAAAGCATATGATGGGTATGTTTTTACCTGTATCTGTCTACAATTTACGGAAGCAACCTCCTTTTTCGACAAATTGAGGTTACTACTGCCTAACTTGTATTGTCAAATGATCATGAGGATTATTGACGTTTTATCTTAAGCAGAAGGATTGGAAGTACCACGATAAATATCGTTCCATTTGTTATGATGATAGGAAGATCATGCCGCAACAGTCCATAAAAAAGCACTACAAGAAAGAATGAGGTACGAGGTAAGTGAAATATCTTTTGTTCGCTTCGTTCTCCATGTCTGTATAGCTTGAGGAATAAACGCAATCATTGAGAAAAGAGTGGCAAAAATACCGACAATCTCGACAATCATAGGTTAATCTTAACAGATAGTTACCTAATTAGTCACTACTGATAGTTTTGCAACGGGTTCATATACTCTGCTTTGTAGGGAAGTAACGAAGCTGGTACTAAGGCGATGTTGGCAAAGTGTGCTTTTCAGTTTTGTTGGTGATTCTATAATAGCATGAGTTTTCACAGATTTTACAAAATACTCTATTTAAGAGGTAATGCCAAGAACTACAAAATTCCCCTTTGCTCTTTGTGCTGCGTTTTGCTATAATCATGCAAATAGTACATGGCTCATCAGGGATCTATTGAAATGGAAGGGATCGTAAGAGAGTCCCTTCCTAATACGTTATTTCGGGTAGAACTTGCAGACGGATCTGTTATTCTTTGCCATTTGGCGGGAAAACTGCGGATGCATTTTATTAAAATTCTCCCCGGTGACAGGGTTCGTATCGAAATGACGCCATACGATAAGACAAAAGGAAGAATCGTTTATAGAGGGAGGTAACCAATGAAAGTACAAGCAAGTGTTAAACCACGATGTGCAAAATGCAAAGTAATCAAGCGTAAAGGCGTGCTTCGTGTCGTGTGTGAAAATCCCCGGCACAAACAACGTCAAGGATAATCTATGAGAATTGCAGGAGTAACCATACCAGACGAAAAACGAGTTGATATCGCTCTTTCCTATCTCTATGGTGTGGGAAGAAATAATGCAAAAATTATCTTGAAAAAAGCTCAGATTGACGGTTCAATAAGGGTAAAAAATCTTTCTGATGATGAGCAGAAACGGATAGCTACCAGTTTGGAAGGGTATAAACTTGAAGGTGATTTGCGCGCAGAAGTGACAGGAAATATCAAGCGCCTGCGGGATATTAGCAGTTATCGTGGCATACGTCATGCGAGAGGATTGCCGGTTCGTGGTCAACGGACAAAATCAAATGCACGTACGAAACGCGGGAAGCGGGTAACAATCGGTGCGATTAAAAAAGAAATAGCCACAAAGATGGAAACAGCACAGGTAGCAAAAGCACAACCAGCAAAGAAATAATATGATAAAAAAGGAAGCAGTAAAATCAATCAAGAAAAAAGCAGGGGCAAGTGTTTCAAAGACAGGTAAATTATATATTAGTGCAACATTCAATAATACCATAGTGACTATTACCAATGATAAAGGTGAGACGATCTCATGGAGTTCTTCGGGTGCAAGAGGATTTAAAGGAACACGAAAATCAACACCATATGCTGCAGGGCTTGCTGTTGAAGATGCGGCGAAAAAAGCGCTTGCAAAAGGTCTCGCAGCAGTTGATGTATTTGTTAAAGGACCGGGATCAGGACGCGACAGTGCGCTACGAGCAATTAAAACAGCAGGACTTTCCATTAATCTTATTGCAGATATGACGCCGATTCCGCACAACGGACCGCGGGCGCAAAAGAAACGGAGAGTATAATATGGCACGCTATACAGGACCAAAGCACAAACTAGCACGTCGGGAAGGGGTAAATGTTTTGGATAAACAGTCAGCCAGTCTATTACGCCGTCTGACTATTAAGCCAGGTATTCACGGTGGAAAACGCGGGAGAAAGTTGTCTGAGTATGGTTTACAGCTTCGGGAAAAGCAGAAAGCAAAAGCTGTATACGGTCTTCTGGAAAAGCAATTTCACTCCACATTTCAAAAAGTACAACACATCAAAGGTAATACTGGTGAATTATTTTTGGGACTTCTTGAAACAAGATTGGATAACATCGTATACCGGCTCGGTTTTGCCAAAAGCAGATTTATGGCAAGGCAGTTTGTTTCTCACGGACATGTATTGATAAACGGGAAAAAAGTAACGATTCCTTCGTATCAGGTAAAAGCAGATGAAGTTGTTACTCTCTCTGATAAAGTGCAAAAAAATCCTGATGTTGTTACATTGCTGGGAGAGAACAAACCCCTGCTTCCCTTTCTTGAGAGAGAAGCTGTTGCAGGGAGGCTACTGCGTCTTCCAAAACGGACAGATGTAGAGGTTCCTTTTGATATGCAACTTATTATTGAATATTATTCTCGATAATGGTACAATACCTTTTATGCTTGATATAATCTTTACCGTTAAACAGACAAGAGATGAAAACAACTTCGGCGAATTTAACATAGAACCGCTTGAACCGGGATTTGGTCATACGCTTGGACACGCCCTGCGACGGGTTTTGCTTTCTTCCATGCAAGGTGCAGCAATAACGTCAGTAAAAATTAGCGGCGTAAAACATAAATTCTCAGAAGTGCCAGGTCTCAAAGAAAATGTTGTTGATCTACTCCTAAACCTCAAAGGACTCCATATTTATTTGTCAGATGCAAAGGGAAGCGCAACGCTGAAATTAACAGTTAAGGGTACCCATAAAATTACCGGAAAGGACATTCAGGTTTCTGACGGAGTAACAATAGCAAATCCGGAAATATACCTTGGATCACTTTCAGGAGATAAAGCAAAGCTTGACATGGAAATGACTGTTGAAAAAGGATATGGTTATTCACTTGCAGAAGAACGGCAAGAAAATACACTGGGAGTTATTGTCACAGATGCAGTCTTCACGCCAATTATTAGAGTGAATTATACCGTTGGAGCGACTAGGGTTGGAAGACGGACAAATATGGATAAACTTATTCTGGAGATTTGGACAAATGGTTCATTAACGCCGAAGGAAGCGCTGGATAATGCGGCACAAATGCTCTCGCAGTACTTCATGCAGGTATATAAACCAAATGAAGTTATTGTTTCTGACGCAAACCCAACTCCGAAAATTTCAGATGATTTACTTAAGCTTACCGTTGATGAATTAGACTTGCCGACACGCATTTATAACAGTTTACGAAATGGTGGCATTCAGACACTTGGTGAACTTCTGCAAATGCCGCGAAAAGATCTGATTGCAATGCGGAATATGGGCGCAAAATCGATTGCTATTATCGACGAAAAATTAAAAGAAAAAGGTGTCAGCGTAACATTATAAAGTCAAAAGGCATGCGGGAAGAAATCAGTCTGACTGGATTACGAATTGATTTTTACGCTTGCATTTGACTTTTTCTTTTGTAAAATTATGAAAAAAAAGGTTTTCGGTAGACGATTGAGTAGGGATACAAATGAGCGCAAAGCTCTCTTTAGAGAGTTGATGAATGCGCTGGTTTTACGTGAAAGTATTACAACAACAGAAGCAAAGGCCCGCGCGATTCGTGGCAAAATCGAGAAACTTGTAACAAAAGCGAAGCAAAAAGATCAAAAGGCTCGACCGTTTGTGCAACCATATTTATCATCTCAAGCCGTTGAAAAGCTTATTAAAGATATTGCGCCACGATTTAAAAACCGTCCGGGCGGATATGTACGAATAGTAAAGCTGAATGAGCGGTTTTCTGATAACGCAGCAATGGCGATGATTGAATGGGTTGAGAAAAAAGTAACAGAGGAGCATCCTGAGAAATCTCAGAAAAGTTCTGCAAAGCAAAGAACAGAAAAAGAAGCAGAAGTAAATAAGAACGAGATTATTGAAGCAGAAATTGTAGCTGAAAAGGAAACAAAGGTAAAAAAACAACAGAGGAAACCAAAAAAGGAAAAAAATAACCTATGACAAATGCAACAAAAGCAAAAGACATTCAGAGAAGTTGGTATCTGGTTGATGTCAATGGAAAAGTTTTAGGAAGAGTTGTAACAGAGATTGTACAAAAACTTATGGGAAAGCATAAACCATATTTTGTAAAAAATCTTGATTGTGGTGACTATATTGTGGTAACAAATGCTGCAAAAGTTGTAGTGACAGGAAAAAAAGGAACGGACAAAGTATATTATAGACATTCAATGTATCCCGGTGGATTTAAAGGTGCATCCTTCAAGGAAGTATTGGAGAAAAATCCAGAAGAAATCATCCGTCATGCAGTAAAAGGAATGTTGCCACAAAACAAATTACGCGCTACAATGCTCAAGCGCCTTTTTGTTTTTCCAGGACCAGAACATACATACCAGGATAAACTGAAAACAGCATAATATGTCAAAGAAACAACTAAAGCAAGATTATACTTATGCAGTTGGACGAAGAAGAGAGGCAGTGGCCCGTGTCCGGCTGTATTCGCATATGAAAGATGGTCAAAAATGGGGTGAAATTTCTTTGAAAAAAGGACAGATCATTGTCAATGAAAAACCAGTAGAAGCTTATTTTCCAGACAAAACCGCACGGGTTGCATATCAAAAACCATTGCTCCTTACAAAGACAGAAGATAAATTTGCCATTACCGTTAAGGTCAGTGGTGGTGGACAAAATGGACAACTTGAAGCAATGATTGCCGGCATTGCGCGAACGTTGGCAAGTACTGACCGAGTGAAATTTCGCCCTCTTCTCAAAAGTGCCGGATTATTAACGCGAGATCCACGTGTGCGACAAAGAAGAAACGTTGGTACAGGTGGTAAAGCCCGACGGAAAAAACAAAATCCAAAACGATAAATTTACCCATTGTATCCGGTAGTACCCTTTGTTATACTGCCTCTATGCCCCGCAAGACAGCGATACAGTCAAAACCGTCTGGAAGTTCAGCAAAAAAACTTTCGGTTGTTACAAAAGAAAATGATACGATAACTATCGCTATGCAGCAAAACGTTCTGACAAATTACCTTCCCATTATTCAGAAGAAACTGAAAAATCCAAAAGTACTCATTGGTCTTGCTGTTATTCTGGCCATTGTTGCAACCTTATATGCACTAAAGGGATGGTTTATTGTTGCGATGGTAAATGGAAAGCCTATTACCCGTTATACCCTTGATCAGCGACTTGAACAGCAAAGCGGTAAACAGGTATTAAATGGTATGATTACGCAGATGCTTATTGAGCAATATGCATCGGGAAAACATGTTACTGTTTCTCAGTCAGAGATTGACAGTACAGTTAATCAATTGAATAAATCACTTGCCGCTCAAGGACAAACGCTTGATAGCGCATTGACTGCGCAGGGAATGACAAAAAGTGAGTTTCTTGAGCAGGTGCGACTGCAAAAACTCGTCCAAAAAATATTGGGAAGTAGTGTTACTGTAAGTGACAAAGAAGTAAGTGATTATATTGCGCAACATAAAAGTTCGTTTGATCCAAGCATGAAACCGCAAGATATCAAAAACCAGGTGCGTTCGCAATTACAGCAACAAAAACTTTCCAACCAAGCGCAGGCATTAGTTACCCGTCTTCAGTCGCAAGCAAAAATTTCCTACTTTGTGAATTTGTAAGCGTTCATGAAAATTACAAAGTATCTCCATTCATGCCTTCTCATCAAAGAGAACGAAAAAACAATACTTCTTGATCCGGGAAGGTATAGCGTCGAGGTTTTACCGGTTTTTCATGATCTTGATGCCATAGCAATTACGCACGAACACCCAGATCATTTTGATATTCCTACAGTAAAAAAATTGTATGATCAATTTCCACGATTGAAAATTTTCAGTACAGAAAGCGTGAAATTAATCCTTGCAAAAGAAAACATTGCTGTTCAAACAGAGGGCACCGAAATAATTTCACTGAAAGCATATCCCCATGAAAAAGCATGGATGGGCGGAAGAGTACAGAACGTTATGGTAACCCTTTTTGGAACATTATCACATCCAGGTGATTCATTATCATTTGAAAAAGCAGCGCAGATTCTTGCCCTTCCTGTTACTGCCCCATGGGGAAGTACAACATGGGCAATTGAGGTAGCGGAGAAAATAAAACCAAAAGTCATTATTCCGATTCATGACAGTACATGGAAAGATGATTTCAGGAAAAAGATGTATGACAGTATGCAAGACTATTTTGCTCAGAAAGGAATGGATTTTAGAAAAGCAGAAACAGGCAGAGAAATGGAAGTATAATTTCTGTCGGGGCGACATGAATTGAACATGCTACTTCTCGGACCCCATCCGAGCGTTCTACCGATGAACTACGCCCCGAAAGTGTACCACTTCGATATATTGCATTTTAGCACAAAGTTGCTACTATGGGGGTGATTAAACGCATGCCGAAAAATTCACAAACACCAAAAGTTGCTCCCGTAGCTGACAAAGAGGCACAGCAAAAAATGGATGCGGTTCGTCTTGCCATGGAGGCAATCGAAAAGCAGTATGGACGTGGAGCAATCATGCGGTTCGGTGAGGCAGCACAAAAATTGGATATCTCCGTCATCTCTACCGGTTCGCTCCCATTGGATATTGCCCTTGGCGCTGGAGGATTGCCTCGGGGGCGAATTATAGAAATTTATGGACCTGAAGCATCCGGGAAAACAACAATTTGCCTTTCTGTTATTGCGCAAGCACAAAAGCACGGAGGTGTTGCTGCGTTTATCGATGCGGAACATGCGCTTGATCCGTTGTGGGCAGAGCAGGTTGGCGTCAAGTTGAATGAGATGTTAATTTCGCAGCCTGATACCGGCGAACAGGCATTGGAAATTACGGAAAGTTTGGTTCGAAGCGGCGGGATTGATGTGTTAGTCATAGATTCGGTTGCAGCGCTTGTGCCGCGTGCAGAAATAGAAGGCGAAATGGGAGAAGCGGTTATTGGGTTACAAGCCCGGTTGATGAGTCAGGCGCTTCGAAAATTAACTGCCGTCATTTCCAAGTCGAAGACCGTTGTTATTTTTACTAATCAGCTCAGGCAAAAAATCGGTGTCATGTTTGGAAATCCTGAGACAACAACCGGCGGACTCGCGCTTAAGTTCTATGCGTCAGTACGCATGGATGTACGGAAAATTGAAACGATCAAAAATGGTGACAAAGTTGTCGGTTCGCGGCACCGGGTTAAAATTGTCAAAAATAAAGTTGCTGTGCCATTTCGTGTTGCAGAATTCGAAGTTTCAGTGGATGGTATTTCACGTGAAGGCGGGATTCTGGATGTTGGCATAGAACTTGGCGTTATCAGTAAATCAGGTGCGTTTTTACGCTACGAGGAAACAATGCTTGGGCAAGGACGGGCAGCGGCAATAGGAACGTTGAAAGACAATAAAGAACTGGAGAAAAAAATTGTTATTGATATTCTTGCACAAAGCAAAACACGAGTACCAATGACTGTTGGTATCGAAGATGAAGATGAAAAGAATGCAGAAGCACAATTAGTCTAATCCGTGACTACGAATTTCCATGGAGTATGGAAGAAAATAATAAAGGATATCTTTTAGCCCTACGGTACTTACGATTTCGACTCCGTTCTATTGCAGAAATACAAACATATCTGGTAAAAAAACGCATACCTCAAGAAGAAATTGAAAAAACTATTACGCAACTTCTCCAACAAAAATTTCTTGATGACAAAAGATTTGCCTTGTCTTGGGTCAACGCAAGACAACATGCAAAACCAAAAAGTATGTGGTTACTAAAAAGAGAGTTGCAACAAAAAGGCATTGCAGAAGATATTATGGAAAATGTTTTAACAAATCCTGATGAAAAAATAGATGATGCAGCAAATGCAAAAACATTATTAGAAAGAAAAAAGGAACAATTTAACAATTTTTCTCGGGAAGTTTTGTGTAGACGGGCAGGTGGCTATTTAGGCAGAAGGGGGTTCTCAGCGAACGTTATCAAAGAAGCAATTGACGCTGTTTTTGGAAAATAGTATAATAAGAGCACAAAGAGGTCAGTATGAGAAAACTCACGGTTGACTATCTTCTTTTACTGTAAAGCTACATAGCTTTTCCCCTATTGTGTAAAATATATGGCACAAACAGATATTCTAGAACTAGAGAAAAAACTCCTCGAAAAACAGGAAAAGCTTGATGTATTAAAAGAAAAACTGGAAAAAGAGAAAGAGAACTACAAAGAAAAACTCCAGAATGTTGCGCATCTTACCCAGGAAGAAGCAAAAACAGCATTGTTACGCGAAGTTGAGCAATCAGAATCTGCCGCTATTGCAAAAATTATCCGGGAACGTGAAGAAGAGGCAAAAGCAACATCAGACAGGAAAGCGCAGGAAATTTTAGTAGAAGCAATGCGCCACGGTGCAATTAATTATGTTGCGGAATTTACCGTCTCTATCATCAAAGTTCAAGACGAGGAAATGAAAGGGCGGATTATCGGTAAAGAGGGACGTAATATTCGTGCACTTGAAAGCGCAACAGGTGTTGATATTGACTTGGACGAAGAAGGAGTTATCAGACTTTCATCATTTGACTCAGTACGGCGCGAAATTGCTAGACGTGCTGTGGAAATGCTCCTGAAAGATACTCGCATTCAACCCTTCCGCATAGAAGAAGTTGTGAATCAAGTAAAAGAGGAAGTTGAAACAATTATGTTCCAGGAAGGTGAAAAGTTAGCACATGAGGTTAGTGTATATAATTTGCCGGTAGATTTAATCAAAACATTGGGACGATTCAAATTCAGAACGTCTTATGGACAAAATCTGGTAACACATTCTTTGGAGGTAACAAAAATCGGCATGCACATTGCAGAAGAAATTGGTGCTGATGTCAATATTGTCAAACTTGGCTGTTTGTTTCATGACATCGGTAAAGTTGTTGAGGGAGAAGGAAGCCATGTCAAGTTAGGCGTTGATTTGCTTAAGCGCTATAATATTCCAGAAGCAATTATTAATTGCGTTGCAGAACATCATGAAGATAAACCGTTCTCGAGTATTGAATCAGTTATCGTACATATCGCTGATCAGGTATCCGGCGGGAGACCGGGCGCACGCTATGAAGACGTTGAGAATTACGCGAAGCGGTTAAAAGAAATGGAAGATATGGCAAAAAAATATGAAGGCGTTGAAGATGCATACGCATTTGAAGCTGGTCGAGAATTACGGGTAATCATTGATCCTGGTATTTTAGATGATGCTCAAACAATCATTCTTGCAAAAAAACTTCGGGATGAAATTAGCCAGGCACTTGCGATTCCTGGAGAAGTGAAAGTAACAGCGATCCGGGAATTCCGTGCTGTTGTTGGGGAAAATTTAGCTGCATAAATAGTATTCATTGTCAGTATCATCTGATCTGCTTTGTTCTCTTGACAAACTGTTCATTTACGTTGTATTGTAGATCCAATTGATTCTGTCCAGAAGGAGGTGAGTGTATGACAAAAAGAGATTTGATTGATCTTGTTGCAAAAAAAGCAAATCTTACGAATAAAGCTTCTCGAGATTCTGTTCAAGCATTTCTTAATGCTGTTCGCGATTCATTAAAACGCGGGGAAAAGGTGGTAATTACCGGCTTTGGAACTTTTTCCGTTCGTAAACGAGCAGCCCGACCCGGCCGTAATCCGAAAACAGGCGCAAAGATTACTATTGCTGCCAGAAAAGCTCCGGGATTTACTCCAGGAAAAACACTAAAAAAGGTGGTTCGATAAAACTGCTCACAACAAAAAGAAGGCCTTGTCTATACGAAGGTCTTCTTTTTGGTTTATAATAATGGTTATGGCGATTATTAGTGTTTCACACTTGTCAAAACAATATAAAACGTACCAGAAAGAACCAGGCTTTTTTGGCTCGATAAAATCGTTGGTTGCGAGAAAATACCAAACAATTCAAGCAGTCAAAGATGTTTCTTTTGACATTACGGAGGGAGAACTTATCGGATTTATCGGGCCGAACGGTGCAGGGAAAACAACAACGTTAAAAATGCTTTCTGGTCTTTTGTACCCTTCTTCTGGAAAAGTGCAAGTATTGGGGTATACACCGTTTGAGCGGAAAAAACAATTTCTCAAGCAAATCTCACTGGTAATGGGACAAAAGAATCAGCTATGGTGGGATTTGCCTCCAATGGAAACGTTTCTTCTGAATAAGGAAATTTACGAAGTATCGCAAGAGCAGTTTGATCAAACGCTTCGGGATCTGGTGGAACTTCTGGATATCGCAGATATTCTCAAAGTGCAAGTGCGTAAGCTTTCCTTAGGACAACGCATGAAATGCGAACTTGTTGCAGCGCTTTTACATAATCCTAAAGTACTTTTTTTGGACGAACCGACAATTGGTCTTGATGTTGTTATGCAAAAAAAATTGCGGGAGTTTATCAAAGCATACAATGAAAAGTATAAAGCAACGATTATTTTAACAAGCCACTATATGGGAGATGTTGAAGCTCTTTGTAAGCGAGTCATTATTATTAATCATGGAACCATTCTTTTTGACGGGTTGCTTTCGCATCTGGTGAAAAAATTTGCACCCTATAAATTAATTTCTGTTGTTTTCCGCGAGACACCAGACCAAAAAAAAATAGAAAAGTTGGAAGGAGAAATAAAAGAATTTCAATCCGGGCAGCTTTTGCTTCGTGTCTCCCAAGCAAAAGCAAATGAAACGATTGCAAATCTTCTCAAATCATTTTCTATTGCGGACATTACCATCGAAGACCCGGACATTGAAGATATTATCCGTGATGTGTTTGTTAAGGCAAATGAATAATATATGTGTTCAAAAATCTTGTCCAATATTGGTAAGGCATAATGAAAAAATATTTTTTGATTGCAAAAAGCGCCTGGGATGAAATTGTCATATACCGGTTGAATTTTAGTCTTTGGCGGATACGGCAAATATTCTTACTCCTCACCTCATATTTTCTCTGGCTTGCTGTGCTTCCACCAAAAACAATGTTGGGAGGATACTCACAGGCAATGATATTGACGTATATTTTAGGAGGAGCAGTTATCTCCTCTCTTATTTTTAGTAATCGTAGTTTTCAAATAGGAGATGATATTGAAAGCGGGGACCTGAGCAATTATTTGCTGCGACCCCTCAATTATTTTCGTTATTATTTTGCAAAGGATATTGGCGATAAATTAATGAATGCTTGTTTTGCTGCTGTTGAAATTACTATCCTGTTTCTTATACTGAAGCCGCCTTTTGTATTACAAAATAATGCTGTATTTTTGCTCTTCTTTTTTTGTAGTGTTTTTTTCGCAATAATCCTTAATTTTTTTATCAATCTTTTTGTCAGTCTTATGGCTTTTTGGATCGATGAAGTCTGGCCGCTACGGTTTCTATTAACCATTCTTTTAACCTTTTTTGCAGGAGGACTTTTCCCCTTAAACCTTTTGCCCAGTTCCCTGTTTTCTGTTTTTCAACTACTCCCGGTGACATATCTTCTCTACTTTCCGATGAAAATTTATTTAGGACAGGTAACCGCTGTTGCTCTTTTTTGGGGTTTTGCTACAACCATTCTATGGATTTTTATCCTGGAGCGCAGTTGTCAGTTTGTTTGGAAAAAAGGAATGAAGGTATATAGCGCAAGCGGAAGATAATATGAAGAAATATGCAAAAATCTGGTGGCTTCTTGCTGGTAATGCGTCGCAGTCATCGATTGCATCGCGTTTTGGTGCATTTATTCTTGTCACAGGAAAAATATTACGCTTCAGTTTTTTCCTGTTCTTTTTAACCATTATTTCGACGCAAATAAAACATATTGCTGGATATACACAATGGCAAATTATTTTTTTCTACCTGACGTACCAGTTGATGGATACATTACCGCAGTTTTTCATGCGGGAAGTATATAACTTCAGGCGGTATGTTGTTTCAGGCGATTTTGACTATTTTCTTCTCCGTCCATTTTCTCCACTCTTTCGATCTCTTTTTGGCGGAACTGATATTCTCGATCTCCCCATGTTATGTATTTCCGTTGTTGCTATTGGCGTTACCATTTCGCATTTAATGAATATTACAGCGGTAGATATTCTTATATATATCCTTCTTCTGTTGAATGCATTTGTTATCGCTGTTTCTTTCCATATTCTCATTCTCTCCCTTGGAGTTGTGACGACGGAAATTGATAATGCAACAATGTTATACCGTGACCTTACGGCAATGGGACGGGTGCCGGTTGATGTCTATAAAGAACCACTTCATAGTGTTATTACCTTTATCATTCCTGTTGGCATCATGATGACAATTCCGGCGAAAGCACTCATGGGAGTTTTGCAGCCCTCGATACTTCTCATTGCCCTGTTACTGTGTGTCGTACTGTTTGTTGTCAGTTTTCGGTGCTGGCAATCCGCTCTACGCTTTTATAGCAGCGCGAGTAGCTAGCTATTACTTTTTGGCAAGATTCTGGACAAGGGAGTTTAACAGAGAGTATAATAAAGGCTGCTATGACAGTTCGTTTGCGAACTATATTTTATCTTCTTCTTGGAGTATCTCTCTTGTGGCTCATTTATATTGAACGATCACTCCTCGCTCCAATAGTCATTGGTGGAATTTTTGCTTATTTGTTTAATCCAATTGTCAATTTCTTTTCCAAAAAAGCAAAACTTCCCCGATCAATTGCGGTTTTTATCGTATATCTCGTACTCATGACGATTCTTATCTGTATAGGAACTATTGTTGCCCGTACGTTATTTGTGGAGTCTTCTGAGATTCGCTCTTATGCAACATCACTTCTTCTAACAACAAAGAGTCAAATCAATACGCTTCCTGACTGGCTTCGTCCCTCTGCGCGAAGTATGCTTGTTGCACTGCAGCATTCACAGTTCGGTTCGTCTCTCTCATTACTGCCGTATTTTCCCAAAGCAGTATCCCGTATTATTAACTTTTTCATTTTTCTTGTCTCAGGATTTTATTTTCTTCAGGATGGAAATTCGATGTACAAAGAAGGATTAGAATTTATTCCTGCACGCTATAAAAGTGAAGTAGAAACATTGTTCCAGAAATTCAACACAGTATTCGCACAGTATTTGCGGGGACAGCTATTTCTTATATGTCTGATGTCTGTTGCCATTTTTATTCCCTTAGTCATTTTAGGGGTGCGATTTTCAGGTGTGCTAGCTGTTTTTTCAGGGCTTGCAGAGCTTGTGCCGATTGTCGGCCCCATTACTGCAGCTGTTGTGAGTATTTTTGTCCTTCTGATTACCGGACACGCTAATTTTGGTTTGAATGCATTTCAGTGCGCAATTATTATTGCTATCATTTATTTTATTTTTCGCCAAATAGAAGATTACGTAGTTATCCCGCATATCATGGGAAAGATTGTCAAGCTTCCTGCATTTGTTGTCTTTTTATCAGTGATCGCAGGAGGACACCTATGGGGGATTTTAGGACTTATTCTTGCCGTGCCGATTGCTGCAATTATTAAAATTCTTTTGGAGTTCTCACTGGGAAAAATAGAAAAATAGCTTATTATAGCCCTTATGGGCGTCTGCTTACCCTTTTCACTTTGATATATTTTGTATATTTGTCCTAGGAAGGAGTAAGCCAGATTCTGTTATGTCACAATCTATCTCAGAAATGATATTGTCATTCCTGCCACGATTTGACGTGGTGCCCTCTCATCGGTGCTCCTGAAAAACATATCAACGCACACGTTCGGAGGTTGCAGCAGGTGGGATTGCCCGTTTCATATCCACTCGTCTCTGTTGCTCTCACATTTTGTTATTCCAAAATGTGTTCTCCCTTCCATATGTGGAAAAAGAAGGGAAACACCAGCGATTACTCGTCGGAACTTACGTTCCGTCCCCGTTTTTTCACCTGTCTGGACTTTCCTCTATCCTTGCGGACAGTAGTGACGTATCTTCCTAGGACAAGGGAATTATAGATGAAAATGGTGTTGAAAGCAAAAATTAAGTGGCAATTGGAAATGGTGAAGAACCTGAGAAAACTTCAATAATTTGTTCTTTTTTACCATTTCCAAGCACAGAGGAGCGTTGAATTGCAGCATAATTATTCATTTAAAGATGAGGAAATGGATGTTCCTAACTTACAATAGCGACAGTCAGTTTTTTCACACCCTTTTTCTAGGAAAGAAAGATTTCTTATTTCATTGGCAATTTTTCTGAGGAGCGTTTTTAATGCTTCAATATCTTTTTCTTCCAATGAGAATAATTCACTCTTATAGCGCCCTTTTTCATCTGGTTCGACAAAGTCAATAATACCGTTTGTTACTTGGTATTTTCCCATTTTTTCAAGCATGAGTTTATAAAACAGTAACTGTCGTTTATAATTTTTATCTCCTGCGAGTCCTTCCATTGCGTTCCTGCTGATTGGTTTACTTACCTTAAAATCATGGATGATATAAGTATTATCTGCTTCATGTTTCTCCAATAAATCAACCCGACCTTTCAGTATAATATCGTTATCGAATGTAACTCCTCTTACCAGTAACTCGCTCATGACGTTCGTATTGATATGGACAATGGTATTTTCATAGAATCCCGTGAGAATTTTTTCCCCTTCTGTTTGCAATCTCCTTTTCATCAGGGGGGGTACAGGAAGTTCTTTTACGTTCATACTGAACCGTTGGAGGAGATATTCTTTTGTGCGGTCAGGTAAGGTTTTTCGAAAAAAACTTCCCAATGCATGGTGGATAACGCGCCCGAATAATTCTTTCTCTGTTGGCACATCAGGAATATTCAGTAAATTCACAAAAAAATACTTCCGTGGACACTCCAGGTAATTATCAAGTCCTGTTGGAGATAGCCCGCGTTTCATAAAAAGATCCCAGAAAAATTGCTTGTGTTTTTCATATGCTTGCTCCTTTTGTTTAGTTGTGATGGTTGCAGTTGGCATGAGAGAGAAAGACGGGTTTAATACAAACTGTTGTTCAAAATCATCTGTTTGGAGATAATCAACGAATTGCTGATCAATTTCAGATAAAAATAGTGAAGGGATTTGCTCTTTGCCGTCGATACTATGGGTAGCGTAGGAAATCGTAATATGTTTTTTTGCCCGTGTTAACGCAACGAAAAATAATCTTCTTTCGTCTTCATAGATATCTTCTTTTGTTGGTAATTCCAACGTGCGTTTTAAATAACTCCATGGAATAACAATACTTCCGATTCCTTTTCGTGCATTGCCCCAATGACCTTCAAAAAGCTGCAAAATATAAACGTAATCAAACTCTAAGCCTTTAGCTTTATGCGCCGTGAGAATGTGTACGCCATTTTTTTGAATTGTTGGTGTATGTTGGATTCGTATGTGATGTTCTTGTAACGTATCAATGTAACGGAGAAAATCTGAAAGACTGAAAAGTGGATTTCTTTCCTGCCGGACATACACTTCCTGAAACAGCCGTTTGATATTTTCCAGGTGTATTAATCCGTTATTTTCTTGAAGAAGCGTTACGAGTAAGCTGCTTTCCTGCAGAATGATTTTCATAAACTGATCAAAAGGCATATTACTAGTATCGGTATGCCATTTTTGCAACAGCTGTATGGTGCGTTGTATGTTTTTTCTACTTATGAGTTGTATATCCGTTTTCTTACTCACTGTTAACAACTCCCAAATCGATGTTTTATTTTCCTGAGAATATACCAGCAGGCGGTATATATCCATTGCATCAATGTGAAAAAAGTTGCAATGAAAAGCGAGAATAAGCTCTTCATCAGAACCGATGTTTTCTGTAGCGCGAAGTATAGTAATCAATTGTTGTATTGCAAAATCAGTGAGAATATCCTGGTCTGACTCAATGACATAAGGAATACGCAACAGGTCAAAAAAATTCACTAACGGTACAATATCTTTATTCTTTCTTACCAGGACAGCGATAGTACTTGGTGAAATGCCATTTGCAATGTTCTTTTGCATATCAGTTACAACCCAGGCAAATTCACTTTCATACGTTGAAAGTTGTGCGACCGAAATTTTTTTCTCTTTAAATGTTTTCTGAGATGTGAGTTGTACGCCCCGTCCCAGAATACCAGGAAGGACGTTGCTTTTTCCCATCATGCCAATTGCTGTGTCAAGAATAGTTTGGGTGGAGCGGTAATTTTCTGTTAATGTAATGAGGCTTGCAGCAGGATATTTTTTTTGAAAATACAAAAAGTTTTCCAGGGACGCTCCTTGGAAACGATAAATAGCCTGTTTTTCATCTCCGACAACAAAGAGATTTGGACTCGGATGAAAACTTGTCAAAAGTTCCAAGAGAATATTTTGTGATGCGTTGGTGTCCTGATGTTCATCAACCAGAATATACTGATACTGCTCTTGCAGTTGCAATAAAACATCGGGAGTATGTTGTAATGTTTTATTGACAACCAGTAACATATCATTGAAGTCATAGGCTTTTTTTTCTGTAAGCATTTTTTCATATAATTCATATGCTTTTGCAACTTCTTTATTTTTTGCAATATTTTTCAACTGTGCTCCATACATGCCTTTCATTTTTCCTTTGTGGGGACCTTTTGTATGGTATAAATCATCCTGTTGCTGTATATCTTTTTCCATTTCCCCTAGACCTTGTAAAAAATTCTGTGGCGTAACACTTTCTTTTTTTAACTCGTTGATTGCAGACAGCAGTGATCTGATATAGTACAACGTATCGCCAATGGGTTTGAGTATGGTAAAGTCATTATTGGTAATAATTTCTTCGATGATTTGTATCTGTTCAATTTCCGTAATACTGTCTGCTGCAATAAGAGACTGAAAATTATCCGGGAAGCGTTTGATAATATCATTGCAAAACCCGTGAAAAGTATTGATTTCAACCCGGTATGCAGGAGTTCCGATAAATGCCACGAGCCGTTTTCGCATTGCGGCAACTGCTGATTCAGTAAAGGTAAGGGCAAGGATATTCTGGGGATTTACTTGTGACTTAAGAAGAATATTTGCAATGCGGAGGGTAAGGATTTGTGTTTTCCCTGTTCCCGGTCCGGCAATAACCATAACCGGTCCCTCAATCGTATCAACTGCTTGTTTTTGTAAAGGGTTGAGTGTTTTATATTGTTTATCAAATACTTCTGTGTTCATGAAGTGTCCTGATTGTAGCACAAGGAGAAAAGTTTTTACCTGCTGATAGTTCCAATCAAAAATGCGGTTTGTCCGTCAGGATAATAAATAGTTTTTTGGATTTTAAAATTCGATAGTCTATTATTCTGAAAATAGTTTTGAGAAATGGCAAACAGTTGTTTTTGCCGGGGATTATAATACTGGTCGGGAGTTCCTATAGAGCAATTTCTACAATTTCCCGGTGCATAAAAGGGAATAAAAATATCAGGTCCATTAAATACGCCTTCCATGTATAAAGTATCATACTGCTGTTCATGTTTTGCGAAATACTGGACAATCGGTTTTGCTCCATACTGCCAACCCCAATAATCAGAAGAATAGAGAGGATACACAGAAAAATACAGATAGAAAAACTGCAGGAAAGACGCGATAAAGACAAAAGAGAAGATGACAAGATTCGCAATAGAGAGTCTGCTATTATTATATTTTTTTATTAACGTAAAAAAATACCATCCTCCAATTGCGGAGAGAATTGAAAAAGGAATAACGCCGATAACAGATCGTGTTGCATAAGGGCTTTCGCTTGTGGTAAAAATACTACCTGTTGGATACAAAAGAAACCAGGCAAGTAAAAGCAATGATGTTTTTGTACGTTTACGAATCAAATACCAGGAGCCAATGAGAAGTAATGGTAATTGAAACCAATACAATTCCCCGATTCCTCTTACCGATTGGCGTGTAATAAACTGCCCGGGCATATCAATATCTCCTTTCAAAAATAAAAAATCAGAGCTGAAATGGCGAATGTAGTTTATTGCAATGTGTTGCAGAACTGATTCATTTTTTTGCTGCTGATTAAATATGTTGACTGCATCCCACCTTGCAAAAAGTGATCCGTCGAGAAACGTTTGGACAAAAGGGTATGCGGCAATAATGATAATTCCTATTATTGCGAGCCAAAGAGAAGGTTTATTAGGAACATACCGATAAATACATAATAGTGCAATAACAAAAAGAGGAATAAAAATGCGAGAAGGGAAATAACTGTACATAGCTAGTGCAAAGCAAACAGCTGCAGCAACAAGTAGCCATGACTTACCTCGTGAGCGTATGTAGCAATATGTTCCGAAAACCGTAAAACAGACATATGGTGCAAAGCCTTCCATGGTTATCCGGCTTAAATGAACAAACCAGGGACTAATAGCAAGCAAGAGAGAAGCAAAAAAAGATGGAATTTCATTTTGTTGTCTATCCTGCAGCAAGATTTTTGTTAGGAGATATAATCCAAAAATCGCAAGAACACCATACAAGGCAGAAACAACACGAACCGAGAATTCATTCAGTCCGAATAATAAAATGCTCGGGACAGTACTGTAAATTTCCACAGGGCTTTTGTAGTCGCCAAATGAGCGGAAGAAAACAGGGAAAGAAATGTTATACTGATCAGTTCCCTTTGTCAGAATAGTATATGCGTTGTAACCAATTGCTGCCTCGTCGCAAAAGAATCCGAAGGGAACACTATCTAAGCGGTATGTCCGCAAAAAGAGTCCGAGTGCAAGAATACATAAAAGGAAAAATGTGAAGAAGTGTTTTCGCATCATACAGTTTCTTCAAGAAGCTGTTTTTCTTCGTAGGTAATTTGTTGGGAAGAAGATAGTTTTTTCCCCATTTTGTCAAACCCGTATAAGACATTATTGTATTGATTAGAAGCATTTGTGATATGTTTTCCCAAAGTCTGCAATGAGTCATCAATCTTTTCATAATCAATTTTGAGGGAGCGAAAAATAGCAAACAATTCCTTGCTTTTTGTTTCTATTTTCTTTCCCTCAAATGACAATAAAATAGTTTGCAAATGCGCATACAATGTGCTTGGTGAGACAAGATAGACGCGATGGGTTCGGGCAAATTCCAGCATATCATCTATGCAAACAATCTCATAAAACACCGTTTCGCTAGGAACATACATGAGTGCAAAATCCATTGTTCCCTCTGAGGGGACAATATACTTTTTGGAAATTGACTCAATGTGTTTTTTTACATCTCTGACAAATTCTTTTCTAAAAAGCTGGCGCTCTTCTTCATTTTCTGCTTTTACCATTTTCTGAAAATTCTCAGCAGGGAATTTTGCGTCAATTGGCAATATGCCTGCATCTGTTTGTATTGCTGCATCAACTTTTTCCCCTGACTGGAACGCATATTGTATATGGAAGGAATTTTTGGGGAAGATTTGTCTAATCAAATCCTGCAATACTTGTTCTCCAATGTTGCCGCGAAGTTTAGGGCTTTTCAAAAAATCCTGCAATTCCTGCATATTTCTCCCGATTTCACTCATCTTCCCAACTTCTTTATTGACAGCGCTTAATGCCTGTGCTGCTTTATCCATGCGTTCATTAAGCTGTTTGGTATTTTCCTGAAGTGTTTGGGTAAGGTGTTGCGAATTACTATGCAATGTTTCATGAAGAATCTTTTGTGTCGTGTCTACTGAGGTTTGCATTGATTTCATCCATTCCAGAAGCATTGGGTCAACGGATTGTTTTTGCTGGGATTTTTTCAAAAGAAGATAAAGAACAATAATGAAACCAATGAATAAAATGCTTGTGAGCAGAAGAAGGTTAAGAGTCATGAGATGATTGTATCATGAATAGAAAATATCAAGGTTCCGGAAGAAAGAAATACAAAGCTTCGTTTTAAAATTTATTCCACAGCACCTGGTTGAGTACTTCATGGTGATAAATGACTTCAGATGTTTTGACAATTGCACCAAGTTCTCGTGGGCTTCTCCCTGCAACTTCCCGTTTCAATGAAGCATATTTCTCTTTTACCTCTTTCCCCAATATTTTTTCCATAAACGTACTACTTTCAAACAAACCAAGTGCTTCATAGACATTTCCAGGTAACGTTTTTGTTTCTTTTTTTGCTTTTTCATTTGTTCCTTCAAAGCCGGTTCTGATCAGCGTATATAACGCAAGATACGGATTGCTGTCCGGCGAAACAGATCGGACTTCAATCCGCGCTGATTTTTCATTTCCTGTTGGAATACGTATCATTGAGCCACGGTCATTTGGTGTTACCTTTATTTCATTTGGTGCTTCAAAGTGTGGGTCAAGCCGGCGGTAGGAATTGACACTGGAATTAATAGTAAGACACAATTCATCAGCATGGTTAAGGATCCTGTTGATAAAATTCCACGCGGTTTGTGAAAGCCCGTTAATACCTTTTGCGTCATAGAATATATTTTTTCCTGCTTTACCGAGAGACATATTTGTGTGCATGCCATTTCCGTTAATGCCTGCGATTGGTTTTGGTAAAAATGTTGCGGTCATTCCCATACTATGCGCAACTTGGCGACAGATAAGTTTATACAGTTGTATCTGGTCGCAAATATGCAAAGCAGGACCGTATGAAAAATTCAATTCAAATTCACTAGGTGCAACTTCAGGATGATCTTTTTCATTGTGAAATCCCATTGCCCGTTGTGCTTCCGCTGCTTTATCAATAAATTGTCTAAGTAAATCAAGGGGAAGGGAAGAAAAGTATCCACCGGTTGTGACCAGTTGTAGACCAGTATCTTCCTGATAGCGCTGTTCCGCATTCTGTCCTGCTACAAGATGACCTTCGAGTTCCGGTGCAGCATATGCAATAATGTTTTGTGTTTTTTTTAATCTCTCTAAGTACAGTTGCAGTTGTCCGCGTAAGTCCATTTGATACTGCAATTTATCACGATCCATGACATTGGCAAAAAGCATCACTTTTCCCTCTCCGAAAATATCTGAAGGAAGCCAATAAAAACTTGTCCAATCAAGCGACAGACGTAAGTCTGACTCTGCTTGTCTGGTAAATCCTCTGACCGACGAACCGTCAAATGTCAAATTTTCAGAAGCCTGCAACAAAAATTTCTTATCATAGTCCAACATAAACAATCTTCCTTCAAGACTGGTGAAGCAAACTGTTACTGCTTTAATGCGTTTTTCGTCTTCCAGGTATGCACGGTATTCTCTTTCCTGTTGTATTACAGAAAGTTTTTCTCTGTTTGCTTTTGCAGCGAGATTTAGTTCTTCAAGGTTTTCGTAGGAGAGGGAGAGGAAGTTTTTAAGGGAAGTGTTGTGTTCTACCGAAATGTTTGCTTGCAATTTTCTTGGCATGTCGTTTGAGACAGGATTGAAATTATAGTATTTATAAAGAGTTTCTTAAAAGAAGTCAAGGGGATCTAAAAAAAATCCCTCATTTACAAATAAAATTTTTTCTGCATATACTAAAACATAAGGAGGTGATTATGATGAAAAACTGCTCAATGGGAAGTCTATGTGGTTTATTGCAAAGTTTAGGGTTACATAAGCACGCAAAAGCAAAAAAATCAACAAAGAAACGTGTAGTAAAAAAGAAGACAGCGCGAAAGACAAGCAAGAGACGATAGTATTTATTTTTCTTCTGAGATAAGTTTGATCTGGCAGAGTTCTTTTAGTCCGACTTCGCCATGTTCTCTTCCCATACCGGATTCTTTGTAACCGCCAAACGGGTTGCATGGTAACCAGTGAAGCGCGTTATTTATCTCAACTGTTCCTGATTCAAGCCGGAATGCGACACGGCGTGCCCTATTCTTATCTTTTGAAAACACAATTGACCCGAGTCCATATGTTGTTTCATTTGCCAAATCGACTGCTTCATCTTCACTCGTGAATGGAACAACGATAAGTACCGGACCAAAAGTTTCCTCTTTCCACACCCGCATGGATTTTTAATATTAGTTAATAGCGTTGGTAGGTAATATGCGCCTTTGAAATTTTTTGGCCGTTTGCCGCCAATGACAATCTTTGCGCCTTTCTTGACAGCATCTTTGACCTGTTCTTCGAGAAGATCTACCTGTTTTTTTGCAACAAGACTTGCAATGTTTGTTTTTGGATCAATCGGATCACCGATAACTATTTTCTCAAACCGTTTCTTAAGTTTTTCAACGACCTCATCGAAAATCGGTTCCTGCACCAAAAGCCTCTTGAGTGAGTCACACGATTGTCCACATGTTGTTGAAAACCGTTTTGTGTAAATTTTCTCGATAAAGTCATCTACTGACACATCATCAAACATAATTGCCGGATTCGATCCACCCAACTCCATAACAGCACCAATAAATTTCTTTGCTGCTTTCTGATACAGCTTTTTTCCAACCGCAGTACTACCGGTAAACCAGAGATAATCAATCGTTTGGTCAGTAAGTGTTTCTCCTGCTGCTGCGTCACCATATATCTCGGCAAATACTCCTTGTGGTAAGTTCCCTGAATTCACAATCTCTTCGAGTAATTTGCCAACTAAAATAGATTCTTTTGAGATTTTATAGAGAACAGTATTTCCGGCAATAAGATTTGGCATGACTCCCCATGCGAACATTCCGTATGGATGATTCCATGGCGTAATAACTGCCGTTACGCCACGTGGTTCATGGACGATCCGGTGTATACTCTTTGCGTCTTCGTATGTCACGACGTCACTGAGAATTTTTTCTCCGTGATCCAAAAACCATTTCACATCTTGTGAATGTCGATCAATTTCTGCGAAAGCGAACGGTACTGTTTTTCCTGTCTCTGCAACAATGAGCTTGACTAATTCCTCACGCCTTTTGAAAATTTCCTCATAGATGTTGCGAAGCAATGTAATCCGTTTCGCAATGCCCATTTCTTTCCATGTCCGTTTTACGCTATGGGCATTTTCTACTGCTTTTCTGATTTCTTCATTTGTTGAGACAGCGACTTTGCCAATAACTTCGTAATTTTTTGCAGGATTGGTAGAAATAATATATGTTTTTTTTGTTTTGCGTGACATTTGTACAATACTATATAACAGATTTTACGCAAAATACAACTGTGGATTTGCTTCTAGGTCATTCCAGGTCGCTTTTTCTTTCGTAAAAAAACCAGCAGCAGCAATCATCGCTGCATTGTCCGTGCAAAGGGATTTTTCTGGAACAACGAATTGCACAGATAGTTTTTCCTTTTCCAGTATTTCTGCAAACGTATCACGGAGCGCTTGGTTTGCAGCAACACCGCCCGAGAGTAATATGGAATTTACATCATATTTTCTTGCAGCTTTGAGTGTTTTGATAATTAAGACATCTATGATTGCTTTCTCCAGTGATGCACAGAGATTGTACAGGATCTGTTTTTGTGCACTCGTGGAAAGTTGTGAACCAAAAGCAACCTGTTGCCACCCGCCTTTTATATGGGTTAGTTCTTTTCGAAGAAGGGGAAAATGCTGCTTGGTTGCATTGAGAAAAGATGTTTTTAATCCGGAAAAAGAGAAATCATAATCATGGTTATATATCATCGGGCGCGGGAAGGAGAATGCGGCATTGTCTCCGCTTTTAGCAAATTGTGCAATCTTTGGACCACCCGGATAGTCGTATCCAAGTAATCTTGCGCATTTATCAAAACATTCTCCTGCTGCGTCATCACATGTGCCGCCAAGCCAGGTAATGTCAGTGTGACTTTTCATCAGGAGTAAATCCGTGTGTCCGCCGGAGACAATCAGGACAACTGCAGGAAAGACAATGGTATGATCACTGATCCAGTTTGCATACACATGTCCAAACAAGTGGTTCACCGGAATGAGCGGTTTATTCCATAGATATGAAAGGGTTTTCGCTGTCTCAACGCCCACGAGAAGCGAACCAATCAAACCAGGTCCATGCGTTACTGCAATTGCATCAAGTTGAGAAGAAGAGATATGCGCTTTTGTTAATGCCTCATGGATTACCGGTATCATATAGGTACCTTGCTGCCGCGCTGCAATTTCCGGAATAATGCCACCGCTTTTTGCATGCGTATGCATTGACGTCGCAAGTACATTGGAAAGAATTCTTCGTTGATGCTCATTTGCATCAATTATTGCAGCACCTGTCTCATCGCATGATGTTTCAATACCAAGAATGTTCATAAATGTGTTGTCACAGTATCTCCGATTTTCATGTTATTTGCGCTACCTGCATTAATTTCTAGTACCATGTCTGCTGGTTTTGCAGGATGGTATATTGGTAAATTCGCTTGATTTTTTGGGACAGGAATATGACGAATGATTGTCACAATGATATTATTTCTGATAAAAACCATATCGAGAGAAAAGACCATATCTTTCATCCAAAACGCATAATACCCGGGATGGGGAAAAAGAAAAAGCATTCCATCAGCCTTTGCCATTTTTGGTTTTTTTGACAATCCCTGTTCTCTTTCTGCTTCTGTTGCAGCTAGCGTCACATGGAATTGTGAATGATTGATAATAACATACGAAGGCGCTGATTGCATCTGCTCTTTTATAAAAAGTGTGGTAAGCGTAATTATAAGTATAATGATAGAAAGAAAAATGACCTTCATAGTTACTCTTCTTTTGCAAGTGTTTGGAGCAGGATGGTTGTTGAAAATGATTTTACCTTATTAGTAACGTACGCAAACTGTATCCTCAATTGTTTTGCTTGTCTCTTTTTGTGTTTTGCGCCGGTATCTCCTCTCGTTGCTGCGATAATATCGGGGAAAAGCTTTTGAACTATTTGATCATATGCTTTATTTGTTGATACTTGCGGAAGCAATACAACAACGTCAACCATTATTAAATCGGAGAGAATATGTGCCCGCTGTTGTTGCGTATGAATGGGACGTTGTATGCCTTTTCTCTCCCGGATTGTCGTGTCATTTTCAAGCATCACAACTAATACATCTCCTCTTGCTTTTGATTTTTCCAAAAAAATAATATGTCCAATATGGACTATATCAAAACATCCGCCCACGAGTACAATCTTTTTCTTTTCATTATGAAGTTTTTCCAAAAAAATATGAGCTTGCTGCAGTGTGAATACCTTTTTCATTGGGGACCTCTCATATATACTGCCTGCCATGGTTGGTAAACAGACGTATAGGTATCCTGTAATGTTACGATGCCATTTCGACTCACTGTCCTGCTAAACGATACTGTTGCCCCCGCTGCTGCAAAATCAGTTTGCTGCACTGTTCCTTTCGGTAGTGACGGGTTATCTTGGTATAACGGAGGAGGAGGGGGAATTTGATTCGTAACAACAGGCGTTGTTATCGCTACCTGTCGTCCATCAGATGTTCCATATAAATAAAATGAAAGTCGCATTTCAATCGGATCAACAAAGGATTGGATAAGAATCGAGTGATCCGTATTGTTGACAAAACGAAAATCAACGCTTGGTACATAGACAGTTGCATCAAAACCAGGCGGCGAATCTTCTTCATAATATCCAACGCGATAATCATGCGCATGCCGTTCGGTGATAGGCAATCCTGCATTGAGAACAGCGCGGAAAAGTGTCGTTGACACCTGGCAAACTCCGCCGCCATCGCCTAATACCGTATGACCACCAGCAATGACATATGCCTGTTTGTAGCCAGTGAGTGATGAAACGTCTCCAACTGTTTTATCAAAGGAAAATTCCTGCCCAGGTGAAACAATAGCACCATTTATTCTGCTTGCTGCCAGGGCAATATTATATGCCCTGCTTGGTATGGAGTGTTGATACAATGATGTGCCAATGCCGACACGCTCTTTAATGCCCAGTTTATCCGCTTCTGTTGTTGTTACCTTCGGTTGGACTACTTTTATCGGAAGAGCAATGGTGATATTCAAAGGTGACGTGCGAGCAAGTAAAAAGGGAATTTTACTGGAAACACTTGCCTGAAGAGAAAGTAGGTCAACGCTTTGACCATTTTGCGAAGGACGGAAGGTTGTCACTCTGTTGTCTTGCATAACAAATGTTGCGTCAACAGGATTAATTTGTGCTTTCAAAATCATATCATGCAATTTTTCCTCCATTGTGTCTGGAGTAAACGTATATGCAGGTCCAATATTGACGCCATACATGTATGCTTGGAAGATAATGCTTGCATTCGTGATAGGATCAGACGATCTGCCGATAACATACGCCTGTTGTGCAAGGAGGTTGCTGTCGTATCCCAAATGCATTTCCTGAGCAGATACTGTTGCAATTTGATCCTGATACGTAAAGACAAATGAGCTGTCTGCAATCTGCTGATTTTTCTTTTGGAACGATGCAATAACAGCATCCTGTGATTTTCCGCCAACTGAAATACCTTCGATAGTTACACCCGGATAGATGACATTACTGTATCTTTTTTCAAAAATAATAAACGTGAAACTAATGAGGAAAAAAAAGCCAAGTAATATTCCAGCAAAAAACCAGAAACACGTTTTTGTTATTTGCACTAATTGTTTTTTGTGTGATTTATGTACTCTCTTTTCCATTTTTTGCTCTTTAGGTTTTTTAATTGCTGTCATGGCAGTATTGATATATTATACAATAAGCCTATGGATAACTCATCGCAGCAAAACACGCCACTTAATCAACAAATGCAACAGCAAAATCAGCCTATACAACCGTTAATTCCCCAACAAAGCGTACCCCCGATACCTGAGCAACAGGGTATGCAGCAAATTTCTCAGCAACCTGTCCAACAAGCAGCTCCTGTCGGGGAAACCATTCCCCCCGAAGTTGCTGCTCTCATACAAGAACCATCAGTGGCTCCAGTCAGGCGTGATACTCCGCAAATTCCCCCACCTCCGCCACCGGATAGCACTGTGCAAAAATCTACTCCTCTCCAACAGGAGAGCGGACACGGTTTTCCAAAGCCGCTTCTGATAACACTAGGGGCACTTGTTGTGTTTGCTGGTATTCTTATCATTTTTTCTCTCTTGAAATCGTTTTTTGGCAATGTGACAGGAGGAAGTGGAAAAGTAACAATAACCTATTGGGGATTATGGGAAGATGCAAATGTTATGCAACCACTTATTGCGGATTTTGAAAAACAACATCCTACAATTACAGTTGATTATGAAAAACAGGATCCCAATCAATATGCGCAACGTCTTCTTGTTCGCTCTCAGCAAGGAAACGGGCCGGATATATTCCGTTACCACATATCATGGGCTGACGAATTGTCGCAAATACTTCTTCCCCTTCCATCAGACATCATCAGTAAAGATGACTTAGATAAGAACTACTATCCGGTTGTCAAACAGGATTTAGTGAAAAACGGCGCGCTCTATGGTATCCCATTAGAGATGGATACATTGGCGCTTTTTGTAAATAACACGCTTCTGGGTAACGCAAAAGCACAAGTTCCCTCTACCTGGGATGATTTTGTTACCGTTGCAAAAGCATTGACACAGAAAAATACCAGCGGGCAAATTCTTGTTGCCGGTGCAAGTATCGGGACATTCGATAATGTTACCCATGCGCCCGATATCGTTTCGCTGCTATTTTTGCAAAATGGCGTTGACCTCAAAACAATAACGCCTGCGCAAAATGCCAGTGATGCGCTTCAATTTTATACATCGTTCGCAAGCGGAAATAATCCTGTATGGTCAAATAATCTGGACAACTCAGAGCTCGCTTTCAGTAAAGGAAATGTCGCAATGTACTTCGGATATTCTTGGGATATTTTTTCCATACAAGCAGCAAATCCGAATTTAAATTTTAGTGTGCATCCTGTGCCGCATTTACCTGGAAGAAATAACACTGTTGCAAGTTATTGGGTGGAGGGTGTTTCTGCGAAAAGTAAACACCAAAGCGAATCATTGCTCTTTATGAAATATTTAGCCCAAAAAGATACGCTGACGAAACTATATACGGAGGAAGCAAAGACAAGAGCATTTGGCGAACTGTATCCAAGAAGTGATTTTGCAGGGTTTTTGCAAGACAATCAGCTTTTGTATCCGTTTCTTAAACAGGCAACGAATGCGCAATCGTCACTTTTTGCTGGAGACACCTACGATACAACCGGTATGAATGCGAAGCTGAATCAGTATTTAGGAGGTGCGGTGAGAGGAGTCCTTGGTAATACGTCTCCTGAAACAGCAGTCCAGACGCTAACGCAGGGAGTTAGTCAGGTACTTAGTCAATATGGTCAGTAATAAGATTCGCGAGACTCTTCTCTATAGTGACCTGTTTGACTATCCGCTTACCAGGGAAGAACTTTATTATTATCTTCACGCAAATCGGGTTGTATCCAAAAAAGATTTTGACGCCATGCTGGAGAGTAAACAGGGGTTTGGGTCATATAATAACTATTTTTTTCTTCCCGGCAGGAAACAGCTTCTTGTAAAACGACAATCACGTATTACAGACAATGAGGGGAAAATACACAGGGCGAAATATGCAGCAAATATCATTAAACATATTCCAACTGTGCAACTTATTGGACTGAGTGGCTCTGTTGCAATGAGAAACGCAAACAGAGATGATGATATTGATTTTTTTCTCATTACATCTGAAAATAGTCTTTGGCTTACGCGATTTTTCGCATTATTGCTCTTATCATTCTTTGGCCTGCTCCGTACAAGAAACGGAAAAAGGCAACGGAATATGATTTGCATGAATATGATCATTGCAGAAAATATGGTATCATTCCCGCACTATCGGCAAAATCTCTATACTGCCCACGAAATGATGCAAATGAAAGTACTCTACGCAAAAAAGAATAGCTATGACCGTCTCCTTGCCGCAAACAGGTGGGTTATCCGGTACCTTGCGAATGCATACCCCCAGGAAATGTCTTTCACAGGAAAAAGACATTATTGGACAGTGCTCATAGCACCAATAGAGAAGATAGCAAAAGCAGTACAATCATGGTATATGCAAAAGCATAGGACGCGGGAAGAAATTCGGGAAGGATTTCTTGCATTTCATCCAATTCCCTATGAAAAACAGTTTCTAGATCAGTTTTCCAGGAGGAGAAAAGGAGATGTATAACAGAGTAATTTGTGGTGGTACATTTGATCATCTTCATCGGGGACACAAATTGTTTTTGGATTTTGCCTTTTCTCAGGGGAAACAAGTTATCCTCGGCATAACTTCTGACATGTTTATTGCAAGATACAAAAAACATGCAGGAATACAACCATATGGAGAGAGAAAACAAGCAGTTGCAATGTATCTAGAAAAGCAACATATGCTTGATAGAGTCAGTATTGTTTCTCTTGATGATATTGTCGGGCTTGCTGCCATAGATCCCGTAATACATATTGATGCAATTGTTGCAACTGATGAAACACAAACAGGCGCAAATAAACTGAATCAAGCACGTCTGGAAAAAGGGTTGACGATACTTCCTATTATTATCTTTCCGCGAATCACCAATGTTTCATCGTCACTTATCAGACAGGGAACAATCGATACAAATGGAGAAGTATTTATTGATCCTTATTGGACAACAAAAACACATACATTACCCATCGAGTTACGCAAAGAACTGCAAAAACCGCTTGGGACATTATTCATGCATCTTCCCCACGATATTCTTGCAGAAAAAACCATTACCGTTGGTGACGTTACAACGAAGCTCTTCAATTCGCAACAGATTTTTCATCATATCTCTGTCATTGATTTTACGGTAGAACGGAAAAAACTGTTTTCTTCCTTGCAGGATTTGGCATTTTCAGGAAAAGAAATAGTACATACGGTTACTAATCCGTCTTCGACAGTAACACCGCAATTGTGGGATACCGTGCAGTATGCTGTATGGGCAAAAGAACGGAGCGTCATAAAAATTATTGGCGAAGAAGATTTAAGCGTGATCCCCTTAGTATTAACAGCGCCGTTGGGGTGGGAGATTTTTTACGGTCAACCGGGTGAAGGGTTTGTTCGGGTTGTCATAACACTTGCAATAAAACGTTACGTGTATTCGCTCCTGCAGCGGTTTCTTTGAAGCCAAACTCTAGGATATTGACAAAGAACTGGTCTTACTATAATATGCTTGTAAATCATGAATGCATGATGTACCCTCACACATTACTGAGGGAATTTTTTTAGCATATGGATGCAAGTAATAACAAAAAAATTTACTTAACCGAAGAAGGACTTGAAGAGCTCAAAAAAGAACACGACGAGCTTACGAAAAAGAAACGGCCTGACATTCTTGACCGTCTCAGTGACGCGAGAGAACAAGGAGACTTATCGGAAAATGCAGAGTATGCTGCTGCACGTGAAGAACTATCATTTATTGACGGGAGAATTGAGGAAATTGAAGAACTCCTGAAACAGGTTGTCATCATTCAGGAAAAAGCTCACAAGAATGGTGGAAAGAAAGCAGTTGCATTAGGATCAAAAGTAACATTGACGGTTGGCGGAAAAAAGGAAACCTTTTCTGTTGTCGGTGAATGGGAGGCAGATCCCACCGAAAAAAAAATTTCCCATGAATCGCCATTGGGTAAAGCATTACTTGATAAGACAGTGGGAGAGACCGTTGAGGTGGAAGCGCCAGCAGGAAAAATTATCTATAAAATTGTCCGAATTGAGTAATTTGTTTATTTTCTAACAAAAAATCTTCTTTTGTATACTTTTTTCAAAAAATTGACCCATCTACCAATCTATCTTACACTTACTCTATGCAAGATACCATAAAACGTCTTTCCGATCTCATAGCAATTGATTCCCAATCACATAATGGCAATAAAGACATTATTCGTCTTCTTGCCCAATGGTTTGCTCAATACAAAAGCACGTTGCAGCAATGGAAAAGAGCAGATGGGGTTGAAGGACAAAATCTTGTGATAAAAATTCCCGGCAAAAAACAATCGCAAAGTCTTGTTTTTATCGGACACACGGACACTGTTCCAACAAGTAAGCAATGGGAAATAGATCCCTTTCAGTTGATTGAGAAAAACGGTAAATTGTATGGTTTGGGAAGCTGTGACACGAAAGGGGGCATTGCAGCACTTATTTCATCCCTTTTTTCTCTGAAAGAAAAACCTGCATATGACACATACATTATCTTTGACGGTGATGAAGAAGTTTCAGCAACTGGTGCACAGGCATTCCTGAAAACAGTTTCTCTTCCTAGTCCCCATTTCATTTTCCTTGAACCAACAGACAACCAGGTTGCTATCGGTATGCGTTCCATTTTACAAATGATCATTACAACGCATGGTACTGCAACGCATTCTTCCCAGGCGACACCAGAAAACAACAAGAAAAATAATGCAATTTATAAAATGCACAAAATCCTCTCTGCCTTGTCTATAGATGCAGATGAATACGCAAAAAATATTGATCAGGTTTATGGCATTACAACGCAAAATTTCGGGATTATCCAGGGTGGAACCGCAATGAATGTTTTTGCAGATGACTGTTCACTTATTCTGGAGAGAAGGTGCTTGCCGAATATTGATTTACAAAAAGAATTTACACATGTGCAGGAATTGGTTACAAAGATCGACTCCGATGCAATGATCCGAAGGGATCAGGCGCTGCCAAGCTTTTCGCTTTCCAAGTCAAATACATTTGCCCAGTCTGTGTTGAGTGAAGCACAAGAAATAATTCCTTCAATTGCATTTGGTATCTTTCCAGCTTGGTCAGAAGCGGGATTATTTGCAGATAGAGGAGATGTCGTTATCCTGGGTCCAGGATCATTAGTGCATCAGGCTCATCGGGCAAACGAGTATATTGAGAAAAAAGAGTTACTGCAATTTGTTGGTGTGTTTAGAAATATACTGACCGGGATGGAATTGTAAATGCCGTAACTCAGTGGTATTATCAAAAAAGTTTTATGCAATCCATAATCAAAAAAGAAACATTCAAAAAAACTCCTAACTTGATTGATTATGAAAAAACATACAAAGATTTTTCCTGGGAAAAGGCAGCAAAGGAATTCGTTAGTTTTTTTGACGATGGAACAATCAATATTGCCTATAGTTGTGTTGACCGGCATGCAATAGGCAAAAAAAAGAACAAAACTGCCCTTATTTTTGAAGCAGCAAGCGGGCAAACTGAAACATATACGTTTGCAGATTTACAAAAACTTACAAATCAATTTGCTAATGTGTTAGTGGATTTGGGAATTGAAAAAGGAGACAGAGTGTTTGTTTTCCTTCCGCCTGTTCCAGAGCGATACATCGCATTCCTCGGAACAGTCAAAATTGGTGCAATTTGCGGAACACTGTTTTCAGCGTTTCAGGAGGAAGCATTACTTGACAGGTTATCGGATAGTAAGGCAAAAGTTATTGTGACAAATACCGATTTACTTCCCCGCATTGAGAAGGTTTGGAAAAAACTCCCCGGTTTGGAAAATATTATCCTTGTAAATCGAAATGCAGCAGAAGCGAAAACATCTGAGCCTATTATTTCCTATGAAAAAGCAATTGCTGATGCATCCGATACATTTGACCCTTTGCATATGCAAAAAACCGATTATTCCTATATGCTCTATACGTCCGGAACAACCGGTAAACCAAAGGGTGTTGTGCATGCTCATTTTGACGTATTACAAGCAATGGTGACGACAAACTATGTATTGGATCTTCATGAAGATGATGTGTACTGGTGCACCGCGGATATGGGGTGGGTTACCGGAGTCGTGTACGGGGTACTCGGCATATGGGGATTAGGGGGGACCTCAGTTGTCTATGAAGGACGGTTTTCTCCGGAAAACTGGTATAACGTGCTACAAAAACACAAAGTGACCATCTGGTATACTGCGCCAACGGTGATCCGGATGTTGATGGCTGCAGCAATTGATATCAAGCAATTTAATCTACGCCACTTGCGGCATCTGGCAAGTGTTGGAGAGCCGTTAAATCCTGAAGCGATCTGGTGGGCACTGAAAGTATTCGAACTTCCCTTTCATGACACCTGGTGGCAAACAGAGCTTGGAAGCATTTGTATTACGAATTTCCCCTCTATGAATATTAAACCTGGTTCAATGGGGAAACCACTTCCCGGTATAGTTGCTGCGATTGTTGATGACAACGGGAATGAACTGGAAGCAAATACAGAAGGGAATCTTGCTTTACAGCCTGAAACAGTGAGTGCACTCATGAAGACAGTTTGGGGAAATAAAGAAAAATTTGATTCATATTTTTCCCACGGGTGGTATCTGTCCGGTGATAAAGCATACAGGGATGAGGAAGGGTATTTCTGGTTTATCGGACGGGCTGATGATGTCATTAAAACAATGGGAGAGCGTATTGGCCCGTTTGAAGTTGAGAGTTCGTTAGTGGAGTATCCTGATGTGGTTGAGGCAGGTGTTATCGGAAAACCTGATAAATTGCGTGGAGAAATTATCAAAGCATTTGTTGTACTGAAGCCGGGAGTTAAGCCAACAGAAGACCTAAAAGAAAAACTCAAGCAGCATGTAAAAAGACACCTTGCCGGGCATGCCTATCCACGGGAGGTAGAGTTTATTGATAAATTACCAAAAACCCGTTCCGGAAAGATCATGCGCCGTGTGTTGAAGGCAAAAGAGTTAGGGTTACCTGTCGGAGACACCTCAACCTTGGAAGACTACTAAATTTTAACATTTTTTTCTTCTTTGTAACCTTTTCTCAAAAATTTGACCATAAAAAAAGGTTCACTTACAATAATAGGCATGAAAAGTGAGTTATTGGTTATTCCTGCGACTGGAGAACATGCCAAATATGCTCCAACTGTTTCGAGTTGGATTATTGATGAAGCGAGAAACGGTTTAATGATTGCGAAAGGATCAGAAGGGCTCAGTGAGCATTTTAGTAATGGAGAATCTTCGTTAGGTTTTATTGGTGACAATGTTATTTCTCACAGTGCTTATACACATAAATATCAACCAATGAGAGACGGAACTATTTATTGGGAACTCGGTGCTCTTGTCGTAAATCCCAACAATGCATATAGGGGGAAAGGATTTGGTAAGCAAACAGTTTTGGAGCATCTTGAAATGAATGAATTACTTCCATCAGGTGAATGTGATCGTAGAAAACTGAGGATTATTGCTTTTGCAGGATTTAGTAACTATCAAAGTGCAGGATTATTTAAAAGTATAGGTGGTAGGGAGATTAGTATTTATCATTTGCCGGAAGCAGCCTTAGCTGATGGATTAGAATATTACATTTTTGATCTGACACACCTAATGCCGCTACGTAGAGACGTAGCTATTACTTCTCCTCAAACAGCGTTTGCACTATCGCGAAGGCCCTATTAACATCTTTTTCTGCAAATATAATGGATACTTCTGTTTGTGTTGACACAATTTCAACTATGTTTATACCTTCCCATGCTAATGACTTGAGAAAGAAATAGTAAACTCCAGGAGTGGAAATATTCTCTTTCGGTAACCGAATAGTAATTGCTGAAAGGTGGGTAATTGTTGAAATATTTTGTTCGCCATTTAATACATGTTCTATGTTCTGTTGGAGATCTTTACTCACAATGATTGTTGTTTCAAAAACACCCTCAGTCAGCGTAAAAAAATACTTTTGTTCTCCTGCGTAAATATTCAAGAGTTTTTGGTAATTTTTTCGTAACTCTGCAGAATTATTCATCGTAAACTCCACTAGGTTTGAGCGAACAATCATTTCTGGTGCACCACTGAAAATTTTCAAAGGCACAAATTTCGGTTGAAATTCTTTTTCCAAGCGTTTTAAAGCCATAAGAATTGCTGCATCGCTGACCGGTTTGAGCAGCATTTTTTCAAGCTCTGGTTTAATATAACGGGCTAGCGAAGAATAATTAATAAGATTTTTTGACATTGCTTCGGTAAGATATCGGGAGCGTTCAACAATTTTTTTTGTTGCTTCAGGAACAGTAATCATTTGAAAGAAGTATAGCAAATGTAAAGGAAAGTAAAAAGTTGTTAGAAATTACTATTATTGATTCATATGTGAAATACAGTATAATTTTTTCCTATGATTGAAGAATCATCTCTGCGATACTCTCATCAAATTTTTAGCCCGATAAGAGGAAGCCGGTTTGATTGGCATAGTTTTACCGGAGAAGTACCTTTTGGAGATGCAATAGTGGATTTTATCCTAAATTCCATTAAACGATTTGAACAATCAGGAGATATTCTTGTGCGAGATAGAGGATGGTATGAAAAAAGACTACGAAGCAATTGCTTTGCTTTATTAACGACACTAGGAGCAGATGTACCAAATTTTATCGGTGAACCTGATAAAATTCTTCCACATCTTGCAGAACATACTGTTGCATTTGCTTTTCTCGATCACTATCAAGCCCCCTTGTTAATTGATAGTAAACCGGTTGACATTGAAATGGCAGAGATTTGTGCGGTTGGGAATGTTGCAACATTGACAGGAATCAAGAGAGAAAATGCAAAAGGGGGAGGAATAGATGCTTTTCAAGCCGCATACCAGCTAGCAAGACATACATTTCCTTCTGCGACAATTGTAAGTTGGGTTCACGAACATAGTTTTAAATCACTTCAGAATGCCTTTAAAGATGGATATAATTTAGAGATTATACCAGATGCACTATTCCGAGAAGATGAGTATAAAAACCCACCACATGTTTGTATAGCAATCAATCGTCAAATTTAGTACTATATTTTTTTCTACGCAAATGAACAAATTTCCAGAAGTTCTCTTAAACGGTAATGCACCTTACTTAGGTAAGACCATGCAGCTTCTTTCCGCAGTTGGTCAACCGCTCGAATATTACCAAACAGAGCAGTTTCAACCTGGACATGTGCCATGGGAAATGGTTACGTATCCAGGCAGAAGTGCAATTTCTATTGGAAGACATCCAGATGCGTTCACTCTTGTTCCTCATACCGCTGCATTCCAAGCGTTTTTAGATACATATAGTCGCATAGATGAGTATTATGGCGCAAATACACAGTTACATCCTGTGCGTGTTGACTTTACTGTTACCAATGGTCAGAAAATTAAGCCATGGGAAGAACTTTTGGCGGAGCAAGGCAAGGAAATTAGCAAACAACTTCGACGATCTAGTCGTTTGCCACTTCTTATCGTGACGCAAACACATAGTCCTGATACCGATCATTTTATGGATGTCTTACGAAGCAATAATATTGTGGCCACTGCTCTCTTCCCGATAAAAAATCAACGTAGGCCTTCATATAATTATAGAGATGGATTTTCTTCCGAAAGGCTCGGAACAGATGAACTACCATTTACAAAAAAATATCACATTCCTGCACCTCCTGGAAAAATTATTATGCATCCACAAGAAGCGCAACATGCTTACGAGCAAATTGCTGATGAAACTGGTCAACCAACTGTTTATGTAAAACTTGATGCTTCAGGTGGCGGGTATTTTACCTTGAAAGCACGAAGCGGCGAAGACGCTCAAGAGGTTTTTAATGGATGGGTAACCAATGGAGATAGATCTGCTTTATATGTCCAAATGATTCCTGTTGAAATACAAGGACTTATTCCATCTGAAACTATATTAGGGATTTACTCATTCCAATATGCGGGAAAAGAAAATGTAACACTTGGTTTAGGCTTTACAGAACAAGTAATGACAGGTGATCTATGGCAAGGTAATATTTATAATACACAACTTGAAAGAATTCCTGCTGAAAAAAGAAATGCCACTCTGCAGGTTATAAAAGAATTTCAACGAAGGGTTCTACAAGGAATCAAGCAAGAACAGCAATCAAAGTCAGAAGAACAGGAATTTACTACAGGTGGAGTTGATTTTGCCTTGGTTGATATGAATATCCTAAAGGATAATGTAAAAGATATAGCTGCTTATATACCTGAAGATTTTCTTGCATTCGCAATGACTGTTGGAAGCGATATTGTTCCAGTTGCAATTGAACATAATGGGAATAGAGTATCAGACGCCTTGTGGCCAGCGTTGGTGGCACAACGGTTAGGCATAGGTGATAAACCTTTTATGACAAATTATGTATCGCCAGTTGCTACGACATTGGATGTCGCATGGGATTTTATGAAAAAATCTCATCTGCAGTATGAAAAAGAGAGAGGATATGGCATTGTTCCGCTTGTGTGGGTTCTCGATGAGTCAATTGGGATAAAAACAGGCGCAATGATCTCCATTGCTTCTTCGAGACAAGAACTTGGAGTGATTCAAGAGAATGCAATAGAAAATTTGAGGAAATTTCATATTATTGAACAGGCAGCTTAAAAAGCTCAGTAGCATTTTTCCAGTAAATCAGCTCTCTTTCTTCATCGGTTAATCCAATTTGTTTTACCGCATCTAAATATTCCTTTTGAGAGTAGAGTGGCCAATCTGTTCCGAATAAGCACCGTTTGAAACTTCCCAAAAAATCTTTCATATCGCGCATTCTCGCCAAAAAAAGCATAACATCCTTTGGATCAATTGGTTGATTCTCAACAAAAAAAGCTGATAAATCAGTGTACACATTTGGATTTTTCCACATCACCGCTACAGTATCAGTAAGCCAGGGGTTCCCCATATGGGCGATAATTATCTTTAAGTTGGGATATGCATGTGCAATTCTATCTACATGTAACGGTTGGGCTTGTTCGAGGTGTCCCTTGCACCCAATCATAAGAACTCCAGTATGGATCATAAGCGGATAGCCGTTATCTTCGCAGAAACGCAAAATTTGCGAAAACCGTTCGTCATATGGATAATAATCTTCATAACCAGGGAATAGTTTTATGCCAACAATATCATTTTGTTTTAAATGATGCATGAGTTTTTTACAATATTGATCATCAAATGAGTCAAGAGAAATGTTTGCAAGGGCAAAAAATCGTTGGTATTTTTTGGTAATCGCAATAAGTTGGTCCAGTGGAGGAATTGACCTATGGTTTTCTATTACGATTGAGTAGTCAATACTCGCTTCATCCATTGCAGCAATTAAATCTTCTGGTTTCCAGTCCTTTTCATTTGTTTTATCAATGTGAGTATGACAATCAATAACCATGAAATTGCATAAAATATTTCTTCTTAAGAAAAAAGAAATTCGTGTAGAAATGTTGTTTTTTGCATATAAAAATGTATTATGTAACTAATCCTGCATTACATATACATTTGTGAAGAAGTATATCATATGGATTGTCTCCGAGATAGTATTAATTCTGTATCTTCTAAAATATACTGTGGAACCAAACCTAATTTTATATACTCTCTTTTGATTTCTGTGGGTAAATAAATAAAATCTTTTACAATTTTTCTGCAGTTTTTACTTTCACATAAACATTCCATTTGCCAGTGGTCATGCTCTCTTTCATGAGCTGTAATCGAATAGTCAAATGAGATCTGCTCACCTAATGGAATATCTTTGATCGCGAACAAATTGACTTTACCATTTTTGATATAAATTGCGGAATTAGGCTCACATGAATGATTAATTTTATCATCAAGAAAACCACTTGGTCCTAAATATAAGTCTTTTCCAATCTGAAGGAAATGATTATTCTGGTTGTCAGATTCAATTGGTGCAGAATCCCACGTGTATGTTTTTCCTTTCATCCTTGTAATTAACTCACCTTTCTTGAATTCTTTATTTGCAAATACTCCATCTCCATAAGGAGTTTGTTTAACAATAAGAGGCTTTTTCATATAAAAGTAAATTTTACCTTGTAAGCAATTGATTTTGGAGTCTTACATTATAATTTGTTTTTATTATTTTGTTCTTATGGAAGATATATTCTTGAGTAATCAAATTTGAAAAAACTGTTTCCGGAAATGAAGTCTCATATAATTCTTCGGTGAAGTAAGTTCCATTTTTTAAATCGTCGTTTAATAACGTTAATAGAGCAGAATAAACTCCTGTAACAACTTGTAAATATGTTGCGCTTATATTTTTTACATCCTTATTATCAATACTATTAAAATAGTAAACGTCCTTATCGTTGTATTTCAGTAAAACACCAATAGAATCAGATCCTTTCAATGGATAAGTAATGTTTTCGCCAAGAATTATATCATCTGCGCTAATATCTTTTTTTGTGTGAAATAAAGAAACTAAATGCTTCATAGTTTTTGGGTGTATGGCATAGATAAACTGAGATGGAATATTGTAGTACTCTCCTATAGAAAGATTTTCTTCATGGAGAATTTGAAATCCATACGGGTACCTTTTTAATTTCATAATAGGTTCTAAAATTGGTTGCATGTTTACTTTGTGAGCCAAGCCATTTGGACGAAGTACTTCCACTTTTCCACGTCCTAAAACTTTTCCACTAAAATCGAGAAATGCTTCAAATAAAAACTCATGTATTGACCATGTAATCATTGATCGCCATTTATCTTTTGTCATTGACGTATCATATTCAAAATGGATAACTTCTCTTGGAAGACCGTACTGTTCAATGCCATATCTCACCCAAAGATTTACTATACCCGGATTCATCCCAGCGCATAAAATGTGAGCAGCATTATTAAGTTTCGCTTTTCTAGGGTAGATATCATAAACCAAGTCAGCAATTGTTCTTTCGTCAATAGTGTCTTCGTTGATTGCACTATTCATATACGAAACTGCTAAAGCATTTGTATATTCAAAAATGGGAATTGTATCCATATCTGTTAAATCCAAAACAATATCTATAGCATATTTTTGAATGATATTTTTGTAATATTCTTTTTCCTTAGGAATTTTTATTTCTTTCTGAAAAAAAGTATAAGCAAGTTTTTTATGATCAATGTGTTTTTGTGAAAGGATTTTATCTGATTTATCAATAAGAATAAGTTTGTCGATGAGGCCTCTGTGTTGTAAAAAATAATAAAGAAAAGCAGTTGCAACACCTCCTGACGCGCCAAGGATTAATAAGTTCTTTTTCATTATATTTATAATGTGCATTTTTTAAAAAAAATGCAATACCTGATTTTATGTTCCCAAAAAATTCTATTGCGTGCATCGGTAATGCAGGAGAATTTTCAAAAGCTCAATACCTCTTCCATCAATTTTTAACAATACACGATACTTTTTGTTTAAATATACAAAAAAATTGACATGACAATATCTCTTATGCATAATATCCGTTGTTATAATGCGATATTTGCAATACAAAAGAAGTGAGTAAAGAAGATCTTTTAGAGAGTCGTAACTTATGTGAAAAATATAACTCTTTAAAAGAGAGTTTTTATAAAAATATGGGTGAAACGAATAGGTCTTACCAAGTAATGCTGCAGGAAAGAAGTACCGATAACCTTCCTTTTGTTGATGATGTATTGGTTCATTACGCAGCAAATGAAATTAGAAGAGCGGTTCGCGGTACACCTTTTGGTGAAAGTATTGTTATTAATTTGGCTTATTCGACCTCATTACGTGAGAGAGAGGAAATTCTGGGGAGATTAAGAAAAAAACAAGGGATGGGTATTGCACAAAGAACGACTTTTTATAATCAAATGATCCAAGATGAACGTGGAGTAGAAGTTCCAGGTACAATGATTCTAGTAGCAAAAAAGGAAAGGCGAAATTATTAACTTCTATTTGTTTGCTTAAGTATTTTACGATACAATACGCATATGAGTAATGAGACAAATCTAAAAGAAGTTAGGCAGGAAAAAATCAAACGATTACAGAAAAGTGGAGTACAGCCATATGCATATGCTTTTGCAAAAACAGATACCATTGCGCAAGCTTTGCAGAATGAGGGAAAAACAGTCAAAACAGCTGGGAGGATTTTCTCTTATCGTGAACATGGCAATATTGCGTTTGCTGATATAAAAGACGAAACAGGAAGTATCCAGATTTTCTTTCAGAAAAAATTCCTTGGTGATAGTTTTACGCAGGTAAAACTTCTTGATGTTGGTGATTTTATCGGTATTGAAGGAACGGTCGGGAAAACAGTTGCAGGAGAAATTTCTGTCATGCCAACGTCAGTGACGCTGTTATCAAAAGCAGTCCGTCCGCTTCCAAGCAGCTGGTATGGACTCAAAGAAACAGAAACACGCTATCGACAACGCTATCTTGACCTACTGTTAAATCCGCAAGTCCGCGAACGGTTTAATGTACGGAGTAAACTTATCAGTGGTATCCGTGAGTATCTGGACAATTTGGAATTTTGGGAAGTTGAAACGCCAGTCCTACAATCACTTTACGGAGGAACAAATGCGAAACCGTTTACAACACACCTAAATGCGCTTGATCAGGATATGTATCTACGTATTGCAGATGAACTATATATTAAACGTCTCGTAGTTGGTGGTTATGAACGGGTATATGAGATTGCAAAAGATTTCCGCAATGAAGGAATTGATCAGACCCATTTCCCGGAATTTACCATGCTTGAGTGGTATGAAGCATACGTTGACTATCAGATAATGATGGATCGGGCTGAGGAGTTAGTAAAATTTCTTGCAAATAAATTATATGGCCATACTGTTTTGCATGTTGATAATAAGCAAATTGACATAGGCAAAAAATGGCCCCGCATCACGATGAGTGATGTTATGCAGCAAAAACTCGGATTGGATGTTGAAAAAGAAACAGCAGAAAGTTTATTGCACTACTTAAAAAAACACTGTCCTGACGTAAAATTAGTCGGCGGTGAGACAAAAGGACAACTCGTCTATATGATTTTTGATCATCTAATCCCAAAAACTTTGGAAAAACCAACATGGATTATTGATTATCCAAAAGATGTCAGTCCGTTATCCCGTCCACACAGGAGTAAAGATGGATGGGTGGAGCGGTATGAGGGATATATCGGCGGAAAAGAAATTATTGATGGATGGACAGAAATTATTGATCCACAGATTCAGCGAACTGCATGGGAAGCAGATCAAAAAGCAGCACGAAAAGACAAAGAAGAGGCACAGCATGTTGACGAAGATTTCTTAACCGCAATGGAGTATGGTATGCCACCATACGGAGGCATTGGGATCGGAATTGATAGATTAACGATGCTTTTTACGAATACATGGAGCATTAAAGAACTTATCCTATTTCCAACGCTAAAACGGGAAGAAAAATAGTTCATGCAGCAACTGCTTATTGCTACAACTAATCTTGGAAAAGTCCAGGAACTTTTTACATTTCTGTCGGATGTACCAGTTTCTCTTGTTTCTCTTAAAGACGTTAGTATCATAAAAGATGTTGAAGAAACAGGAAAAACATACAGAGAAAATGCACAGTTAAAAGCAATATATTACGCGAACCTTTCAGGTCTTCCTGCCATTTCAGATGATGGCGGATTGGAGATTGCAGCATTACATAATCAACCCGGAATAAAAAGCAGACGGTGGCTTGGGTATCACGCAACAGATGAGGAATTGCAAGCACATTTACAAAAGGTTGCAATGGAATTACCGGATGATAATAGAAAAGCAGTATTCAGAGTTGTTACCAGTTTCGCATTACCTTCTGGCGAAGTGTGGAGTACAAAAGGAAATATTGAAGGTATTATTGCAAAAACCTCCTTACCCTTATTACAAGGATACCCGTTTCGCTCATTTTTCTTTTTACCTTCTCTCAATAAGTACTATCACGAAAGCCAATTGACGGAAGAGGAAATGAAAGCGTATAATCACCGCTATAAAGCAATTACTAAACTAAAAAAAATCATCCAAAAGCAATTATCACTATGATAGACATAAAACTTCTTAGAGAGAACCCCGAACACTTTGTTTCTAGCGCAAAAGCAAAAAATGTCACTGTTAATATCCCTCATATCCTTGAAATTGATACAACAAACCGTGAACTCTCGCAAAAAGTCCAGGAAATGCGTGAAGACAGAAATGCTCTCGCTGCGATAATAAAAGGTAAGCCAACAGATGAACAAGTGAAAAGAGGAAGAGAACTCAAAGAACAACTTGAAAAAGAAGAGCACGCACTGCATGCAGTTTCAGAAGAGTTACAGCGGGAACTTGCAAAAATTCCTAATCCAATAAAGCTGGATGTAAAGATTGGAAAAGATGAAAGTGAAAATGAAGTATTGCGAAAAGTTGGAGACATAAAACAATTTGATTTTACACCACGTGACCATCTGGAACTGGGAGAAATGCTCGATATTATTGATACGCAAACTGCTACTGAAATTTCAGGGACCCGTTTTGGATACATAAAAAACGAAGGGGTTTTATTGGAATTCGCTCTCAAACAACTTGCTTTTGAAACGCTTTTGCAGGAAGGTTTTATTCCAATCCTTCCACCAGTGTTAGTAAAGCAAGAGGTTATGGATAAACTTGGATATACGGCAATGGGAGAAGAGGAAAATATTTACCATTTTGATAAAGATGGATTGTATCTTGTTGGTACGTCAGAACAATCGATTGTGCCACTGTATAAAGACAAAGTAATTCCAAAAAGTGAATTACCAAAACGATACGTTGGTTACTCAACATGTTTTCGAAGAGAAGCAGGTAGTTATGGAAAGGATACGCGGGGTATTTTCCGGGTACACCAATTTAATAAAGTAGAAATGGTCAGTTTTGTAGCAGAAGGAGAAGACGATAAAGAACATAATTATCTGTTATCGCTTGAAGAAAAATTCTTCAAATTACTCCAAATTCCCTATCAAGTTATCAGTATTTGTAGTGGTGATTTGGGTTTTAACGCTGCACGAAAATACGATATCGAAGCATGGTTACCGTCACAGCAAAAATATCGCGAAGTGACATCGACATCAACGGTGACTGATTTTCAATCGCGCGGACTCAATATGAAATATCAGGATGGTAATGAAAAAAAATATTTGCACGTTTTAAATGGAACAGCATTTTCTATGAACCGTCCTATTATTGCTATTCTTGAAAATTATCAACAAAAAGACGGATCGGTTCTTATCCCGGATGTGCTGCAAAAATATATTGGGAAAAAAATAATTTCTCCAAAAAAATAATCATTTTTGCCTCGCTGATTTTTATCTCCGTAATAATCTAAACATATCATTTTGAAGCAAGAGAAAATATTGACAAATTTTTTAAAATCTTTCACTATTGATTTACTTCAAAGCAACCTTTCTGCCCGAGGTTGTCCCTTTAGGCAAGTTGCGAAGAATTTTTTAAAAAAAAAGGAGGTGATTACCTTGGCTGTAAAAAAACGAAAGACAAAAAAAACAACAAAACGAAAGACAAAAAAGAGAAGATAGGTTTTGCTGTTTGATCTTTATAGATCAATACCAATTGATCATTTGGTAAACCCCCTACTCGCGAGCAGGGGGTTTTAAGAGGTTTTATCACTCCATCCTTGAAGCTGCTATTGCCTTATGATAAGATAGACTAATGGCATTTTCTTTTCTCTCCAAAATATTTGACTCTAATGAAAAGGAGATAACAAAACTCCAGCCGCTTATCACGCAAATCAACAGTCTTGAGGGTGAAATAAAAAAGCTGAAGGATGAACAATTTGCAGAAAAAACAGCAGCACTGAAAGAACGCTTTACAAAAGGAGAATCATTGGACAGTATATTGCCTGAGGCATTTGCTCTTGTTCGGGAAGTAGCTGTACGGAGTATCGGGCTTCGTCCGTTTGATGTACAGCTGTTGTCTGGGATTGTTCTTGCTCATGGAAAAATTAGTGAACAGAAAACAGGTGAGGGAAAAACATTATCTGCTGTTCCTGCATTATATTTACATAGCCTGACCGGAAAGAATGTACATCTGGTAACAGTCAATGATTACCTTGCAAGACGTGATGCCGGATGGATGGGCCCGATTTTTCATGCTCTTGGTGTTTCTGTATCGGCAATCATTAACGAGCAATCATTCATCTTTGACCCAACGTATGTAAACAACGATGCAAAAGATTTCAGACTTCTGCATCTTCGCCCGGTCAGCAGAAAAGAGGCGTATCAAGCAGATATTGTTTATGGTATTAACTCGGAATTCGGATTTGATTATCTTCGCGATAACATGGTGCAAGATATGTCTCAGATAACGCAGCGGGGATATTATTATGCAATCGTTGACGAAGTTGATTCTGTTCTTATTGACGAAGCAAGGACGCCACATATTATTTCGGCTCCTAATGAAGTACCAACGCAGAAATATTACGAATATGCAAAGATTGTTGGACAACTTTCCGCTGATACTGACTATAAAATTGATGAGAAAATGCGAACTGCTCACCTGACTGAGCATGGTATTGCAAAGATTGAAAAATTGTTTGGAATCACAGACATTTACGAAAAAGATTTTGACACAGTGTATCATTTGGAGGCAGCGCTGAAAGCCCGTACGCTTTTCCATAAAGAAAAAGAGTATATCGTCAAAGACGGGCAGGTTATTCTGGTTGATGAGTTTACTGGACGACTCATGGAGGGAAGACGTCTTTCGGAGGGATTACATCAGGCAATTGAAGCAAAAGAAAATGTCGCTATTCAACGTGAGTCAAAGACTCTTGCGACAGTTTCATTGCAAAATTACTTCAGGATGTATGAAAAATTGTCCGGTATGACCGGGACTGCGGTCACAGAAGCAGAAGAATTCCATAAGATTTATCATCTTGATGTTGTTGTTATTCCAACACATAGAAAAACAAAGCGTATTGACATGTCTGATGCGGTATATAAAACAGGAAGGGCAAAATATACTGCTGTTGTCGAAGAGATCGCAAAGCTTCATAAAAAGGGACAACCGGTTTTAGTTGGTACTACGTCTATTGATAAGAATGAAATCCTCTCACAACTCTTGAAGCGTAAAGGTATTACACATGAAATACTAAATGCGAAAAATCACGAGCGTGAAGCAGAAATTATTGCAAAAGCAGGCGAAAAAGGCGCAGTGACGGTCGCAACGAATATGGCTGGAAGAGGGGTTGATATTATTCTTGGTGGTGAACCGCCAAAGCATGAAGACGGACGGGCAAAAACAGAAACAAAAGAATGGGAGGAGTGGGAAAAACGGCACAAAGAAGTTGTTGAATTGGGAGGATTGTATATTATCGGTACAGAACGGCATGAATCTCGTCGTATCGACAATCAGCTTAGAGGCCGATCCGGCCGTCAGGGAGATCCGGGTACGTCACAATTTTTTGTTGCTTTGGATGATGAAATCATGCGGCTTTTTGGCGGGGAAACAATTGCCTCTCTTATGACACGATTTAATATGCCTGAAGATGTACCCTTGTCGCATCCACTCGTCAGTCGTGCTATCGAGCAGGCACAGGTGAAAGTAGAAGGGTTTCATTTTGACACGCGGAAACATCTGGTTGAATATGACGACGTATTGAATAGGCAGCGGGAAATTATTTATAAAAAACGTCATGAGGCACTTCTGGCAAAAGAAAACGATGCATTAACAAAAGATGTTCAGGAAAAAATCTCCCAAACAATTGCATCAACGGTTATGAGTGCAGCATCTCAGTCTGGTAATGAAAATGAAACAATTCTCAAAGAACTTGTTATGATTATTCCCTTTGATGAAGCATCACAAAAGCAAATACACTCTCAGCTCGAACAACAGAGTGACCTTATACAAAAGACAGAATTTTTGCAATCTCTTGCAAGAGATATATATAAAAAACGGGAAGAAACGTTAGGAAAAGAGGTAATGAAGCAGATAGAGCGGTTCATAACCTTGTCAATTATTGACACTATGTGGATGGATCATCTAGATGCAATTGAAAACTTGCGCCAGGGTATCGGGCTTCGCGGCTATGGGCAACGTGACCCGTTGGTGGAATATAAAAATGAAGCATTCAGAATGTTTGAACAACTGATAGGAAGTATTGATGATGAAATTGTACGTAGAGTGTACAAAATACAAGTGCAGCCGGTTGGTGTTCCCGAACATCAACACATCGCAATGAATACCCCTGTAAGCGAAGTTTCCAATCAAACTTCCGTTGCGGCAAAATCAAAACAATCGCAAAATGGACAAGACAAGAAAAAAATCGGACGTAATGATCCATGCTGGTGTGGAAGCGGCAAGAAATATAAGAAATGTCACTACCCGAATTAACTTGTTTATGCAACAACCTCTCCTTATACAAATAAAAACAGCAGATAGTTTAACTTTGCCAGGTCTTTTGTATCAAGCAAAAAACTCCAAAAAAGTCCTCACCAGTTTACATGGGAACGGAAGTTCGTCAATATTTTATCACGATGATTTGATGGCAGATTTCGCACAAGTTTTGGATGAAGCAGGAATTTCTTTACTCATGTTTAATAACCGTGGTGCGCATTACATAAAAAAGCTCAATGTAGAAAAAGAGGACGGAACGATTGAACGGAAGCAGTTTGGTATGGCATATGAATTAATAAAAGACTGTGTGTATGATATTGATGGAGCTATTAATTTTCTCAAAAAAGAAGGATATAACGAATATTACCTTATCGGTTTCTCAACAGGCGCAAATAAAATTTGTGTATATGATCATTATAAACCAAAAAACGCTGTTGCAAGATATATTTTAGCTGGTGGAGGTGACGATATCGGTTTATATTACCAGGAATTTGGTAAAGAAAAATTTTTGCGACTCCTCAAAGAATCAAGACAGAAAATCAGACAGGGGAAAGGCGAAGAGCTTATTTGCGAATTATTACCTGATATCATTTTTTCTTATCAAGCGTTTTTTGATACTATAAATGCAGATGGAGACTACAATACATTCCCTTTTTTGGAAGCAATGGGGCAAGCGAACCTATCAACAAAACCACTTTTCAGATATTTTAAGGGAATTAAAAAACAAACACTTGTTGTATATGGAGAAAAAGATGAGTATCAATATGATGATGTCAAGAGAGTTGTTTCATTGCTGCAACAGCAACAGCCTACATTTGCGTACGACATTATTCAAGATGCAGATCATGGGTTTAGTATAAAGCAAAAAGAACTAGCAGAAGTTGTTGTTGAATGGTTGCAGAAAACATAAGTGCAACTTGAGACAAAGGCAATGATGGCTAATAAGAAGAAAATAATCACACTTTGCTCCAGCGCATCTTTTTATAGAGACCTTCTGGAAATTGAGAAACAGCTTAAAAAAGCAGGGTTTCAGGTAAAAATTCCAATTACAGCACAAAGAATGAAAAGAAGTGGTAATTTCAATGTCGCTGACTATAAAACATGGTATACAAATAAAAATGATTACAAAAAGAAAACGAAACTTATGAATGAACACTTCAAAAAGGTTTTAACAGCAAATGCAATTCTGGTTGTAAATAATGAAAAGAATGGAATCAAGGGATATATAGGAGGCGCAGTTTTACAGGAAATGACACTTGCTTATTTACATAAAAAGCAAATTTTTCTGTGGAACGATATAATAAGCGAGTTGTCATTTGAAGAAGAGGTAAGAGGATTGTATCCGATTATTATTGATAGAGACATTACGAAAATAAGAATAAACGATTAACCATTGTCACTCTGGTTTTTCATCGATTGTATTCGTTAGGGAACGTTTAATGTCCCTTGCCGTATCAAACATAACATCCTGTTCTGCCTGCGTTGTGGGGATGATCTGCATTGCTTCCCGGGGCAAATACTCAATCATATCTGCTCTTTCTTGGTGAGTTACGGTATATATAAACCCAATATAGTCTGCATTGGGACGAAAATGTGTAGGATATTCTGTTGTTGCGTCAGTAATTTCTACTACTGGGTTTTCTCCCGGTAGATACAGTTGCATCATAACAGCAAGTCTGCCTTTTCTCCCAATGAGGACTGGTGCAGTCAGGTTATTGCCTGCCCGAAGGGATTGTGCAAGTTCTTTTAAGAGAATATTTGCTTCGCCAGTTTTGCTAATGTTATTATTTGTATCTATTGGACCCTTTTTTCTTGCTTCCTCAAGCGAATGGTCCCATCCAAGCTGTGCTTGGATAGCGCTCATAATTTGATTCATATCAAGTACAAAGTCTTCAGGTAGTTCATGTGTCATTCTTTTCATGCGTACAAATGCTTGCGTTTCCTGAAAAAGCGGGCGAATTAAGGAAAGCGCAGACTCCCTTCCCCTTCTTCTTTCTCGTTGTACAACCTGCAGACCTTTTTCCAGTACATAATTCCGAAACAAGAAGTTTGGAGGCACTTCGGCATGCGGTAGTGCAGTAATTTGGAAAACAGGCCGTTCCTTGAAATATGGGTTTTCGTGAGGATGCCATATTCTTATATTTGCGGGGACTGCAATTTTTTCTCCCTGCTCGTCTGTGACAGGAAGTATCAGGTTCGTACGAGAAAGCGTTCTGTCAAAAGAATTAATTTGTCTATTTCGCAAAACATCCCAATCACTACTGTCTATGATATCAGGGCCAAATACGGCAGTAAAAACCATTTGCAGAGTTTCGCTACTGGTAAACTCTAGACAATCCCATGAGCCATTTAATTCCGATCGGTCTATGCGCCAAGCTTCTTCATACGGTTCAACAAGTTGATACCCCGCCTTTACTATAGCAATTCTTCCTTCTGTGCCAAATGGATATGCTTGTAGCTTTTCAGTATCTCGATTTTGACCAAACTCATTATTTTCTGAGGACGTAGTCATATTTGTGTGGATTATATCGTCTTACCTAGCTAAACGCAATATGCTATGGTAGCAATACTGCACAAACGTCCAAAACTTTACTGGTCGAAACCATGGGAATAAGGTATACTACAAAACGATGCAAAATGTCTGTACGTTCTACATTGTCCGTCATGGACAATCCACATGGAATGTGAGATGGTTGATGCAGGGACAACAAGTGCATCCGCCACTAACCACAGAGGGCAAAAAGCAGGCAAAAGCACTCAGTAGGTTATTGGAAGATGTCCACTTTGATGCGATCTATTCTTCAGATTTACTTCGGGCGAAACAGACTGCTGAAATTATAGCTTTGGAGCGAAAACTGGAGGTTATCACTACTGAACTGATTCGTGAAAGGAAACTGGGAAAGCTTGAAGGACAGTCCCTCAATCTCCTGAAAGAATTCGACAAAAACAGAGCAGCGTTATCATATGAGGAACGACGGAAACATAAAGAAGTACCGGAAATGGAAAGCGACGAAGAGATTACTACGCGATTTGTTACATTTTTACGCGAAACAGCCATCAGAAATGTCGGCAAGACGATTCTTCTAGTCAGTCATAGCGGCATTATGCGTCCTCTGCTTATTCATCTTGGATGGGCAACATATGAGAACTTTACCAGCGAAAAGGCCATTCACAATGCTTCTTATATCAAACTCGAATCGGATGGCATTGATTTTTTTGTCAAAGAAACGTATGGTATAGATAAGCCCGAATAAAATATGCTAGGAATTGTTGCATTTTTTAAAGCTTTGTGGGAATTTATTAAAAAATTTATTAAACCGCCAACTGGTAGTTAATAGATCTGTGTTACATTAAATGTGTATGTTCTTTTTCAAAAAGAAGGAAAAACATCACTACGAAGAACTCCGTGAAAAATGGGTAAAGAGACACCGGAAAATCCAGGAAACATTACTATCAAAACACTCCTTTTCAAATTATCTTCTTGATACCACGCGCCATATCACTATTGGTTCCGCGACAATGCTCGCTTTACTTTTGCATCCGGGAAGTTTAAGCGGAAAATTTATGCAACCTGCGTCACAATTTCAAAGTCTTGATAATACAACAGACCTCATTCTCAATTTGTCCCAATTATTGCCACAGGAAGTGCAGCCGCTTACTGGTACTGAAGAAGAAAAAATTACCAGTCTTTTGTCAAAGAAAATGGGGTTTCGGGTGACAGCTATGCTGCAGGGAATTCAATTGGAAAGAAACTACGGATACATCGGACAGGAGCAGCATCTGATGCGTTATCCAGGTGATTCATTGCTTGCGCAGCTGCCAACAGAAGAAGAGCAAAGAAAATATTATTCTTACGGTATGGCACCAGGTCTTGGGGCATATGGGTATTTTGCCACAAGCGTTTCAACATTAACCGATGAAGACATCCAGCGTGAAAAGTGGTATATTGCTGTCCAAACGTTTCTTGCGCCCGGATATAATGAGCATGTGAAAGAGTATAATGATTTTTTCCAGTATCGGAAAATGCTTGTGGTAAATCCTGATAACGGGAAAGCAATTGTTGCAGATATTGCTGACGCTGGTCCGTCTCCGTGGACAGGAAAAAGCTTAGGAGGTTCTCCAGAGGTGATGCAATACCTAAACCGGGTTGATGGAGCACAGCGTGGGCCGGTATTGTATTTTTTTATTGATGATACGAATAATACTGTACCACTTGGACCGTTGGCGTATAATTAATCTATGAAAAAGCAATTTTACAGTCATATTGTCTCAGTTGAATCGTTATTGATAGCGTTGGATGAATTGTCCCTGACACCGGAAGAAAAAAGAAATTTACTGGAAATCGCTGATGACAGTTTATATCATACTATTCTTGACGCAATTCTTTCTGAACTTTCACCGCTGGATAAGAAAACATTTCTGCTCCATCTTGCAAAAGACAACCATGACGAAATCTGGAAATTCCTCCATAATACCGTTGAAAATATTGAGACGAAAATAAAATTGGCTGCAGACGATCTGACAGAAAAATTGCATGAAGACATAAAAGAGATAAAGAAGCAGTAAATGTTGTCCGTTATTATCTTGAACCACATTATCTTCCCTCTTGTATCTTTGTCTGTTTTTGTTCTATAGTAATATCCATGGACGATGACCAAACACCAATTGATGCAGAAATAATTTCTGATACTCCAAATCCTGCAACAAATGATGCACAGGTTTTGACAAGCCTTGACGAGCTGATTAAAAGTTATATTCAGTCAATTGACCGGCTCAGAGTTGAGATAAAAAAACAGCGGGAAATGATACAGGATGGTTTTGTAAATGATCCTGTGTATCGGGAGCATGAAGAGAAAGCAAAAGAAGCTGCAAAGCAGAAAAATACGACAAAACAGCAGATTATGAAACAGCCTGCCATGTTAATTCTTGCAAATAAAGTTAAAGGAATGCAGGCGGAGGTAAAAGAAAAACAACTTGCTTTGTCTGATTACTTGCTTGAATATCAAAGATTATCTGGAGTAAACCAAGTTGAAATGGGAGATGGAGAAGTTTTAGAGATTATTAACAGCGCGAAAGTTGTCAGAAAGTCCGCAAAGGGGAAATAAGCTTTACCAGATTCCACGCTTTTTCATGTCAGAACTAATATTTGTTATGAGAAGGTTTTTCTCAATAATAGCCTTTACTTTTTCTTCTTGTCCTTTCTCTGTTTTTGCCACTCTCCTCACACGTTTCGTTTCACCTCTCACTCGCTGTTTGCTACCGTGAGGTAACATAATACCTCTTTCTTTGTGTAACATAGATGCAATATGTAAGAAAGAGTTGAAATAGCAATAAGAATTATGGAAGAAATTAGAGAGATTGTTATAATAAGTGTATGTCAATACTGGAAGTAAACAATCTGACAAAAAAATTCGGGAGTTTTACCGCTGTTGACAATATTTCGTTTTCTCTTGAAGAAGGGGAAATTCTTGGATTTTTAGGACAGAATGGTGCGGGAAAAACAACAACCATACAGATGCTTTTGGGTGTATTGAATAAAACAAGCGGAACAATTTTCTATTTTGGAAAATCACTTGAAAAGCACCGGATGGAGATTCTGGAGAAGGTAAACTTTTCTTCAACATATACAAATTTAATGTGGTGGTTAACTGTGAAAGAAAATTTAACATTCATGTCCTACCTGTACAATATTCCCAATAGAAAAAAGCGGATTGCAGAAATTGTTGAAATTTTTAGATTACAAGAGTTTTTTCATAAAAACTTAACAGAACTTTCTGCGGGACAAGTGACGCGAGTAAATTTAGCAAAAGCATTTCTTAACTATCCTAAAGTACTGTTACTTGATGAGCCGACTGCCTCACTGGATCCTGAAGTTGCAGAGTATATCAGGCAATTTCTTCTGATGCAGCGGGAGAAATTTAAAACTTCTATAATTATTACATCTCACAATATGGGTGAGGTAGAAGAATTATGTAATAGAGTCATTGTGATACAGCAGGGAAAACTTGTTGCCAACGATACGCCAGTAGAGCTTGCCGCTTCTATTCCGCTTTCTCACATTGCGCTCATTGTGCAAAAAGGCGAGAAAGAAGCACTCTCCTATTTTGCAAAGAAGAAATTACTCCACAAGAAAAAAGGAAACACTTGGTATATAACCCTTACAACAAGAGGTATATCAGCATTTTTGCAAGATATGACTAGGCAACACATTGTCTATACTGATTTGAATATTCAAAAGCCGTCACTCGAAGATTATTTTTTGCAACTTGCAGGAGAGAAATCATATGAAACTTCATAGAATCCAGGGACTCATGTTAAAAACGTTTTTCCTTACAAGAAGGAGTTGGGATAGAATCAGTGATGTCGTGTATTGGTCTATTATTGATCTTGCCGTTTGGGGATTAACCGGACAGTACTTTACCGCACTTTCATCGCCGAGAAGTCATATTTTAGAAATCATTGTCTCAGGAATTCTTTTCTGGTTGATTATATGGCGTGGACAACAAGAGATTAGTGTTAATTTACTGGAAGATTTGTGGAACAAAAACATGGTGAATTTATTTGTTGCACCACTCACGTTTGCAGAGTGGGTGATGTCATTTTTACTGGTAAGTATTGTTAAGGTATTAATAAGTTTTTTAGTTGCAAGTTTTGCCGCGGAGTTATTTTACCATATTAACATTTTTGCCTATGGGTGGTACTTATTGCCGGTAAGTATTCTTTTACTTATTAATTCGTGGTGGATTGGGTTTGTCATTGCGGGGATGATCTTGCGTTTTGGCACAAAAATGCAAACACTTGCATGGTCTATCGTCAGTTTGCTCGCTCCGTTTTCTGCAATTTACTATCCGGTTGGTATTTTGCCGAAATGGGGGCAATTCATAGCAGAAGTACTGCCAACAAGTTACTTATTTACTGCGTTACATGCTATTGTTGTCAAGTCTCCTCTTGATGTGTTTTCTCTTGAAGTAAGCTTGGTTTTAAGCTTTATGTATCTTGCGCTCTCACTTGTATATCTGAAAAGTTGCTTTAACAAAGTTCTGGAAAGGGGATTAGTAAAATTAAACTGAGATGAATAAAAAACGAGAACTTGAAAAATTAGCAAAAAAAATAGAGCAATGCGTACTATGTAAGGAGCATAAAAGCGGCAAAATGGTGTTTGGCGAAGGAAGTCCGAATGCTTCTATTATGTTTGTCGGAGAGGCTCCGGGAAAAACAGAAGCAGCAACGGGGAGACCATTTGTCGGTCGTTCCGGAAAATTGTTACGTTCATTAATACAACAAATTGGACTGAAAGAAAATGAGATATATATCACGAGTCCGGTAAAATATTTACCTGATAGTGGTACGCCGACAAAAGCAGATATTATGCATGCAAAAATACATTTTGATAAACAGCTTGCCATTATTGACCCGAAGATAATTGTTTTATTAGGGAGTGTTGCGCTACAGGCTGTGTTAGGGGAAAAAATTTCCGTCATGAAAAAGCATGGAGAAATGATTGAAAAAAATGGAAGAAAATATTTTGTGACCATTCATCCGGCAGCAGGGCTCAGGTTTCCTCAACTAAAGAAAGAGCTAGAAAGCGATTTTCTAAAACTACAAGGATATTTGCAAAAGGAAAAGCTGCTCCCATAATTTTGGCACTCTCTTGACAAGAATGCTAGAGTCGTTATAATACCATTATGGATAACAATCAAGTTCCGGATTTTCTCAAGGCAATAAGTCCTCAAGAAGCACTCAAAAAATTTACCATTAATCTTACTGAGCAGGCAAAGTCAGGAAAAGTAGATCCAGTTATTGGCCGTGAAACAGAAATACGAAGAGTCATGGAAATTCTTTCCAGGAGGGCGAAAAACAACCCTATTCTTATCGGTGATCCTGTTGTTGGCAAAACCGCGATTGTTGAAGGGCTTACCCAAAACATTGTAATGAATAATGTGCCGACAACGCTTCGGAATAAAGAAGTGGTTGCTCTCGATTTTGCAGCTCTTCTTGCCGGGGCAAAATTCAGGGGAGAATTTGAAGAAAGACTTAAAGGTGTTATCAAGGCAATCGAAGATTCTGCCGGGAAATTCATTATGTTTATCGATGAGTTACACACAGTTGTTGGAGGTGGAGCAGGAGAAGGATCAACAGATGCTGCAAATATCCTCAAACCTTCCTTAGCGCGTGGAACACTTAGAACAGTTGGTGCGACAACAGTCAATGAGTACCGTAAATACATCGAAAAAGATCCTGCACTTGCCCGAAGGTTTCAACCGGTACTTGTCGAAGAGCCAACCATTGAAGACACTATTTCTGTTCTGCGCGGAATCAAAGAGCGGTACGAATTACATCATGGTATCCGTATTACCGACAATGCGCTCATTGCCGCAGCAAAATTGTCAGCACAATATATTCCGCAACGGTTTCTGCCGGACAAAGCAATTGATCTGATAGATGAAGCAGCTGCGGCAATTAAAATTGAGACAGAAAGCATGCCGGCAGAACTAAGTGCATTAAAGCGGAGAATAACACAGACAGAAATTTCCATTACTGCTTTAAAAAAAGAAAAAACAGACATCGCAAAAGCAAAACTCATGCAAGAGGAAGAAGGTTTAAAAAAGACGAAAGCAGAGGCATCGGTTATTGAGCGACGATGGAATGAGCAAAAAGAGCTCATCCAAAAACTCCAGGAAAAGCGGGCGAAAATAGACGCTCTCAGAGTTGAACTTGAACAGGCAGAGCGTGATGTATTGCTGGAAAAAGCAGCAGAAATAAAGTACGGGAAAATTCCGGAACTTGAAAAAGAATTGCTTGCTTTGCAGGCGAATTTGGATAAAATCCCACAAGAAGAACGGGTACTGCGTGAAGAAGTTGACGAAGAAGACATAGCGCGCGTTGTCAGTCGGTGGACAGGTATTCCGGTTAACCGTATGCTGGCAAGCGAAGCAGACAGATTAACGCATCTGGAAGAAGAATTGGGAGATAGGGTTATCGGACAAAAGGAAGCGTTAAAAGTACTGGCTCGTGCTATTCGTCGTAATCGTTCAGGGCTTGGTGCAAAAAATAGACCAATCGGTTCATTCCTTTTCTTAGGTCCAACAGGAGTGGGAAAAACAGAAACAGCAAAAGCATTAGCGCAAATACTATTCAGCGATGAACACGCGATTACAAGAATTGATATGAGTGAGTATCAGGAATCGCATACTGTTGCGCGTCTCATCGGTGCGCCACCCGGGTATGTCGGGTATGAAGAGGGTGGACAACTTACCGAGGTAGTCCGGAGAAAACCATATTCTGTTGTTTTATTTGATGAAGTGGAGAAAGCACATCCTCAAGTATTTAACCTATTTTTGCAGATGTTTGATGAAGGACAACTCACCGATAGTAAAGGAGTTAAAGTAGATTTTAAAAATACCATCATTATCATGACAAGTAATTTGGGGAGTGGCATTATTCAGGAGTATGCTTTGAAAAAGCGTGAAGAAATGGAAAAGAAGGTTTGGGAATTACTCCACAAAGCATTCAAGCCGGAATTTATCAACAGGCTCGATAATGTCGTTATCTATAATTCTTTGACAGCGAGAGAGATTGTTGAGATTGCAAAGTTACAATTACAGCAAGTTGCGGAAAGGATGCGGGAAAATAACATCAGTCTGGAAACCAGTGATGATATCGCGTTGTATCTTGCTGAAGAAGGTTTCGATCCGGTTTTTGGTGCGCGGCCTTTAAAAAGACTTATTGAAGAACAACTTGTCGATGAAGTCGCTATGCGAATTATTGAAAATAAAATAAAACCAGGCGATGTGATCAAACCGCGAGTGAAAAACGGAAGAATAATTCTATAATCCAGATAGTCGTCCTTTCCAATAAGGCAATATCAGAATAATATAGGTATTGAATGGATGGGTCAACGTGGCGTTGTCTCTCTACGAGTAAAAATAGTATTTCTTCGAATAAACGTTCTCATCATACCTTTTTGGTATTATGCGTGTAAGCAGAAGATATGTGGAAAAAGAAGAAAGCAAGTTAATGCATTAAAGAAATTGATAAATCAACCTTTCGGTTCTCTAAAAATTTTACTCCTTCTTCCTGTAATTTTTTTCGCTGTTCTCCTTCGCCTCCAAATGCATAGCCGTTTGTCAATGATCCGTTTGCAAAGACTACACGATGACAGGGAACTGTTTTGGGGTCTGTATTGCTATGCATTGCAAATCCAACAACTCGAGGTGTTGCAACATTAGCTAATTTTGCAACTTGTCCATACGTCATGACTTTTCCTTTTGGGATGTGACTGACAATTGCATAGATGCGTTGGAAAGAACTATTATTCTTTTTCATATCGTTCAGATATTTTTTTCATTTTGTCCCGTATTGCCCTATTGATATCAACACCTGCTACTGTTGCAAGTTGCATAGCAGTAATAATCACGTCGGCAAATTCTTCATAGAAATTGCGTTTATCGAAACGGTCTAATTTTGATTTCCGTTGCAGTTTTAGTACTGACAAAATGTCATTACACAATTCACCGACTTCTTCGTTAAGTTTGACAGTTCTCGCTAAAATTTCCTGATCTTCTTTTGAATCAATTGTATAATCAATTTTCGTTTTGCTCATTTCTTCTTTCATTCTTTTCTGAAGCATTTGGATAGTCATGCTTTTATTATACCAAACATTTGTATCAATGTTTCAAGTACTAAGCTTTCGTGTTGTAGTTGAGCTTACCTGATTGCTCTCTGTGCTACAATGACCTTATGTCCAGAAAACAAAAAAATAGAGAGGAAGAGTTCGAAGAATTTTGGGATATAAAAAAATTACTTATCGGGATTTTTTTCATAGCCATTCTTATTGGATTGGGACTAATAGCAAAACATTTTCTCCTTGCAGATACATCAGTCTTTCCACAACAAAGTATACAAAGTTTTAGCACACAACCAATCTCTTCATCCGTGTCAGCCAATGGCGATATTGCAACAGAAGTAAAAAAACTGGAAAATCAGGCAAAGAACTTATCACTTACTGATATTGCATCATCGTCTCCCCAAGTGCAACAGATTATTGAACAACTCCAGGCACTTCCAAAAATGCCGGAAAATACGGCAAAAAACATATGTGTGCAGTTATGTAACAAGTTGTAGTCCTCATTTGCTACAATATGAGATATGGAAGATATACAGCAACGGGCACAAAAAATTATTGAGAAAGTTGGTTTAGAAGAAAAGAAGCAGCGTATCCGTGAGCTTGAGATCGAAAGTAACGATGTTTCTTTCTGGCAGGATCATTTGTCTGCGACACAAAAGATGAAAGAACTTTCCGCATTGCAAAAAGAAGTGGATGAAGTGGAACTGTTGCAGCTGCTTCTTGATGAAGGAAATGTTGCTGAAGCGCAGGAATTAGTGCAGAAACTTGAAATGTTGTTATATTTTTCCGGTACTCACGATACCTCCGGTGCAATTCTTGCGATTCATGCGGGTCAGGGTGGAACAGAAGCAATGGATTGGACTGAAATGCTTTTTCGCATGTATAGCAGGTATATTGAAAAAAAAGGCTGGAAAGAAGAAATTATTGACCAGATGCCTGGTGAAGAAGCAGGGTTTAAAAGTATTACTGTACAAGTTGATGGGCAATATGCATACGGATTTTTAAAATATGAATCCGGTGTGCACCGGTTAGTACGACAGTCGCCATTTAACGCAGATAATTTACGCCAAACGTCTTTTGCGCTTGTTGAAGTCTTACCGCAAATTGAAAATGATACGGAAATTTCCGTCAAAAACGATGATGTGGAGTGGGATTTTTTCAGAAGTGGCGGTCATGGCGGACAAAATGTGAATAAAGTGAGTACTGCTGTCCGTCTCAAACATAAACCAACCGGTATTGTTGTGACAGCGCAATCTGAGCGTTTTCAGGGAGCAAACCGTGAAATTGCCATGCGTCTTTTAAAAGCAAAGTTATGGTTTCTGCAGGAAGAGGAACGAAAAAAACAACAAGCAACACTCAAAGGAGGGTATAAAACACCAGGCTGGGGTAATCAGATTCGTTCCTACGTATTGCATCCGTACAAAATGGTAAAAGATTTACGGACAGGTTATGAAACTGGTAGTACTGAAGCGGTTTTGGATGGAGGTTTGGATGGATTTATTGAGGAAGAATTAAGAAAGCTCTCGTAATTATGGGAATAATCAACAGGGTATGGTATGAGAGAAACCGCATGCCAAAAAACCCGATAGAACAAGAACGCATTGCTTGGCATAGAAAGCATAAAAAACACTGTCAGTGTAGACCAATTACTGAAAAATTGTTACAGAAAATCCAGCAATGAATACACCTAAAATCCGTTTTGATTTATTTGCCATCCTTGCCACGAACTTCTCTGATGCAGTTGGATTCAGCTTGGTCATTCCATTTCTCGTTGTGTTAGTGAATCGTTTTGGCGGTAATGCATTTTTGTATGGCATTGTTGGCGCAACATACTCAATATTTCAACTGATCGGTTCGCCGATTCTGGGAAAATGGTCAGATAAATTTGGTAGAAAACCTATCCTTATTATTAGTCAAATTGGAAGTCTTGTTGGCTGGGCAGTTTTTCTCATTGGTTTGTTTCTGCCGATTACCCCGCTCACTACAATTGCCGGATTTGTGTTTACCCTACCACTTTTTGTTATCATTATCGCCCGGATAATTGATGGCATTACCGGAGGAAATACATCTGTTGCACAGGCATACATTGCAGATATTTCATCAACTGAGCGTCGTAGTGCATTATACGGACTCTTTTCTGTTTCGCAAAACATAGGATTTATTGTTGGCCCTGCTTTAGCAGGTATTTTAGTGGCAACTCCTTTGCAGGAAAAACTGCCGGTCGCGTTGGCAATTGCGATTACTATAATCGCGATACTGTTTACTGTCTTTTTTCTTCCCGAAAGCCATAAACGTGTTGTCAAAACAAACGAAGATATTCGTTTTATTAGTGTTCTTAAGCATCCTGATATTGCGTTCATGCTTCTGTTATATTTTCTTATTTATCTTGGCTTCAGTGTCTTTTATACGGCATTTCCTGAATATGCCATCACAACGCTCAAGTGGTCGGTAGGGAAAATGGGAATCTACTTTTCCATTCTTTCATTACTGTTAGTTATCGTACAAGGACCGGTATTATCTTTTCTTTCCAAAGGCTGTAAAGATAGTGTACTGGCAGTTGCCGGGACGTTTCTTCTTGCTATCAATTTTTTACTGCTTACCAGTAGAAACGATATTCTCATTTATCTGGCACTAATATTTTTTGCAACTGGAAACGGTATTATGTGGCCATCTATTTTGTCAATTGTCTCAAAAGTCGCTGGAAAAACATACCAGGGGACGGTTCAGGGGTTAAGTAGCAGTATGGGAAGTTTAGCAAGCATCGTTGGTCTTATTGCCGGTGGTATTCTGTTTGACCATCTGGGTGGTAAAGCATTTCTGGTTTCAGCGGGAGTTATCTTTTTTGTTCTGTTGTTATCTCTTCGTCTTTTTCTTTTGGATAAAGAAGTTTCAGATAATCGAGAATAAGTTATTTTTCTCTAATCTCATCTATGAGTCCATGTGGACCAAATTTTAGGGCTTCTTCAGAGGTAAAATATTTTCGTGGATTATACATTGCTTCATATTCCTTTCTTCTTATTCCTGAGCGCGTAATACTCAACCGCACGACAAGATCATGCTGATTTTTGTAATCCTCAACCATTGTTAAAAACTCGCTATATGGTCTGGGGATTTCTTTTTCAACAACGTAGCTGGAAGGATGAACCATAAATACTGTATGAGGTCGAGATATCCGTTTTCTTGCCGCCTGCAAAATCATTACCGCTGCTGACATGCAATACCCTTCTGTAATGATGTCAATTGGTTTTTTCGATGCCTTGATATGATCATATAAAGCAATTCCAGGATATATTCCTCCTCCAGGACTCGCAATTGTCAATATGATTTCTTTGATATGTTCTTCTGAATTTGCCTTGTCGATATCTTTCATCACATCTTTAACCGAACTATTTTCGACAAGACCCACTAACCATGTATAGAAAATGGGAGACTTTTTCTCATGATGTTCGTTCTCGGTCATAGATTAAGTGATTATAGCATCTCTTTTGTGTACAAAAAATCTAATCCACCCATTATATAGGTATCGCAATGCATTCTAGGCATAGTTCGTTCCCGGGTGTTACAATCATTATATGATTCACTTAAAGCCTATTGTAGAGCGGGAAGCATCTGTTCGCCTGCAACACATATTTGCAGATATTTCCCAAACCTTTCGTACTCCTGTTGCACCGCTTATTTTTCGCTACCTTGCAAATTATGAAGATTATTTGGAATATGTGTGGCAAAGAATAAAAACCAATATACAAAGCCAATACTTTCAGGATGCAACACAAGTTCTTACTGATTTTGCAATGCAAAAAATGATGGAAATATATCAACCAAGCCATGACATGACCCGTTTCATCGGTTATCTTTCGCAAGAAGAAAAGCACATGTTGCAGAAAACCGTTGTCGATTTAGATAAGGTGAATGGACAGCTTTGTGTTTTAACAATCGGCATTCGTGAGGGGGTCAAAGGGGTATTTATCGGGCAGGAAGTGTCACAATATGCTATTAGTCGTACTCAGGTTGAAGAGATATTTGAAACATTTTCTCTTCCCGCTCTTGCGGAAGATCCATCGCTTGCCGCTGCAAACAGTCTACTTGCTCCTGTTTTCGGTTCTTCGTCTTTGCTCATTGTGCAATATCCACAGTTCTTTGCCCTCTGCTCAGAAGAAATGAAGATACTGCTCCGAAGTGAAGCATATTTACAGAGAAGAGTGCTTCTGGAACATGAAGGATTGAAGGCAGTTGACAACTTGCAATATCCTCTTGGGACTTCATATGCAGAGCTTGCCTATTTTGCCGCTAATAAGCCATATTTTAATGAACTTTTATACATTCTTTCAGAAACATTTCCGACTCAGTTTCCTCGTCTCGTCATGACAACGCAACTGATGAAAATTGCCTTGGGAGGAATAGGAAATGTCTTGCGAAATGCGTGATTCAAGGGTTGTCAAAAGAGGGGAATTATGGTTTACTAAAAAAGATTCTTCTTTTTTGTAGAAGGGGGTGGGTAAATGGAGAAACAAGAACAAAATAGTTCAGGATTTCACAGTCTCAATAAAAAAACTTCAGGAATGGGTGGTGTTATTGTCGTTATTTTTCTCCTTGCAATACTTCTTGGTGTTGGAGCAGGCTACGTGTTAGCGCAAAAAGGTGTCATCAGCGGCACTGCTTCCATGTCTTCGTCGTCGCAAAGTGGTAATACTGTTCAAACAGGTGTCATTTACGGAAGTAACGATACGCAGACATTTAAAGATACAACTGAGGGCAAGTTACAAAATGGCGGTATTGATGGAGAGGGACAGTATCATTTGGTAAGACCTGGAGGAGATAGTCAGAATGTATATCTCACATCGTCGCTTGTGGATTTATCAAAATTTGTCGGACACAAAGTAAAAGTATGGGGACAAACGCAGGCCGCGCAACATGCGGGGTGGCTAATGGACGTGGGACGGTTGGAGGTCGAGCAGTAAATGATACGAATGGAAAATGTTTCAAAAGTGTTTCCTACGGGAACTTCCGCACTGTTAAATGTAACACTTGTCATTGAACCAGGAGAATTTGTTTTTCTTGTGGGACATACCGGTTCAGGAAAAACAACGTTGCTGCGACTATTAGTGCGGGATATGCTGCCAACAGAAGGAAGAGTTGTTGTAGGAGATTTTGATGTAACAAAGCTACCATCAAAAAAAATTCCTGAACTTCGCAAAAAAGTCGGCATCATTTTTCAGGACCTCAAACTCCTCATGGACAGAACAATTACTGAAAATGTCTTACTTCCTTTACAAGTTGCTGGAATGGATAGAGAAGAAGCAATAAAGCGGGTAGACGAATTGTTGGAAGATGTTGGATTATCGCTACACAAAGAAAAATTTCCCGTTCAGCTTTCTGGAGGAGAGCTACAGCGTGTTGCCATAGCCCGGGCATTGGCGCTTCGCCCTGAAGTTTTGCTCGCTGATGAACCGACCGGCAATCTTGATCCTCAAACAGCACTTGATATTGTCGCGCTCTTATTGCGCATCAATGAAAGTGGAACAACCGTTGTTATGGCGACACACAATATAGAAATTGTCAATAAAATTGCAAAGCGTGTTATCGGATTGGATAGCGGGAAACTCGTGAAAGATGAAAAAAAGCAAAAAACTGGGGTAAGTAAGAGCGAGGTAGAGAAAAAAGCAAAACAAGAGAAAGAGCACTATGGAAAACATGAAAAAGGCAAACAACTTGATGAAAAAGAAAAGAGAACAGAGGAACATATCAATGTTTTTGTTAAAGACAAAAACATTGAGGCGTATCAAGAAGAAAAAAAAGCAACAAATAGGCAAAAAGGAAACGGTCTCTTTTCTGCGTTTAAGAAAGTATCATTTGGGCTGCACCATGAGGTTCTCGATGAAAAAGTGGAAGAAAAAGAATCTACTGAAAAGAACAATATGTCCAATAACGAAAAGCAAGATAATAACAAGGAAGAGAAAAAAGAGATAAAAAAATGAAAACACATTTCCAGACGATGTGGCATCACGTCAGGCGATCTCCCTATCAGGCGCTGGCAGCGGTCATGATCATGATCGTGACGTTCTTGGCTGTATCGGTATTCACAATCCTTATTATCGGTTCATCTCAAATCATTTCTTACTTTGAATCAAAACCGCAAGTAACGGCATTTTTTCGAGACGAAGCAAAGCAGACAGATATCGATAACGTAAAAAATCAGCTGCTGGCAAGTGGTGAGGTGACCAATATTAAATTTGTTTCTAAACAACAGGCTTTACAGATGTACCAAGCGCAAAATAAAAATGATCCACTCCTTCTGGACTTGGTAACTGCAGATATTTTGCCGGCGAGTTTGGAAATTTCCACAAAACAACTCAGTGATTTGCAAGGCATCTCAGATGCACTTAAGAAAAACCCAATGGTACAGGAGGTTGTTTTCCAGCAGGATGTTGTATCAACGTTGATGACATGGACGAATACAATTCGCTATGTAGGAATTGGTCTTATTGTCGTCTTGTCGCTTGTATCAATCCTTATTATGACAACAATTATCGGTATCAAAATCTCACAGAAAAAAGAAGAGATAGAAGTTATGCAACTTCTTGGAGCAACGCGACGGTATATTGGTAGGCCGTTTGTATTTGAAGGAATTTTTTATGGTTTCGTCGGTGCATGTACCGGATGGTTTGTTGTTAGTATAGCGCTATTTATCGGTACACCATATTTGGAGGAATTTTTAAGGGGTATTCCACTTTTTCCTGTGCCGTTAGGTTTTTATGCTGAGTTGTTGGGAAGCGAAATACTCCTTGCAATTCTCTTGGGGTGGTTTGCGAGCAAACTTGCAGTATCACGATACATAAAATAGGAGAGAATATCTTCCCAGAATAATGGATTTATTAGATGGCTGATATGTCATATGATGCAAAAGATATTTCGTATTTTTCTTTGTCTTACTGTTCTGTTGGTCAGTAGCTCTTTACGAGTTTCTGCGGATGATCCGACACCAACACCTTCGCCAACGTCATCCTCAACGAATGCATCTTCAACAACAAGCTCCATTGCAGATTGTTCCAATAATAATATCAGTGTTGCTGATTGCCCAAATTATTTGCAAAATAAATTAAGTAGTCTAGCGGGACAGGAGAAAACGCTATCATCGCAAATTGCTGTGATGGATGGGCAAATTAACCTGACGCAGGCGCGTATCTACGCAACGCAACAGCAAATTACCAATCTTACCATTGATATTGATACAGCAACGCAAAAAATAAATCAATTACAAGGAGCAATTGCGAATATTACGCAAGTACTGTATAACCGAATTATTGCAACATATGAAGTTGGCAGTATTCAGCCGTTACAAATTCTTGCAACATCAAGTACAATCGGCGATTTTTTGAAACGGGCTGACTATTTGCGCATAGCACAAGCGCATGATAAGCAGCTTGTTTATCAGACGCTTCAGGCAAAAAATGATTATGCAAATCAACGAAATATTCTTGAAAATGAACGGAAACAAGTCGAAGCACTTAAAGCACAATTGCAAGCATACACTGCAGAATTAAACCAAGAAAAAGCGAGCAAGCAGCAATTATTAACAGAGACGCAAGGGAATGAAGCGACGTACCAGAAATTACTGGCTCAAGCAGAAGCCCAACTAGCTGGATTTTCCCATTTCGTTAATAGTCAGGGCGGTGCGTCCATTTTATCTAATCAAACTGTTTGCGATAGTTGGGGTTGCTATTATAACCAGCGTGATAGTCAGTGGGGTAGTATTGCGCTTAACGGTACTCAGTACTCAATTGCCGCCGATGGATGTTTGATGACAGATATGGCAATGGTATATACGCATTATGGACATCACAGTGTAACGCCACTGTCGATAAATTCCAATTCTTCTAACTTTGCTTCCTATGAACCGGCATATTTACTCAGAACTATTGTTGCAGATGGAGCGAGTTCAACGCGGGTTAGTAGTGCAATTGATAGTATATTGTCCGGTGGTGATCCGGTTATTGTCGGTATTTCTTATGACGGTGGTCCGATCGCAGACCATTTTGTGACCTTACTAAGCGGTTCCGGGGGAAATTACATGATGAATGATCCATTCACTCCAAATGGTCATGATATTGCCTTCACTAGTCACTACTCTTTGGGAAGTATTGTGGAGGTAGATAAAGTAACCTTCTAACACGAACATTGTCTCATCAAACCTTTCTTTATAAAATTTGCAGGGAAGGGATTCTTTGTGTCCTTGTGTATGGTATACTCAACATTTACAATACAAAACAATGATATCTTCTATGCGAACGCGTGCAATTATTACTAATAGTCTTGTAGAAACACAGCATGTTGCTTACAATTTTGCGAAACATGTGACAGGTGGGCATACAATACTGTTGTCCGGCGATCTTGGAAGCGGCAAAACAAGTTTTACTCAAGGGTTAGCAAAAGCATTTGGTATACAACAGCGGATTATTTCACCATCATTTATTATCCTGAGAAAATATGCAATAGCAACAAATGCTGATAGCATACACGATTTTTATCATATTGATTTGTACCGGATACAAAACGAAGACGAAATTAAAGATTTAGGCATAGAAGATATTTTGCAGAATTCTTCTGCGCTTACTGTTATCGAGTGGCCGGAAAAATTAGGAAGATATATGCCTAAGTCGGCATGGCAATTACAATTAACTTATCTTGATGAAAACAAGAGAAAAATAACCATACAAAAAATATGATACTCCATGCAAAAGATATCCAACGGGCCATAGAACTACTTAGAAAAGGTGGCGTTGGCATTTTTCCAACAGATACAGTTTATGGCATTGGTTGTAGGATTGATGACGAGCAAGCAATAAAAAAAGTGTTTGCAATCAGAAAAAGGCCTGAAGAAAAAGCAGTATTGGTTGTTGTTGACAGTGTTAAAATGGCCCAAGACTATCTTTTGCCAATTCCTCTGGAAGTTAAAGAACAATTACTACAAAGATACTGGCCAGGAGGGTTGACTATTATCCTGCCATGCAAAACAGAAAAGGTTGCTTCAATTGTGCGGGCAAATGGAATAACACTTGCGGTTCGACAAACAAATCATCCCATCCTTTTGCAATTGATTCAAGGAGTTGGTGTGCCGCTAATTGCGCCATCGGCAAATTTTGCTGGTGAAAAAACGCCTTCAGCGTTTGCTGATATCGACAAACGCTTATTATCACTCGTTGATTTTACATTACTTGAACCAAGTGGAGGAAGCAGCGTATCAACAATTATTGATTGTTCAGTGTATCCTTGGAAAATACTAAGAGAAGGGATTGTGCATGTGCAACTATCAGAAACTATAGGGGAAAGAATAATATATATTGACACCAGCGATAACAAAAAAATTATTGTATCCCTTGCCATTGGTGGAAAAACATACATAAAGGAAGAAGTAGTTATTCCCAGAAGTTCACAAAATGTTTTACCGATGATTGACGAACTGCTGAAAGAACATAATCTTGCAGCAAAAGACCTGACAGATATTTCAGTTGCGGTTGGACCAGGTTCATTCACAGGACTCCGGGTTGGTGTTGCAATAGCAAATGCATTTGCATTTGCTATGAACATTCCAGTAAATGGTCAAAGCATTAAGGACGGAAAATTTTCTGTTGAGCCAACATATTAATTCACATTGTGTAAACAATAACTCTTTGCAATTCTATTATTCTTTGCTATGCTCGATACACAATGGAATTATTTCGTCATCTGTTTCTTCCTCATTACTCCAATAATCAGCGCGCAAAAATACTTCACTACGATAGCGTTTTAGTTATTGCTGTGGCGTTGTTCATCGGCTCTTTTTTTGTTGGAACAGTAAAGAAAAATTACCAGGATGTTCTGGGTATTTCGTATAACATTTCTGCCCAGGATTTACTCAATCTTACCAATCAGGATAGAATACAGGCAGGAGATTCGCCGTTAACTATTGACTCACAACTGACCCAGGCTGCAGCAGGGAAAGCAGAAGATATGTTTTTTCATAACTACTGGGCACACGTTTCCCCAACTGGGGTAACACCATGGCAATTTATTACTGATGCTGGTTACCATTACACGACTGCTGGAGAAAATCTTGCTCGTGGTTATACAACCGCATCTGATGTGATTACTGCATGGATGAATAGTCCCGAGCATCGTGCCAATATGCTTTCCAAAAACTATACAAACGTTGGATTTGCTGTACAGCAAGGAACATTAACCGGAGACAACAACACGGTGCTTGTCGTTGAAATGTTTGGAAGTAGAACCTACGCGCAGAGTCCCCAAACGATTCCACCTATTGTGCAGCAGGTGCAAGCGCAAAATTATATTTTCCCCAATCCAACAGTAACGCCAATGCCTACAATACCTCCTTCTCTTGCGCCTCAAGCATCATCGCAGGCAGTAGTAAGAGCACCTCTTATGAATAGCGTGTTGCTGGTACGACTTATCGGCATGGCCCTTGTTTTGATGTTTATTATTACCTTAACGATTGATGTGATTCTTATTGACAGAAAACAGATTATTAGAATCGTAGGGCATAACATTGACCACATGCTTTTCCTAATTGCAATTCTCTTAATTGCGACATTACTAGGAAGCGGAGTGCTATTGTAACAATGAAAAAACATCTTGGATACTATATTTGCCAAATTGGTGTACTTGGGGCTGTTGTGCTTGCTATCAGCCAAACGCAAGGAAATACATTACTGCAACTGTTTCTTGTTCTCTTTATGGCGCTATTCTATTGCTTTTGGGGAATATTGCATCATGTTATCCATCATGATCTTCGATTGAAAATTGTTTTGGAATATTGTACGATAGCACTCATGGGAATTGCGATTATTATGCTGGTTATGAAAGGAGTTTTGTGAAAGGGCTTATTCTTGCCGGAGGATTAGCTACCAGACTCAGGCCGCTTACTGCAGTAACAAACAAACATTTGCTCCCGGTTTACAATAAGCCAATGATTTTCTATGCACTTGAATCAATGCATCGTGCCGGTATTATGGAAGTATTGTTGTCCTCGTCTCCTGATCATGCTGGTCAATTTGCATCTCTCTTAAAAGATGGGTCAGACTTTAATCTCAATTTATATTTCACTGTTCAAAGTAAACCTGGTGGTATCTCTCAAGCTATAGGGCTTGCGGAAAATTTTACAGGAAATAATAAATTATTAGTTTTATTGGGAGATGGTATTTTCGGAAAGTCATTAAAGTCTGATGTTGAACGATTTGAGAAAAGAAAAAAAGGCGCAATGGTTTTTGGTATGCATATGCCAACACACTCAAAGCAGTATGGTGTTATTGAACAAACAAGAGACGGAAAAGTATTGTCCATCGAAGAAAAGCCGGATGTTCCCAAATCTGACCTTGCCCAAACTGGTGTCTATTTATATGACGAGCGGGTTTTTGGCTTCATCAAAACACTGAAACCCTCAGCCCGGGGAGAACTAGAAGTAACAGATTTAAACAATATCTATGTGAAAGAAGGAACAATGGAAGTTGGTATTATGGACTGGTGGGTTGATGCAGGAACATCCTACGATGAGTTGTTGCGGGCTAATAATTTAGTAGCAGAAAAAGTAAAAAACAGTTTGTTCTCCTAAGAGCTTCCCGATGAAATCGCCAAAAAAAATAACAAAACAAGTTTTTTCCGCAAAGTTATTCCATGTTGATGAAGTACAATTGACCTATTCGGATGGTGACAATGTAACGCATCATGTTGCGATTCGAAAACCAACAGTTTCTGTTTTTCCTCTCACCGATCAATATGAACTCTATCTCGTTTCACAATACCGATATCTTCTGGAAAAACAAAGTCTTGAAGCAATGGCTGGTTTTATCAACGAACACGAAACACCATTGCATGCCGCAAAGAGAGAGTTGCAGGAAGAAACCGGTATTCGAGCAGAACAGTTTGAATTTCTGCGAAGTATTGATATCTCAGCAAGCGTTTTTCTGGCAAAAAATTATTTATTCTTGGCAAAAGGTCTTACGCTTGGAGAACCCCACCCCGACCTCCATGAAAGTATAGAAGTTGTAAAAGTTCCCCTTGACGTCGCTGTGCAAAAAGTTATGGATGGTGAAATTACCGCATCCAGTAGTATAATTGGCATACTGCTCTTGGATAGATTGCGAAAGGAAAAAAAATTGTGAAACTTTTTATTACCGGCGGAGCTGGATTTATCGGCTCAAATTTTATTCTCTTCTGGATGAAAAACCATTCCGATGATGACATCATCAACTTCGATAAGTTGACCTATGCAGGTAATTTGGAAAACCTCAAAGCAGTTGAACATAATCCCAATTATCATTTTGTGAAAGGAGATATTTGTGATGTTAACGAAGTTGAAAAAGCAATGTCAGGAGCTGATGTTATTGTGCACTTTGCTGCAGAAAGCCATGTAGACAGGTCAATCATGCACCCAGCTGATTTTGTGGAAACAAATGTAACCGGGACACAAGTGTTACTTGATGTTGCATTGCGGCAAAAAATAAAGAAATTTTTACATGTGAGTACTGATGAAGTGTTCGGAGCGCTTGCATTGGATACAACGGAAAAATTTTATGAACGAACACCATATAACCCCAGAAGTCCTTATTCAGCAAGTAAAGCAGGATCAGATCATTTAGTTCGAGCATATTTTGTTACCTATGGTCTCCCAGCCACGATAACCAACTGCTCAAACAACTTTGGACCATTTCAGTTTCCGGAAAAGATGATTCCGCTTGCCGTTACAAATCTTTTGGAAAACAAAAAAGTTCCGGTATATGGTGACGGACTCTATATACGGGATTGGCTGTACGTAGAAGATCATTGTCAGGCAATCGAAAGGGTTTTACAGGAAGGAAAAATTGGTGAAACCTATTGCGTTGGTGGGATGACAGAAGACATCAACAATCTGGAAGTTGTGAAGAAAATTATTCAAATGCTTGGGAAAGATGAGAGTATGATCGAATTTGTTAAAGACAGGCCTGGACATGATAGAAGATACGCAGTTGATTGGACAAAAATCCGTACTACATTAGGGTGGGAACCGAAATACGATTTTGACACATGGCTTGAAAAAACAGTCGGATGGTATAAAGACAATCAGGATTGGTGGCAGGATATTAAGAATGGATCATATAAAGAATACTATGTAAAACAATATGGACACAACAAATAAATTTTTCTTGGAGCGGTAAAAAGATTTGCAACGGGGAAAAAGGAATGGTTTTTTGGCGATTTTATGGAAGAACCGTTGTTAAAATCGTCACTCGTTGAAGTTGCCTGGCAGCATATTGGTAATAAAAAGCCTTCTTTTGAGGATAAACACTATCACAAAAAAGCAGTTGAAATTACGATTGTTCTGAAGGGCAGCGCAACGTTTCTGGCAAATGGGATAAAACAAATTGCTTATGCAGGAGATTTTTGGGTCGTGTATCCACAAACAGTTATTGAGGAATTCGCAACAGGAGATGATACAGAATTTATCGTTATCAAAGCGCCGAGTATTCTAGGAGATAAATACATATCTTAAGAATCTTCATTTTTTGGTATCGTTTTCGTTAAGAATAAATAACAAGAATATATGAAAACAAAACTTATTGGAACAGGTTTTTCAGGACTTGTCGGTTCACGAGCTGTTGCGTTATTGCAGGATGCCTATGAAATTGAAGATATCAGTCGAAAAACGGGAATTGATATTGCCGATAGAGAAGCAGTTATCAATCGGATTGTCCCGTCAAGTGCTGAGTATGTTATTCATATGGCTGCATATACTGATGTTGAGGGAGCAGAACAAGAAAAAGATTTGAAAGAAAAAAGTTTTTCTTGGCAAATTAACGTTACCGGAACGCAACATGTTGTTAACGCTTGTGAAAGAGCAAAAAAGAAATTGATCTATATTTCAACCGATATGGTGTTTCCCGGTGATAAACCCCTTGGGCAAACATATAATGAAACAGATGAGCGGGGACCGGTTAACTGGTATGCAATGACAAAATATATGGGAGAAAAAGTTGTCGAACAAGCGCGTATTCCGTGGACAATAATCCGCATCGCCTATCCGTACCGGGCAAACTTTGAAAAAAAAGAATATGTACGGATCTTTCTCTCTCTGTTGCAACAGGGGAAACACATAGAAGCAGTCGTAGATCATTACTATACGCCAACATTCATTGATGATATTGCAGGCGTTTTCGATGCGATTATCAAGAAACAAGCAACAGGGATTTTTCATGCCGGAAGCTCGCAGCCAGTCAATCCGTATGATGTTGCGGTGAAAGTTGCAGAGGTATTTGGTCTCGATAAGGATTTAATTGAAAAGACAACCAGGGAAGCATTTTTTAAAAACCGTGCAAAACGTCCATTTAATTTATCTTTAAATAGTGCTAAAATAGCGACACTCGGCGTAAGACTTCACTCGTTTGACGAAGGATTACAAGAAATAAAGAAACAAATTACCTTATGATATTAACATTTGTTGGTCATGGATATGTTGGGTTAGTAACTGCAGCAGTATTTGCTGACTTAGGAAATACCGTATGGGTTATTGGTCATACAGAGGAAAAAATTGAAAACCTCAAAAAAGGTATCCTGCCGATTTATGAACCAGGATTGGAAGAATTGGTTATCAGAAATGTGAAAGCAGGACGGTTATTGTTTACTCTTGACTATACAGAATCTATTCCTGCATCTAATGTTATTTTCATTGCAGTTGGTACGCCACCAAAACCAACCGGCGAAGCAGATTTATCAGTCGTATTTGAAGTTGCAGAAAAAATTGGACAACACCTTGACGGCTACACTGTTGTCATCACAAAAAGTACCGTGCCGATTGGGACAAATAGAAAAGTCAAAGCGATTATTGAAAAGGAAAAGACGGAAAAAGTAGAGTTTGATATTGCTTCCTGTCCCGAATTTTTGCGTGAAGGTCAGGCAATTAGCGATACACGTCATCCAGACAGAATTGTTATCGGGACTGAATCAGACAAAGCGCAAAAAGTGCTAATTGAACTCCATAAGCCGATTGATGGCGAGTTTGTGCTTACTAATATCGAAACTGCGGAAATGATTAAATACGCGGCAAATTCATTTCTTGCAACGAAAATTTCCTTTGCTAACGCCATTGCGCAACTTTCTGAATTGACTGGTGCAAATGGTCCAGAGGTTTTGAAAGGTGTAGGTTTTGATAAAAGAATTGGTAATAGCTTTTTATATGCTGGTGCTGGTTGGGGGGGAAGTTGTTTCCCCAAGGACGTTAAAGCACTTATTGCTATTGCAAAAGATTATAATTATGACTTTACCCTGTTGAAAGATGTGGAAGAAATTAACAGGCAGGCAATGTTAGCAATTGTCACAAAGGTTCGTAAAGCACTTCAGGGTAATGTAAAAGGGAAAACAATCGGCGTATTGGGTTTATCCTTTAAGCCTGATACGGATGATATGCGTGATGCACCATCTCGTATTATTATTCCTAAACTGCTTGAATTGGGCGCAATAGTTAAAGCGTATGATCCCATTGCAATAAATAATGCAAAAAAGCTTCCGGAATTTTCAGGACTTTCGTTTTGTCATGATGCATATGAAGCAGCAAAAGAGACTGATGTATTGCTCCTTATTACAGAATGGAGTGAATTCAAGCAGCTGGACATGAAGAAAATGAAGAGCTTGATGAAAGGGAATACCTTGATTGACGGACGAAATATCTATGATCCTTCGAAAATGCAAGACATCGGATTTATCTATGTCGGGGTCGGACGATGAAAAATATTCTCATCACCGGTATTACCGGTTTTGCCGGAAGCCATCTTGCTGAACTGCTTGTAAACACAGGTAATGTGCATATTACCGGTACATTTTTAGCTGAAAAAAGTTTGAAAAATGTTTCTGCAATAGAAAAAAAACTTGATCTTGTCCGGATTGATTTAACCCATCAGCATGATGTTAATGCACTTATTACTACAAAAAAACTTGACGAAATATACCATCTTGCAGCATCGTCATCAGTAAGAAATAGTTTTGTTAATCCTTCCGAAACATTTCACAATAACATTGATGCTGAGATTTTCCTGCTGGAGAGTGTACGAAAACAGAACTTGACAAAGACAAAACTGCTGCTTGTTTCATCGGCAGAAGTATACGGGTATGTAAAGAAAGAAGATTTACCGATTGATGAAGAAACACCACTCCGTCCTGCAAATCCTTACGCGGTTTCAAAAATTGCTCAGGATTTTTTAGGGCTGCAGTACTTTCTTTCCTATCGTCAACCAATTATCCGTGTCCGTCCGTTCCCCCACATTGGTTCCAGGCAGACAAAAGGGTTTGTAATAGCGGATTTTGCAAGCCAAATTGCGTTAATTGAAAAGGGAAAACAGAAGCCGGTTATCAGCGTTGGTAATCTGGAAGCAAAACGGGATTTCACTGATGTCCGGGATATGGTAAAAGCATACGCCTTGTTAATGGAAAGAGGACAAACAGGAGACGTCTATAATATCGGTTCAGGAAAACAATATGCGATTCAAGACGTTTTGGACATGCTTTTAGCTATGAGCACAGTAAAAATTACTGTTGCACAAGATCCATCACTGCTTCGTCCCAGTGATAATCCTGAACTTGTTTGTGACCCGTCAAAAATGAAGAAACTCACGGAATGGAAGACAACAATCCCTTTGAAGAAATCATTACAGGATGTATTAGCATATTGGAGGAAACAGTAGCTAAATAATATTTTCGATACGAGGCTTAGCCGTTTTGAGATAATCCTCTGATTTTATTGCAAGAGAAAACCGCCGGTCTCCTGCATTAAAAACAATCTTCTCCTGTTCAAATAGTGTTTTGTCCGCAATGATTTCTAGAGAAAAGATATTGCCAAACGGTGGTATTCCTCCTGGTTGTACTCCGTCTGTGAGTTGTAATACTTCGTCAACTGTAGCAAAACGAATATCTTTTGTGTTTAATACCCGATTTACTTTTTTAGTATCAAATTTTTGATGGGCAGGAAAAACAATCATAACAAATTTTTTGCCAATATGAGGAATTTTTGCCCGGATAATTAACGCTTTTACCCCTTGTTCAAGCGTATAGCCAGGACGGGTTTTTACTGCTTCTTTACACGTGACGACCGGTTCATGTTCAAACGACTCAAACCAGCAATCGTGCGATTCCAATAAGCGAATAATTTGCTCAACAGACTTATGGTAATCCATAGTATATTTACGCTGTTATTGCCAGGCTTCCCGTATTCTGATTTTTTTCAAACGACGGTAGATATCCCTTTTCACGTAAAAACGCTCTGATTTCTTCTGCTTTAATCCGCTTTTCGTATGCTTTTCCGTTAGGTAATGTTCCGCCAAGAAACGGAACTGTTTGTGTTACGTAATGTGCATTTTGAAAAATGCTACTTACCCACTCATTATTACTGACAACGACATCTATCTGTTTTCCCGTTTTTTCAAGCGTTTTTTGTAACCAGATATCATCGCTTGGATCATCATCTATGGTAATAATACGAATACGATTCCTGTCAATCTGTTCCCGTTTCAGTAAATCAATGAGCATAGTTTTTCTCTCGTTCGCTGTCCAGGGGTTTTCGTCGGTCCTGCTTATATTTGCACTCCCAATGCCGATGATTAGCTGGTTTGCAATAAGGAGTGCTGCTTGTATCACGTGTACATGGCCGGGATGCCAAGGTTGTCCACGGAAAGGAGCAAAAGCTATCCCTTTCTTTCCACCATGTTCTTGTTTCCATTTCTTTTGAAATGTATCCAGCAGTTTATTTGATTGTTTTGCATCAGCGGGAACGGTAAACGTTTGGAGAATGTGTAAAGGGACAAGCGGCGTATGATTAGCGCGTTTCATCTTATCATATATGATAAAAAGGTGCTTACGTAAATCGCTCTAAATCAGCATCAACCATTAAGTTCATTAAATCTTCAAGATACGTTTTCGGTTCCCAGCCCAATTCCTTTTTTGCTTTTGTATAATCACCCTTTAAATGCTTAATTTCCGTAGGTCTGAATAGCCGTTTATCAGACACAACATAATCTTCCCAGCTCAGTCCTACATGTGCAAAGGCAAGCCGGCATGCTTCCCTGACAGCATAAGAGGTATTCGTCCCGATAACATAGTCCTGTGGTTTCTCATGCTGCAGCATGAGCCACATCGCTTCAACATATTCCTTTGCATACCCCCAATCACGCATACTGTCCAAATCTCCCATATGCAATTTACCATTTTTAATTAATGGTTCTCCAAGTTCATTAAGGGGTGGATTTTTTACCTTGTTTTTGATACACGCGACACCTGCAGAAATTTTCCGTGTGACAAAATGTAGGCTCCGCCGTGGACTCTCGTGATTAAAGAGAATGCCTCCGCACGCAAAAATCCCGAATGACTCACGGTAGCAGCGTGTCATCATATGTGCATATGCTTTTGCAATCCCATACGGGTTGTTTGCATCATATGCCGCTTCTTCAGTAATAGTTCCACTGACATTGCCGTAGATTTCGCGACTGGTTGCTTGATAAAACCGGGCGTTAGGTGCATGATGTTTTATTGCTTCTAAAACCCGTACAGGCCCCAATGCTGTTACTTCACCGGTGTAGAACGGATGTGTCCAACTGTCTGCAGGAATTGATTGTGCAGCCATATTATATACTTCATCAGGTTTATAGTGTTTTACCACATCAGCAATGCTTTCTCCATCAATGACATCAGCTGCTCTGATTGCAATTTTCCCATACAGGTGAGAGATATTTTCCTGGTAAAAATTTGTGGAATGGCGGATTGTGCCTATAACTTCGTACCCTTTGTCAAGCAAAAATTCCGCCAAATATGAACCGTCTTGTGAGGAAACACCAACAATCAGTGCCTTCTTGCCCATAGAATGATTATAACTGTAACATACGCGAAATAGAATTTCCACCCCTATTTTGTCACAACCACGTATTGCGAGAGATATATTGCTATGTTAGTCTAGTAATATGTCTTACTCAAATTTTGTCTCTAGGGTTGTTACCATGCAGAAGATGAAGAAGAATTGCTTGTGAAACACTTTGACAATGTGAATAAGTCGTACATGAAACAATCCAAGATGCTTGCACCTTTTGTATTATAAACCATGCATACATATGGGAATTATGGAAAAAATAAAAGTTTGGACCTCCGATTATACTCGTCTCTTGACAGAACAACTACGGTCTCATCTTTCTCCTAAACCACCGAGCTATTATCTTGAGCATGAAGAAGGTAAATCTCCGGTTATTCTTCTGCCTGGTATCATTGAACGGTGGGGTTTTCTCAGAAAGATCGGAGACGCAGTTTCTCAAGCAGGGCATGCGGTCTACGTAGTTCCGAGTTTGGGTGACAATCTCCATACAATTCAGGATTCAGCAAGGATTACGCGTGAAGTAATAGAAAAGAACAATCTCAATCATGTCGTACTTATAGCACATAGTAAAGGCGGTTTGATTGGAAAATATCTTTTAGTTCATGATAATGAAGATGGTCGGATAGATACATTGATAGCGATTGCAACGCCGTTTTCCGGCTCGCCTGTTGCAGGAGTAGTACCATTTACCCCATTTAAAGAATTGCTTCCAGGAAGTGAGGTGATCCGCGAACTTCAGTCACATGAGGAAGTGAATGGCCAAATTGTTTCTATTTTTCCGGAATTTGATAACCACATCCCAAGTGGTAGTTACTTGCAAGGAGCTGAGAATATCCGTATTCATGAAAAAGGACATCATAAAGTACTCTTTCACTCTGAAGCAGTAATGCAAGTACTCTCACTTTTACAAAAATCGGAAACAAAATAATATATACTCCTCCTTTGCATAAACTATATTTTCCTTCTATAATGCTTGTATGCAAACCGTATACATTGCGGGTGGCGCAGGATTTATTGGTTCACATCTATGCAAGCGGTTGCTTGCTGATGGATATGAAGTTGTTTGTATCGATAACTTTCTGACGAGCAGTAAAAAGAATATCAATCCGTTTTTTTCAAATGCTCACTTTCATTTTTTACAGAAAGATATTTTACTGCTTACTGAGCATGATTTTGAGCATATTCCTCTTCCGCAATATATTTTTCACCTTGCCTCTCCAGCTTCTCCGAACCTGAAAAGTCCGCGCAGTTATATGAGCTATCCAATTGAAACACTCCGTGTCAATTCGCAGGGAACCTATATCCTGTTAAACCTTGCAAAAAAAATGTCTTCACGATTTCTATACGCCTCTACATCTGAAGTATATGGTGATCCGAAAGTTTCACCACAGGTTGAAACCTATTGGGGAAACGTGAATCCCAATGGTATCCGGTCGGTCTATGACGAAGGGAAGCGGTTTGGTGAAGCGATAACAATAGCATACGTACGGAAGTTTTCTCTGGATGCCCGTATTGCGCGAATTTTTAATACCTACGGGCCGCATATGCAAAATGATGATGGACGGGTTGTTTCCAATTTTATTTTACAGTCGCTACACAATGAACCCCTGACGATCTATGGAAAAGGAAAGCAAACACGCTCTTTCTGCTTTGTTTCTGATTTGGTTGAAGGGCTTATGAAACTCATGTTTACAAAGAATATAAATGGAGAAGTAGTCAATCTTGGAAATCCGAATGAAAGATCTATTAAAGTATTTGCCCAACTTATCAAAAAACTAACAAAGTCATCTTCACAAATTGTGTTTGAGGAATTACCAGCGGATGATCCGAACAGGCGTTGTCCGGATATTTCTAAAGCGAAAAAATTGTTAGGCTGGGAGCCAAAAGTTCCCCTTGAAGAAGGACTACAAAAAACAATAGAATATTTTAAGACGGTATGAAAATTTTTGTAATTCCTGCAACATACAATGAAAAAGATAATATTGAAAAGTTTATTACCGTTCTGGAAGAAGAAGTGTTCCCGAGAATAAAAGATCACGAGATGTACATTCTTGTTGCGGATGATTATTCTCCTGACGGGACTGGCGACATTATAAAGAGTTTGATGAAGAAATATAAAAATCTTGATATGAATCAAGGAGAGAGAAAAGGATTAGGCGCAGCGTATCTTCGCACTATGGGGGAAGCAATAGAAAAGAGAGGAGCGGACGTAGTTATAGAAATTGATGCGGATTTTCAGTTTGACCCGCATGATATCGTGAAGTTTGTAAAGAAGATAGATGAGGGATATGATATGGTCATCCAGACTCGCTACAGCGGGGGCGGTTCTATTCCTGAAAACTGGCCGTTACAAAGAAAGATGTTTTCAATTACTGCTAACCTGTTTGTGAGAACCGTCTTTACAAAATTCAGCATTCATGACTGGACAGGGGGGTTTCGTGCTATACGGAAAGAGGTATTTCTGAAAGTTCGTCCGGAGATGGCAAATTTCGGCGGATATATTTTTCAGATAGCATTCTTGCATAAGGCAGTACGGGATGGATATAAAATCGGGGAAGTTCCTTTGCATTTTTCAGACAGGAAACTGGGTAGCTCAAAGATTGCTTCCTTCAGTTACATTATGGATGTGTTGCGGTTTGTTATTTTTACCCGTTTGAAAGAGTTTGAACGGTTTATTAAATTTCTTATAGTGGGAGGAACAGGGTTTATAATCCAACTTGCCTTGCAGGAAGGATCCTATTATACAGGGGTTGCGTCCTTTCTTGCCGTGCTTTTGCATCCGTTACTTACAGTTCTTGTCCATACATCTGATACTGTTGCTTTTGCTAACGGTGTCGCTGCAGGAATCGGGGCTGAAGGAGCGATTCTCTTTAATTTTACACTTAATAACCTGTGGACATTTCACGACAGGGCACACAGTAATATTTTCCAAACTATCAAAAGGGGTATTACCTTCAACCTGACATCATTCGGTGCGGTTATTGTCCAGTTTCTGGCAATATGGATTGGTGTACTTGCTTTCGGACCAGCAACAACCATTTTTTCATTCCATATTCCCACAAGGGACATTATTCTTGTGCCGACCATTGCCTTTATCGTCATCCCGATGAATTATCTTATTTACAATAAAATAATCTGGAAAAAGAAAAAGTAACTACTTCTATGATTACGCTTCAAGCTATGCGGAACGTTTTTCCTCTGTCAACCTGAACAGGTTACAGAACGTATGATAAAAAAACTATTTTCTTTTCACATCTCTCTTTTTCTTCTGCTTCTTCTTGCCGCATTTCTCAGGTTATATCATATTCGTGATTACCTGACGTTTCTTGGTGATGAAGGGAGAGACGTACTCATTGCATATAATATTTTACACGGGCATTTGACGCTCCTTGGTCCCACAGCGTCAGTTGGTGGTTTTTTCTTAGGTCCTATTTACTACTATTTCATTGCTCCGTTTTTATGGTTATTCCAGTATGATCCAGTGGGTCCGGCTGTCATGGTTGCATTATTCGGCGTTGCAACAGTATGGTTAGTATACTTTGTAGGCGAACGGTTTTTTAATAAAACAACAGGGTTTATTGCGGCAACCTTGTATACAATTTCTCCCCTGGTGATTGCCTATGCACGTTCCTCATGGAACCCGAACCTTATGCCTTTTTTTACTTTACTGTTATTGTTTGTCGCATACAAAGCAGTGAAAAAAGATTCATGGAGATTATTTGCTTGCGTTGGTATTCTCTATGGTATTGTAATGCAATTGCACTACATAGAAGTTTTTATCGGTGTTGTTATTGCTGTATATATATTCATCGCCTTCTCGTATCAAAAAAAGCACATACTCCAGGGAATTGTTTTTACAGTAAAAAACTATGTTGTTTTTCTTATCGGGTTTCTCATTGGCTGGTCGCCATTTTTGGCGTTTGAAGCTCGTCATGGTTTCCCCAATACCCGAAGCATTCTCCAGTTTGTGTTTATGTCAAAAGAAGCAGGTGCAGGAGCAGGATTTTCACTGAATTTTCTTGACGTTTTTTATAGACTTTTTGGAAGGCTTGTTCTCAACATTCCTTCTCCTGATTTGTATAAAACCATTACTCCCACTCTCGCTATTTGGATGGTTGCGGTTTGGGTTGTCGGTATTGTCGCAACAGGAAACCTGTTATTCCTGTTGTGGAAACATCGGAACAGTTCCGACAAATTTCTGCAATATAGCTTACTTGTCTTATGGCTTTTCTTTGGTGTTATTCTGTTCGGGTTTTACCGGAAAGCAATTTATGATTACTATCTGGAATTTATATTTCCCTTGCCGTTTTTCCTTGTTGGGGAAGTAGGCAGTTTTCTGCTGAGGAAAAACTTAGTAGTTAAAGGTATTGCCACTGTTTTGCTCCTCGTGCTCGTTGCTATTAATCTTACTGGTGTCCCATTCCGTTATCCTGCAAATAAGCAACTGCAACAAACAGAAATTATTGCACAGAATGTTTTACAGATGACTCATAGCCAACCGTACAATTTTGCCCTGATCACCGGGGGTAATTCAGATTATGCATACCGGTATTTTCTGACAATATGGGGACACCCGCCAGTAACCATTGAAAACCCGTCAGTAGATCCGCAACGGAAAACCGTTACCAAACAGCTGATTGTTGTATGTGAAAGTGTACCATGTGGGCCATTGGGGTATTCCTTATGGGAGATCGCAGGATTTGGCAGGGCTGACATCGCAGAAAAAAAGCATGTAGTTGTTGTTGATATATATAGGTTGGTGCATTACCAGGGGAAATAATATGCAGCCCTGTCCACAATGCGGTTTTTTAATAGGGGAAATGCCAGGAAGCCGCGATGCGTCTTGCAAAAATTGCGGATACAAAGATCCATGCTGCGAATAAGTGTATGTAATGCTCCATTTGTTCTCCTGTTCCTCGCACTTATGCCAGTTCTCTCTGTATGCATTTTGTTTATTATATAGCGAGAAGAAGAGCAAAGAACAAAAAGTTTAATTTCATTTTAATCAGATATATGGATAAAACCACATAAAGGTACAAGTTCGGCAATGAAGATTTTTGAAAATGCTGTCTTATCAATCTAAATCCTCTATCATCATTTCCGTTTTTAGACCTCAAAACACGTTGAAAAATGGGAGAACGGAAATAAACGAAAAGATTTAATAATTAACAAAAACGTCTTTCGATGATGGTCGCTTTTGTACCTTCGTGTAATTGTACCCATATTTGTAATTCTTAGAACATCATTACTAATTCTCTACTAACTTATGATATAGTCGTGCTATCAATTACTCATGAACCAAGAGAAGCTAAGCAGTTCATTGCCAAATAGGACAAGCATATTACAAAAAATATGTATTCCATTTCCAAGCCCTGTAACATATGTTGCATTTTGTTATCTTGAGCAACAACCTGACAAAGTAGTTTTACTTACGAGAAAGGGGGAAGGCTGTGACATGCAGGTTTTCACACAGGATCAAGCACTAGAAGCATTCGTAAAGTTTGATACTGATGTAGCTTCACAGAAATATTACCTTCCTCCCGAGGTGTTTGAATTAACCTTCCCCGAAAAAGGAGTACTTGTTAATTCTGTGAGAGACATGATTCGAGAAGATTCGTCTTGCAATCGTTTTGCAAAGGATCGTTTATTTCAGATGGTTGACTCACTTGACGATTCCCTGCAAACTTCAACATAGTGGATGAAAACTATTTGACAGAAGCGAAAACTAGTGTTAGCATAGCCTAACTCCGACTGCTAAGTTTATAGCCCTCAGAGAACACGTTCTCATGAATCAGAAACGCGAACAGGAACATGACGACCAACTTTTGGACGCTTACTCAAATGCTGTTATCCATGTAGTAGATACAGTAGGGCCGGCTGTGGTGCAAATCAAAAGCTTCGTAAGTAAAGACAGCAGGGAAGGTCAAGGTATAGGTTCGGGTATTATTATTACCCCTGATGGATTTGTTCTCACGAATAACCATGTTGTGCATGGTGCTAAAGCAACTGAAGTGACGTTGACAACAGGAAAATCGTATGATGGTCAATTAATTGGTACAGATCCCACTACTGATCTTGCATTACTCAGGCTTCTTGACAATAGTTTGCCCTTCGCAAGCCTTGGTAATTCAGAAAAACTGAGAGTAGGACAACTCGTCATTGCTATTGGAAACCCATACGGATTTCAAAGTACCGTTTCAGCAGGAGTCATTTCAGCTCTAGGAAGAACCATGCAAAGTCAGAACGGGAAATTCATAGAAAATGTCATTCAAACAGATTCTTCACTCAACCCGGGAAATTCCGGGGGTCCATTAGTTGATAGTCAGGGAAAAGTTATAGGGATTAATACCGCGATAATGCAGATGGCACAAGGCATTGGTCTTGCAGTACCGAGTAATACCGCTACGTGGGTTATTAGTGAATTAATCCGATTTGGCAAGGTAAAACGGGGTGTACTTGGTATTACTGCAAAAACAGTATCAATCGCAGTGCAAATCCAAAAAATATTCAAGCTTACATTCCCAACAATGGTAGAAATACTTTCCGTGCAAAAGGGGAGCGCAGCAGAAAATGCCGGATTCCAAAAAGGAGATCTCATTTTTCAAGTTAACGATAAACATATCTCCGGCGTGGATTCCCTAAACCGCGAAGTTGGACAGAGGCCGGCTGGTAGTTTATTTACCGTAACATTTTTCCGAAATTACAAAATTAAGGAAGTGCAAATTACCTCAAAATAGAACATTGCTTATGAGCCAATACACAGAAAAACTTCGATTGTTTTATGGTATATTACGAATACGATAGAGAAACGGTTTCATGCCATTGAAAATGAAAAAATTTTTAGTGCTATATATGTCCGACGTTTCTGCAGAGGATCAAATGAAAAACGCAAACCCTGATGAAATGAAAAAAGGAATGGAGCCTTGGATGGCTTGGTTTCAAAAAGTAGGAATGGCAATCGTTGATCAGGGAGCACCATTGGGTAACGATATACACGTTACCAAAGCAGGAAGTTCCAAAGCAAAAGCGCATATTGGAGGATATTCCATTCTTCAAGCTGAAGATATGGAGGCAGTTCAAGTATTGCTTGCTGATCACCCTCATTTTATGATGGATGGGAATACAATTGAAGTATTGGAATTAATGCCAATGCCTGGTATGTAAGTCTGATCTGCTCGGAGCTATCTAATATATCCCGCAGGTGCGGGATATATTTTTAAGAAAAGATCATTGCTTAAGAACTGTTTTGGTATTTGAGAAGAAGCTCCTGAAACAGAAAATTTTTCTCACTTTCCCAAACAAAAACTCCCTTTTCATTGTTTACGGGAGTTTCTGTTTTCCAAATATTTTTATTTTGATCCAATTTTATACATACCTGTACCACAAACAGGACATTTTGCTTTCATTGCTGGTTTTCCATTTTTCATTGTGACGTGTTCTGGATTGTCAACGTCTCTTTTTGCTCGGCATTTTACGCAATACATGCTTACCATAGGGTATTTCACCTCCTCTCAGCACAATAGCTAATACTGTACTGATGGAACAGTAATACTATGTGTTTTTAGCAAAAAGAAAAGAATAAGTTGAAATGCAGTGATAAAAGCGGAAACAAGGAGCGTTTTCTGCAGGTCTTTGTATTGTGTTGGGACTGATGTGGTCAAAGAGGGTTTTACTTGTGTTTCATAAGAGGGCGGAAGAGAAAATGTCATAGTTGACTGTATTACTTGTTCATGAGATTTTCGTTCATCAGATGCAATTTTTTGCGCCTTTGTTTTTCTTTGCTTAGCCATGCTGATAGCTCAGGTTACACTATTGACAGAGAGTCTGTCAAGAGGCTAAGATAAGCCTAGTTATGCTCATCGGACTCTTCGTTGGGGTAGGGGTTTTTGTATGCATTTGGCTTGCATTAGTGACAGTGTATGTCGTCCGGCTTTCATCGCATTACAATACCTTAGTAAAAGCGACCAATAAACGGTCTTTGCAGGCAATTCTTGAGGGATTATTGGAGGAAATGAGTAATACAAAAAAGGCTATTGAAATTCTTAAAAAGAGATGTGATACAATAGAACAAGAAAGCAAATTGCATATTCAGCGTATTGGGCTCCTCCGGTTTAATCCGTTTAAAGATACCGGGGGAGATCAAAGTTTTATATTGACACTTGTTGATGGAAATAACACAGGCGTTGTCATTTCAGGTTTGTATTCCCGGGCAGGAACACGCTGGTATGCCAAGCAAATACAGAATGGTAAAGGAAAAGAACATGAGCTTTCCGACGAAGAAAAACAAGCCTTGCAGATATTAGATAAAAAATGAAAAAACAAACACTGATTGCCCTCATTGCTGTTGGAATTTTTGGTGTAAGTGCTGGAATATCAATGTATATATTCTCTGCAGTTTTCCCCCCCACAAGACTCATTCAGACAGTTCCTCCGACAAAGCTCGCAAATGGAACAGTAGCGTTTAACCCCGCACTCCCTAAAACCCAACCCTGTCCTATGAATGGTGTAAAATATTCAACACAACAGGAAGCGTGGTGGAAGCAACACCGCCCGCTTATTGTCATGATAGAAAACTCTGTTGATGCACGGCCACAATCAGGTATATCCTACGCTGATCAGGTTTTTGAGGCAGTAGCAGAGGGTGGTATCACGCGATTTGCTGTTTTATTTTATTGTCAGGACGCACCGGAAATCGGGCCTGTTCGCTCTGCGCGGACATATTTCATAGATTTTGCGTCGGGATTTGGTGCGAGTCCATTATATGCGCATGTCGGTGGTGCGAATGCAGCTGGGCCTGCTGATGCGCTGGGTCAGCTGGAACAATATGGTTGGGCTGGATATAATGATCTCAATCAGTTTTCCATTGGTTTTCCGGCATTCTGGCGGGATTACACGCGAACAGGGAAGACCGTTGCAACAGAACATACCATGTATTCAACAACAACAAAACTTTGGGATTTTGCAAAGACGAGTCGAGGACTGACGAACGTTGATAAAAACGGAGTAGCATGGGATGCAAATTTTGTTCCCTATTCCTTCCAGGATCCAGCTAGTCAAAAGGGAACAACGCAAAAAGTTTCCGTTCAGATCTGGCCGGATCAAAACGATTATTTTGTCAATTGGGTATATGACGTTATGAGTAATACCTACAAGCGTTTTGACGGGAACAATAGTCCATACATTGATTTTGATACAAAGAAACAATTATCTGCAACAACGCTTGTTATCTTAAAAATGAAAGAGGAAAATGCTTCTGATGGCTATCTGAACAATGAGCATTTGCTCTACGACGATATCGGAGTAGGAAATGCGACAATTTTTATGGAAGGGAAACAAATAAACGGGACATGGAAAAAAGCTAGCAGGACAGCGCAATTAACTATATATAGTGCGAATGGTTCCCCATTCCCTTTTGACAGAGGACTTATTTGGTTTACGATTGTTCCTCCGGAAGGTACTGTCAGCGTACAATAGTTGTTCAATACAACGGAATGGTGTATACTTGGTGACATGTTAGCAGACTTTATTACATCAAAATCCCGCATTAAACTCATCAGCGTTTTTCTCGAACACCCCTACGAAATGTTTCACGTTAGAGAGCTTGTCAGAAGAACTGGCGATGAAATTAACGCAGTAAGACGGGAACTTTCTTTTCTTGAGGGAAGGGGTATTCTACAAAAAGAAAAGCGGGCAAATAGAGTTTACTATTTCCTTTCCAAGTCTTACTCATATTATCCGGACTTACTTCGTCTTGCGGTAAAATCAACAGGACTTGGTGGGGCAATCATGAAAAACAGAGCGAAGCTTGGAAAAATAAAGTATGCGATGTTTGCAGGCAGGTATGCGAAAGAACATAAAAAATATGCAGACGATGTTGACTTTCTCATTGTCGGTACTGTTGTTATCCCTGAGTTATCCCTGCTTGTTCGTAACGAAGAAGCGAGGATTGGCGGAGAAATAAATTACACGGTGATGAGTGAAGATGAATTCCAATTTCGCAAAGAACGCCATGACCCGTTCCTTGGAAAAATATTAGTTGATGCGCGGATTATGCTTATAGGAGACGAAGAAAGTTTGCTCGCATGAGAACTCATCCCCGTTTTGCCTTGTGGTGTATTATTGTTCTTACCTCTCTGGTAGTACTTATAGATCTACCGAAATTTCCCCTGCATCTTTCTTACCAGCTGCCTGTTATCGGAAAAAAAGTGTCAATAAATAATTATCCGGGATTCGGATTGCATTTTACCATTGGGCAAACAGTTGTGAATAAAGACTTTGTTTTCCGCGAAGGACTTGATTTACAAGGAGGAACAAGTATTACCTTGCGTGCGAATATGCAAAATATTCCTGCCTCTGAGCGTGATAGTGCATTGCAAAGTGCACAGGCGGTTCTGGAAAATCGTGTTAACCTCTATGGTATTTCAGAGCCGGTTATTCAAACCGTTACGACAAATAATGATTACCGGATTGTTGTGGAATTACCGGGAGTCAATAATCAGCAAGCCGAACAACTTGTCGGCACAACAGCACAGCTATCTTTTTGGGAAGAGGGAGCAAGCGGGTCAGCAGTTGCTTCAGCATCAGCATTGCCGCTTGGGGTACCGCAAACCCTTGGGCTCAATGCCCACAAAACAGATCTAAACGGTAAAGATTTGCAAAGTGCATCGTCCACATTTGATCCGACAACCGGAAAACCTGAGGTGCAGCTTATCTTCAATAGTGAAGGAACCAAAAAATTTGCCGATATTACCAAGAGAAATGTCGGGAAACCTCTGGCAATGGTTTTAGATAATGAAATTATCACCGCGCCACCGATCGTCAGTCAAGCTATACCTAATGGCAACGCGGTCATTAATGGTAACTTCACCACTGACCAGGTTAATCGGCTCGCAATAGAATTACAAGCGGGTGTACTACCGATATCATTAACTCCCCTTTCTTCACAAACTATTGGTGCTTCATTGGGGCAAAATGCATTAAAACAAAGTTTATTTGCAGGAATACTCGGATTTTTCATTGTCATTGTTTTCATGGTGACCTTGTATAAACGGCTTGGTTTCATTGCAAGTGCAGCGTTAACACTCTATACCTTATTGGTTTTAGCAATCTTTAAAGCAATTCCCGTAACACTTACTCTGGCAGGGATTGCCGGATTTATTCTTTCTATTGGCATGGCAGTTGATGCAAATATTCTCATTTTTGAACGAACCAGGGAAGAGTTAAAAAGCGGAAAGTCACTGACAAGCGCAATTGAGTTGGGATTTGCCCGCGCATGGTCATCAATCCGCGATTCAAATGCCTCAACATTAATTACCAGCGCAATTTTATATAAATTTGGGACAGGAAGTGTACGGGGATTTGCGCTAACATTGGCAATTGGAGTTTTAATGTCTATGTTTTCAGCAATTTTTGTGACAAGAACATTAATACGGGTATTTTACAGAAAAAATTATGAATATCATTAAATACAGAAATATTTTCTTTGCAATCTCACTGCTGGTGATTATCCCGGGAATAATTTCCCTTGCACTATTCGGACTCAATCTGTCTGTTGACTTTACTGGTGGATCTGTTATTTCCCTTGCCTATGGGAAAGCTCCCAGCATATCTACAATTCAGCACGTTTTCACTGAGATCCATGAGCCTGTCTACTCGCTTACACAGCAGGGACAGCAGGTGACAATAAAAACAAAACCATTAACCGATGCGCAGCATACAACGCTGTTACAGATAATGTATGCTCAAACAGGACCATTTCAGGAAAATGAATTTATTACTGTCGGTCCGACGATCGGGAGCGAAACAACAACCAATGCGCTTCTTGGTGTTTCACTTGCTTCAGTATTAATTGTTCTGTATATTGGTTTGTCTTTCCGGAAAGTCCCCAAACCTGCAAGCAGTTGGCGTTTTGGTATTTGTGCCATCATCGCGCTCTTACATGATGCATTTGTTTTACTCGGCGTTTTCTCTTTACTTGGGCACTTTCTCGGTGTACAAGTTGACAGTTTGTTCATTACAGCAACACTTACTGTCATTGGATTTTCTGTACATGATACAATTGTCGTTTTTGACAGGATTCGCGAAAATCTGACGAAACTTGGTGGTAGCCACTTTGCCGACACGGTAAATGCTTCAATCAGTCAGACAATGACGCGTTCACTAAACACATCAATGACTGTTATCCTTGTACTTCTGGCGCTTTTGTTATTTGGTGGAGAAAGTACGACATGGTTTGTCGCAGCGCTTCTTATTGGTGTTATTTCAGGAACATATTCTTCTATTTTTAATGCCGCACCACTTCTCGTTGTGTGGCAGGAATTTCCTGAGAAGAGGAAAGCATAAACTACATTTACTTATAGCCAGTAATTTCATACGTAACTCCAAATCTTCTTTCTGGCGATATCGGGCAATATGTGGTAATATTTGGTAAGTTATGGTAATTCCTCCATCATACACTTTAACTCCCGCAATGCTTCGAACATTTGCAAAGATTGAAGCAAACAAGTTGTTGCTAAGAGAAAATAGCATTCCTGAGGAAATTATTGATAATTTCCGGCGCAAGTCACTGTTAAAAAGTTCTCTTTTTTCAGCCGCTATTGAAGGTAATACCATGACCCTTTCTCAAGCAGAGCAATTACCAGAAAATACATCAGCAAAAGAACAATTAGAAGTAGTAAATATTTTACGAGCATTTTCATTTTTGCAGCATACGCAAAATCCATCGATAAACAGGGATTTTATCTTGCAACTCCATGGTTTTGTCATGAAAGACCTTGCTGAAAAAGCAAATCTAGGTAAATTGCGCATGGAACCCAGCGCCATTTTTAATGAGGCAGGTTTTGCTGTCTATGTTGCGCCACCACCGTCTGACATCCCTATCTTACTTGAGCAACTGATTCAATTTATTAATAGCGAGACCGAGCAAAATATTCCAATCAGAGCAATTCTTTCTCATTTTCTGTTTGAAAAAATTCATCCGTTTTTAGATGGAAATGGCAGGGTTGGGAGATTACTGCTGCAAACAATTCTCGCGAAAGAAGCGTATCATTTTCACTGGTTGCTTTCATTTGAAGAAATTTTGAATGAACGTAAAAGTGAATACTATGGAAATCTTGATACAGCAGATCCAACAGCATTTACAGAATTTATGCTGGAAGTTTTATTCCAGTCTTCAGAACAGGTGACACAACTTATTCATCGTGGTCGTTTTAATAAAGAAGATATGTTACTACCACGACGGAATGAATTACTCCTGCTAATTCGCGAGCAGCAGATATTGTCACTAGATAGCATAAAGCGCCGTTTCCTTAAGGTACCGGAGAGAACATTACGATATGATTTACAACAACTGCAAAAAGAAGGATACATACTAAAAGTCGGGGCAACCAGAGGAGCGATGTACAGAGCGAGAAATAATTTTTAAAAAAATCTCGATTAGTTTATCAATGTAGTATGTTACTGAGTAAGATTCTCTTTCACAATTTTACTTACGAGACTGCCATCTGCTTTTCCTTTGACTTGGGGCATCAAAACTCCCATTACTTTCCCCATATCCTGTTGGGATGAAGCATTTGTTTTTGCAATCGCATCTTCCACGAGTTTTTTGATTGCATCTTCTGACATTTGAGTTGGCAAATAAACTTGTAAAAGTTCCATTTCCTTTTTTTCTTTGTCTGCTAAATCCTGTCTATTTGCCTTTTCAAAGCTTTCAATACTGTCTTTCCGTTGTTTGACTTGTTTGTCAATGACAGATAATACATCGTCATCACTCGCTTCATACCCGGCCCCGCCTTTTTGGATTTCATAATAGGTAATAGCAGAGAGGAGCATACGGAGTACTGATGTTTTCAGCGTATCTTTTGCCAGCATCGATGCTTTCAGTTGGTCTCTCAGTTGTTGTTTTAGCATATAATTATTTGCTCTTTTCCTGAATTTCCTTTGCCAATTTTTTTAGTTCCATCATTTCTTTCTTTGGTCCAACCTGTGTCGAAATATATCCCTGATATTTATCAAAATATACTGTTTCATTATTCCAGAATGCTTCAAATTTTTTACTCAGACCGTGAATTGGGTATAATTTAATATGTGCATGGTTAATACCCAGTCCCTCCATCACTATTGCAACCCGTTGTACACCAAGTCCCTTTTCAAGCATTTTTGATACTTCCTTTGCGGCGAAAAAAAACTTTCCATACATTTCATCGTCCATGTCCACTGCATAGGAATCATAATGCTCTTTTGAAACAACGAGCGTCATGCCTTTGGTATTCGGATTAATATCCAGTAGTGCAACAAAATCATCGTTTTCCCACACCGTTGCACTTTCAAATTTTCCTGAAACGATTTTACAAAAGATACAACCCAACATGAGAGGAGTATAGCATAAAATGAAAAAATATGGAGAGTGTTGTATAATCCAGCCATGAGTAGAGAAGATGAAAATAATATTATGAACGACAATGAATTACCCGGACAATCTTGGAGAGATTTACTTATCCAACTAGAACATTCAAATTTTCCAGGAATCCCCCTAGATCCAGACCCAGAAGCAGTAGCAGAACGAGAGATAGTACTTCAACAAACGGGTCGAATTTTACAAAAAAGTGCTTCTTCAGTCTACCTAAGCGATCTCTTGTCTACTTCGGAAGAAACACGTTTTAAGCAATTTGGTAAAGAGTTTATTGTGTTTCCACATATGGATAAAGAATTTCAGGAGAAACCATATAACCAGAAAGAATATTTTCACACTGTCCAGTTGGATACCGGGTTAGACATACCTCTTCGAGTTCGATTTTCTGCAATAGGAAATAAGAAATCTTTATTCTATATCAAAGCAGATGTTGACACAGATGAATTGAGACGATGCCATCTTATGTGGACTGAAGAGAATGGTAAATCTGATATAAACCCTTTTTGGAGAAATTTATTTAATAATGTACAGTTGGCTATCAGATTTCCAAAAGAAATCCTGAAAGGAGGGTTATTTCATAAGCCACTCGCAGAAGAGTACACGTCTGAGTTATATATACCCTCTTGGATGAAAGAACATAACTATATTCCTGTAAGGCCTTCATTTCAGTTATTTACTCCAACAAATGTGTCTAAAGATCCACATAATCAACGTTCAGGTGCATCTGATGCATTATTCCTTCGAATGCAGTATATTCAAAATATGAGGGGAAGGTTACTTTTGCCAGAATAACTTGTTAAACTCTATTGTGTAACTTCTATCTCTTTCACTCTTTGCAATAAATATGCTTTCGTATTTTTGCTCATATCTTCATCTACCTCTTCAAATAACTTCTGTAGCAATTCGCCGATTCTTCTTCCTGGCTTCATATTGAGTTCTTTCATAACGTCATTTCCATCAATCGCCAAATCATTTATTGAAAACGGGGCGGGTTGTAGCTCTTTTTCAACACGATCTTTAAATAATTTTAGTCGCCAGCTTTCTGCCCGTTCCTCAGGAATACCGCTGCCAAGCCGATCACCAATACGCAAATCAATGATATCTTTTACTGTATCTACACCAATCCGTCTGATGAATCGTCGTACAGCGGCATCAGTTATGTGTTCATCAACAGAAAACATGTGCCACCTGATGAGTTTGACAATTTTTTCCCGGTCTTTTTTGGAAAAGTGTAACCTGTTGGTTATTTCATAGGCAAATTGTGCGCCGATAACCTCATGGTTATAAAAGATAACCAGACCATTTGTGTCACTCGAAGCAACACGGGGCTTGCCGATATCGTGAATCAGGGTTGCAAATCGTACAATCGGGTCCTTGGATGGACAGAATTTCAAAGACAATACATTATGGGTAAACACATCTTCAGTATGATGCCTTCCAGGCCGTTCTTGCGAAATGCCAATACCTTCTAATAATTCGGGTATTATGCTCTGTAGTAGATTTGCATTTCTCAGCATCATGATGCCTTCATAGGGATAATCGCTTGCCAGGATCTTGAGGAGTTCTTCCCTGATTCGCTCGGTAGAAATGTTTTGCAGAAGCTTTGCATCCTCCTGCAATGCCTTCCAGGTGTTTTCCTCAATAGTAAAGGACAGCGCTGTTGCAAAACGGATTGCCCGCATGAGGCGAAGCGCATCTTCTTTAAATCGTTTATTTGGATTTCCGACTGAGCGAATGATTTTATTTTCTAAATCCTTTTGTCCATGGAAGGGGTCAATAAGCTTTTCCTCACGATTCTGAATATGCAATGCAATTGCATTAATGGTAAAGTCTCGTCTTTCCAGGTCTTCTTCGATGGATGTTCCCCATCGCACGTTTTGTGGATGGCGATTATCTGCATAATGCTGTTCTGTACGGAAGGTGGTTATTTCAATAACACGTTTTTTCTCCTGAAGGAAAACTGGTACGCCGACCGTTCCAAATGTGTTGTTATAAAAACAATCCTGAAAAAGTTTCACTGTTTCCTGTGGGGTAGCTGAAGTTGTCATATCCCAGTCATTTACCTCCCTTTTTAAAAGCATGTTTCTCACACAACCGCCGACAAAATAAACGGAAAATCCTGCGGTCTGTAATGTTTCATAAATTGAGAGTATTTCCGGCGGAATTGCATTTATCATACGTGTTTTATCCTTTCTTTCATTTGCCTCAGTCTTTCTTTCGTTGCCAAAGTGAGTGACATAGTTTCCATTTCACTTATAGTAAACCAGCCTATTGCCTCTGACTTTTCGGGTTCTGCGATCTTCGGTTCTCCATTTGTCAATTTGCAAATATATGCAAGTGCTACCCAGTGCTGATTTTCTTCGGGAATAAGATGGTTAACCGGTTCTACCATTTCAAGTGGTTGAATCTCGCAGTCAAATTCTTCCTTGATTTCCCGCTTAATACAATCCTCAAACTGTTCTCCGAATTCCAATCCTCCCCCGGGACACTCCCATTTTCCAACCTCATTTTTTGCTTTTTTTCCACGTTTTGAGAGAAAAATTTTCCCATCCCTAACGATGACTGCTCCAATACCGACACCAACATAGTCAATTCCTTTTTTCATAATCTCTGCTAGAATTATAACATGAAGAAATGGAGGATACTGCATGAGCTGGAAGATAGAAAAAATATTTTTCATACACTTTTAGCAAATAGAGGGATTACCCAACAAGCAATTGATGCATTTCTTCACCCAAACCTTGCAGAGGTAACACTTGAATCAGTTGGTATTGATAATAAACAACTTATAAGCTTGTTAAAACGACTCGATAGTGCAAAGGAGAGAAATGAAACTATTATTATTTATGGTGATTACGATGTTGACGGAGTTACCGCAACCGCAATTGTATGGGAAACGTTACATGGATTAGGCTATCAGGTTCACCCATATATTCCCAATAGAACTGATGAAGGATATGGATTGTCGGTAAAGGGTATTGAAAATCTATTGAAAACTTATCCTAAAGCAACATGTATTATTACCGTTGACAATGGCATTGTTGCGCATGAAGCAGTCAACTTTGCGAACGAAAAAAATATAGATATTATCATTACTGATCACCATTTACCCTCTGAAAAAGTGCCGCAAGCATATGCAATTCTTCACACAACAAAGTTATGCGGAGCAGGAGTGGCATGGATAGTATGCAAGGAAATTCTGAAGAAAGTGCAGGATGATAAACCAAATGATCACCTTTCTCTTATTGCACTTGCAACTGTTGCAGATTTGGTACCGCTAACCGGTACAAATAGAATTTTGCTGACCTATGGTTTACAGGAATTACAAAAAACAAAGCGACCTGGTTTGCTTGCACTTTTTCAGGAAGCACAAATCAAAACGGAAAACATTGGTGTCTATGAAATCGGTCATGTTATTGCTCCTAGGCTGAATGCAATGGGTCGGATAGCTTCAGCAATGGACAGCTTGCGGTTATTGTGCACGAGAAATGCACAACGCGCGAAAGCATTAGCATTAAAACTGGACACCACAAATAGAGAGCGTCAACTTTTGACACAAGTAACTAGCGACGGGGCAAGAAATAGTGTATTTCAAATGACTGAGAAGAAAAAACTGCTTTTTCTATCTGACGAAAGCTATGATGAAGGGATTATCGGACTTGTTGCGGGAAAAATGGTTGAAGCATTTTACCGTCCCACAATCATTGTTGCAAAAGGGTTGAAAATCAGCAAGGGGTCTGCACGGTCAGTTGCGGGATTTAATATTATCGAATTTATCAGAACAGCAGAACATTTACTGATTAATGCCGGAGGGCATCCGATGGCAGCAGGATTTACCGTTGCAACGGAAAATCTTGTTACTCTTCAACAACATTACGAAATACTTGCTGATGGGCAGCTGACTGATGGGCAACTAGACCGGGAACTTGTTATTGACTGTGTTATTCCCCTCCAACTCGTTTCACAGGAGTTGTTTGACGAAATACACCAGCTTGCGCCATTTGGCATGGGAAATAAAGAGCCAGTATTTGTCAGTGACGTTGTCGTAAAAGATAGTATACTCATTGGAAACGGAAAAAAACATTTGAAATTAAAGGTGAGTCAGCATAAGTTACCTTATGCAATTGATGCAATTGCGTTTGGGATGGGAGAAATTGGTGAAGCAATAAAAAAGGGAGACATGATATCAATCGCATACACAATTAATGAAAACAAGTGGAATGGAAAAAAGAGCTTACAGTTGAGGGTTAAGGATATAAAAGTTCAAAATAAATCATAGGGAGAAAAATTTTCTCCCTATGATTGAATAAAAGACTTATCCAACAACATGTTTCAAAGTTTGCGCAGTGCGTCTATCTGGTACTGGTTCCCGATATTTTGCTTTAGGCAGCAGTAGTATTCCATCTGGTCTTACGTGTGGAACTTCACCGATATACATCGTTTTCGTCGGTACTCCAGTATCAGTCGCAGGATATGTCATATTATCAACATCCAACCCAGGCGGCCTAACCAAGGGTAATCCTGTGGTATTATAGAATAATTCTTCCGCTCTTAAATATAAAGGCTTTCTGCTCATGTTTATAGCATCAACTTCAAGTCTTGCAACTTGTGTCAAATCTTTTTCCATATTGTTCACCTCCGTTTCTCATAAAAAAATCTCCCTCATTTCTTAGGGAGATTGTGCAATTTGCTAGTGCTTAACGCAAAATCTCCCTCTTACATAATAAGAGAGACGTATCGTCCGTTAGATGTGCACCAAGTAAATTTCATATTGACAGAGATTATCTTACAAAATCCTTATACACTTGTCAAGTATTTTGATACAAGGTACAATACGATGGTTATGCAACGAACATTAGTCAGGGAAACTTCGCAAAAAACAGGAGAAGTTGTTCTTATTAAAGGATGGGTGCACGTGAGACGTAACCATGGAAAACTCATTTTTATTGATCTTCGTGACAGGTCAGGCTTACTACAAGTTATCTTTAACCCGCAGGTTTCTCAGGAAGCATATGACACAGCACAGGAGTTACGAAGCGAATTTGTGGTTGTCATTGAGGGGACAGTGAAGAAACGTCCGGAAAAACTAGTAAATCCAAAAATTATCTCTGGTACGATAGAACTGGAGGCAACAAAGCTGACCATTCTTGCGAAGGCAGCACCGCTTCCGTTTGACATAGAAAATGAGTCACTTAATCTCGAATTGCCAACACTTTTAGATCATCGTGGCCTTACGTTACGTCACCCAAAGGTGCAGGCAATATTTAAAGTGCAGGCAGTTGTTATTGATGCATTTCGTGAGTATCTCAAATCTCAGGATTTTTTTGAATTTCAGGCTCCTTCCATTGCGCCGGTTGTCGCAGAAGGAGGTGCAGAGGTATTCCATATTGACTATTTCGGACATGATGCATTTTTGACACAAAGTCCGCAGCTATATAAACAAATAGTTATGACAGCATTTGAGCGCGTTTTCTCCGTTAATAAAATATTCCGCGCAGAACCAAGTATGACAACCCGTCACTTAACAGAGGTTGTGTCGCTTGATGCTGAAATGGGATTTATTGAGTCATGGATTGATGTAAAAGAACTGGCAGAGGGTGTAATCCGTCACATCTTTCAAAGATTAGAAAAAGAATGTAAAAAAGAGTTGTTACTTTTTCAGGCAACGTTACCCTCAGTGATAGACAAAACACCGGCATTGACCCTGCGGGAAGCACAGCAAAAAATCTTTGAACATTCAGGAAGAGATAACAGAAAAGAAAAAGATTTAAATCCGGAAGATGAGCGGGAAATTTGCGCAATCATCAAAAAAGAAACGGGATCAGATCTGGTTTTTATTTATGGTTATCCGTCAAAGCAACATAAATTTTATGTATACCCTTCAAAGGAAAATCCCGCATTCAATGAAGGAATGGATTTACTTTGTCGGGGGGTTGAATGGTTATCTGGGGGAAGACGCATTAACGATTACGAACAACTGATGCGGCATGTGAAGGAATGGGGATTGCATGAGAAAAATATCGAGATGTTTCTGGAAGCATTTAAATATGGCGCACCGCCTGAAGGGGGATTTGCTTTTGGTGCTGAACGGATTACTATGCAAATTTTAGGCCTTTCTAATATCCGGGAAGCAAGTATGTTCCCCCGCGATATGGAGCGAATTGATGAACGGTTTGCAGTAATCGAGAAATAATAAATCAATTCATGACAATGCCTTGCATATCTTCTACAATAAAAACATGCAATTCACCAGAAAAAACAAGCCGCTCAACAAAAAGACACATAATAAGCAAAAGACAGTCATACAAAAAGAAACGGTAAAACACCAAGAGCAAAACGAAAAAAAGAAACAGGTAAAAAATGATACTCCATCTGCCCAAAGTGTCAGCAAAGATTCTCGTTTTATTCACATAAGAAAAGGGTACATTAGTAGTACGCATGTTGTTGGGAAAATTTTTTGTTTTTTTTGCGTTAGTCTTGCGATATTGCTTTTTCTTGTAACGAAAATACTCCAGCAGCAAGCACAAGTCAATACTCCTCTTCCAGATCCCTTTCCAGCTTTCAACTTCGCCTCGTATCCGGTAGTAAGTAATGCATTTATTCCGCAGGTTTCTGCAAATGGTGCATATGTATTGGACATAACTTCAGGGGTACCGATTTTTACAAAAAATGCGTCAGTTCGTTTTTCGCCTGCCTCAACTACAAAAATGATGACTGCATTAACAGCGCTCGCTTATTTTAAGCCGCAAGCTATATTAACCGTGCAACGGAATTATGTTGAAGGATCAGGGTTGCATTTCTACAAAGGGGAACAGTTCCATTTTATTGATTTACTCTATGCTATGTTTTTGCCTTCAGCCAATGATGCAGCTGATGCAATAGCTGACAATTATCCCGGAGGGATTGATGCATTTGTGAAAAAAATGGACGAAAATGTTACGTTGTTTGGCTTATTTGATACTCATTTTATTGATCCGGCAGGACTGGAAGATGATGGTGATTATACGTCACCTCATGATCTAGCAATCATTGCATCACATGTTATGCAAAATACGTTGCTTTCCCGCATTGTTGACACAAAAATAAAGACTATTTTTTCTCTTCAGGGAGATGTTTATCCGATTAAAAATCTGAATCAATTACTTGGGTATGAGGGAGTGAATGGGGTAAAAACCGGTACAACAGATGAAGCAGGTGAGGTATTGGTTACATCTGCTGTTCAACATACCCATCAATACATTCTGGTCATTATGAAGAGCAACGACAGATTTTCCGATACAGAAAAATTATTATTACTTATTACCGACAATGTCACTTACTTATCCATCCATCCGTAATCGCAGAAACATAAGCAACAAAATTGTTGTCTCCTTCAAATACTATAATTGGCATTAGATATTGTTCGTTAAAATCACCTATGTAATAGCCTAGGAGGACATTGCGGATAGTTACTGATGTTACTCCGAAATCAAGAGATGCAATATATGCATTGCCGTTTTGCAAATCCTGGTAAGCAACTTGTGAGGTTTTTATTGGATACGTTGCGTTGTCAGAAAGAATTGTTTTATGGACAAACTGTGCGTTTACTATTTGGGCCAAGCTGCTGCCACCTCCTATTAATATATTCATCAGCGACTCACCAGCATAGGGATAAAAAATAGGGAGGCTATTCATGTTTTTTTGAAAAAAATCAACACGTACAATCTTCGTGCCGGAAAAACTTGTTGCCGGTACAAGCCCGCTGTTATTTATCGTAAAAAATGATGCAGTTGTTTTGCTGTTATCAATATCCGAAGGAAGGTTTCCCAGGAAATTTTCCAGGAATGTTTGAGACACGGTAATTGCTCCTGATTTCCCCGGGAGGTTATATGCGTTTGCTACATTCAGATCAGTAGGATAACTTGAATTAATGGTGAAATCTTTTGTTGTCGTATCCATGGTAATTGTTTTAGGAAGATCATCGGTGTTTGTCCATTGGTAGAGTGTTTCGTTCAATTGTCTTTGAGATGATAGTACATAGCCGATTTGTGTGACAAGATTTTGCGTATTTTGTAAATCTAATAGCGTTGCTTGCGGTTGTGCAATTTGATTAACCGCGACGCGGTCAGGAAGTGAGGGTAAATTGCCGGTGAGGGTATTGAGCGTATAAGAAAGTTTTTGTACATTTATACTTTGAGGAAAAAGAATTGCGGGCAATTTACCATACGTAACTGTTGGTGGTGTGGGTGGTGTAGGATAGAGAGAATTTTTAACATTAATAGCAACATTGAAGAGAAATAGTACCACAGCAAATCCGATAAGTAGCAGGATAGAAATAGTAAGGATTTTTCGGGTCGACGAAGCGACCTGCGTTAATGTTGCCATACCTTGAGTATAGAAGCATTTTTCGCTACAATGCAAGGTGAGAAAGCAAGCATTGCAGTAAAATCGTATGACAGTTCGCACAAGAATGGCTCCCAGTCCCACAGGCGAATATCACATTGGACATATCCGTACAGTCTTATATAATTGGGCATTTGCGAAAAAACATGAGGGAAAATTTATTATCCGCATTGAGGATACTGACAGAGTGCGATACATTGAAGGCGCAATGGATAAAATCCTCGATATTATTATCGACTATGGGTTTACTTGGGACGAAGGGCCGAGGGTTGGAGGAGCATATGGACCGTATATGCAATCAGAACGGCTGGAAATATATAAAAAATATGCACTGGAGTTAGTTGCAAAAAAAGCAGCATACTATTGTTTTTGTACCGTTGAAAGACTTGAGAAGATGCGAGATGAGCAGAGAGCGAAAGGAATCACCGCAACAAAATATGATAAACACTGCCTAATGTTGACTCCCGAAGCGGTAGAAAAAAAGCTGCAGGAAAATATACCATATGTGATTCGTCTGAATGTTATCCCTGATAAAACAATCAGTTTTCATGATGAGGTTTTTGGTGATGTACAAGTAAGCTCTAACGATATTGATGATCAAGTGCTTCTGAAATCAGATGGTTTTCCAACATACCATTTGGGCGTTGTCGTTGATGACCACTTGATGGAAATAACCCACGTTATGCGGGGAAATGATTGGATTCCATCGACGCCAAAACATGTTATTCTCTATAATGCATTTGGCTGGGAATTACCGGTATATATTCATTTGCCGAATTTGAAGGAAAAGGGAGAAACGAAAAAACTTTCCAAACGGTTTGGGCCGGTTGCAGCGAGAGAGTTTTTGGACGAAGGGTACTTGCCGGAAGCAACAGTCAATTTCCTTATGCTGTTGGGATGGAATCCCGGAACAGACAAAGAAATATATACAACTGAAGAGTTTGTCAGGGACTTCGATGTTAAGAAAATTCATAAAACTGACCTCGTTTCGTTTGATAGACAGAAACTCACTTGGATGAACGGATACTATATTCAGCATGTGCAAATAAAACAGCTAATGAAAAAACTAGAAGTATTCTATAAAGATGATAAAGAAGTTCTGACAATTTTACAAAGTCAAAATGGTGAAGCGCTTGTTTTACTTGCACAGACAAGAATGAAAACGCTCAAGGAATTTAGAGAATTGGTTGTTTCTATTCCTATTGCTTTTACGGATAGCGATACGTTGATCGTAAAAGATATAAAACAAACTTTCGAAAAGTTATCAGCCTGGAAAAGTGAGGATATTTTAGAAGCCTTGCGTGGCATTTTAAAAAAGCATGGAATAAAAATGAATACCGTTTACCGATTACTAACAGGAAGGGATGTAGGTTTACCACTTCCTGAATATCTTGAAAGTATACCTAAAGAAGAAATACTGAAAAGATTAACTTAGTAAAATGAAAGAAAAAACTGCTCAATTTATTTCATTTGTTTTCCATCCCCTTGTTTTTGCGATACTGATTCCTTTTATTATCACCTATCACGCGACAACAAATATATCAATGGGGTTGCGATGGACAATTTTTTCAATTGTTTTCATTTTCTCTTCGTTAGGAGTATTTTTCCTTATCAAACCGAATGAATATTTAAGTGATTTTGGTATCTCACAGCAAGAAAAGCGACCACTATTTTATACAATTATGCTATTTTTCTCTATTGTATATTTTGGTATTGCGGTTTTTTTTAAAGGTATTTTCTTTCCTCTTTCAATTGTTGCGTTGGGAATCATTCTTTCACTCATTATTTTCGATTTTGCAAACAAATTCATGAAAGCAAGTACACACGCTGCTGTGTCTACTGCTTTTGTGGTAACATACGGTATTTTATATGGGCCACTTGCGTTTGCGGTAATTTGTTGGATTCCTTTTGTAGTCAGTTGGTCACGGTTGTTTCTGAGAAAACATACAATACAAGAAGTTGTCAGCGGTGCGGTAATTGGCTGTTGTATCACGCTTCTTACTTTTGTTATGGCAAAAATCATACTATAATATATTCTTATGCATCACAGAAAATTAATTGACTCATTTGGCTACGCATTTGCAGGAGTAAAGTATGCCTTTCGAAATAATCAGAATTTATGGATTCATGTTGCTATTGCAATTGTTATTATATTTGCCAGTATTCTTTTTCGCATTAATGGATTTGAGATGGGTATTTTAGGAGTAATTATTCTGCTGGTAATCGCTTCTGAAATGATTAACACTGCTATTGAAGAGATGGTTGATCTTATTACGCAAGAGCATCGGAGGGAGGCAAAGATTGCAAAAGACGTTGCTGCAGGTATGGTATTGGTTACTGCTCTCGGATCAATTATTGTTGGCATGCTCATTTTTATTCCTCATATATTGAAATTGCTCAAATAGCAATGTAGTGCCTTTTTTAGTACAATATGCCTACTCTATTGCCGAGTCGTCTAATGGTAGGACAACAGAATCTGGATCTGTTTATTGGGGTTCGAATCCCTGCTCGGCAGCAAGTCAAGACTGGAAGCCTCAGAACCGAGCTTTTGGGCTACTACATCAAGCTGATCGTTAGGTTCGATTGTTTGCAATTTAATTCCTACTTTTTCTTTCGTTCCAGCAAGTAGCATAAATGGTCTAGCTTGTTGTATCAATAAAACTTTATCTTTTAATATTAGGTTCGATCCAAGTGCATGAAGTATTGCACGTTTTTGATTAGTCGTTCCTTTGGCAAACCATATATGCGCATAAGTAGCGAAATTAAACGTATTCTCACATAGGTCTAACCATTCATCTGCTCGCTTATCAGTAACTTGTAATTTTTGGTTTACCTCCTTCTTTTCCAGAAGTAGCGTTTCTTTCTTCTTTTGATATTCTGCATCGTCGATAAGTCCTTTTAATCGTAAGTCCAACAGATCGTCAATCTGTTTTTGAACATCATTATGAAATTTTTGGAGATTAGTATTTATTACTGTTCTTTGTTGTACTTCTTGATCGTTTAGTTTTTCTAACCATTTAATTGCCCATTTGGCAAATCCTTCTGGAATAGTAAATTTTTCAATGAGGCTTTGGACTTGTCCATCGAAATTATCAACAGCGAGGTACGGTTGCCTGCATTTGGTTCCATCTGCAAGTTTCTGCCGTGTGCAATGCAACCAAGTATAATGAAGAAGTTTTGGATTCCTCATTTCCTCTATTGGAGTATGACAATTTATACAAGCAAATCTATCCGAGGATTTATGGAATTTTGTTTTACAAACAGGACAAATAACTTGCCATTTATCTTCCATTGTTATAAATCCACTGCAGCTGTCGCAAGTAATTTCACCTGTATATGCCCACGTTTTTGGAGTTCTTCTTCTGCCTGCTTTCTTACCAAGAAGTATTTGTATTTTCTCATATTCTTCTTTTGTCATTAGTGGGGGAAACTCAGCGGTAAATTCTCCTTCTGCGCTAATAATGAGACCATACGATTTTGGATTCGATAACAGACGATAAAATGTGCTTTTTGCGAGTGATTTCCCTCCTAATCTTTTAGTTTTTCTTGTCTGATATTTCCATTCATTATTTAATACATCCAATGCCTCCATTGGTGTATGCGTTCCATTTAACACCAACTCAATTGTTTTCCTTAGTAATGTGAAATTACTATTAGTGCCGTTTACTGATTCACCTCGCTCATTTTTAACATGATCGTAGCCCTCTGATAGTCTGCCACTAGGAATATAACCTGCTTTTAATTTTATACGGTTTCCTCGTTTTACTGCGTCTGATTTATCTCCACTGTCCCTAGTCGCACGAGTAAATTCATTCATGAGATATTCCATGTCTCTCGGAGTATTTTCAAAAACTCCAAAAGGTGTTAAAACAATTTTTAATTTTCCCTCAGACATTAACTGCACAAATTTTCCACCATCACCATAATTTCGTGAAATACGATTTGCATGCCAAACAAGTAATGCGTCAATAACTCCATTTTCAATATCTTGTATAATTTGACTAAAAATTGGTCTACCGATTTTGAATGCAGACTTACTTTCGGGATCATATTTTTTCAGTTTTGATAAACGCAGTTTTGTGCTGACTTCTTGAAGGTCTTGCTGTTGTCCCTCAATACTTCGTACTTGCTTATCTTCATTGTCTTCCGAAGAACGTCGTAAATACGCACCGAATTTATATTCTTGTAATTTTTCCTTCAAATTGTAATCAAAAAATGCCATATTTTAACACATAGTGGTTACTGTCAGTTACCATTATATTAATCATCAATAAGTACTATCAAGTACGAAAATTTACTTTCATTTTCCACCTTCGTAAAATTGCAATATAATAGATAGGTTTGGATGTCCTAATTTTATGATTTCTCCAAGCGTCCAAAGTAAAATTAAGTGCTTCAAGTAATTTTTGGGACTTATGCTCTTTTACTAAAAGAATATGCAGAGTTAAACTTTTTGTATCATCCAGTTTTTCTGCTATATATTTTGCGAGACCTTCTTTTGTAGTATCTTCGCTTTCAATTAACTCATCCAATTTATCCTCAAAGGTTTTACTACTGTATACAGTACTACTGTTAACAGTAGGTATATCTTTACTATTACTGTTTACTGTTAAGTTATTAACTTTATGGTTTTTTAGTAACTTATCTATGCTTTCCATATTTTTTATTTTTTTTAACCCACTCGGTTTTAATGGGTTTGTAAATTGCATCAAATAATTTAAGTAATTCTTCTGCTTGCCTCATCGCTTCATCGAAAGAGATGATTTTGCCATGTATTTTTCTGTATTCTTCTTGATACTCCAGCACAGCTTCTTTTGATAACATAAAAAATCCGTTTATCTTCCTTGCCTGGGGAGAACCAAGCAGGGAACATAAACGGATAACCTGCACAAATAGTCTCCCCAGTTGCTACAAAAAACAGCCTTGAAAGGCTGCTCATAAAAAAACTCGACAAGCTAAAACCTTTCAGAAATCTGTAGGTACTAGCACAGTCGAGTCGCTAATTTTTGAGGATAGGACTATTGTGACAAATCAAACCATGTGGGTCACTAGGGACCTAATTAAAGATTAAAACAAATTTATTGTCTTGTCAAGATTGGATTACCATATCAATCCAAATCACTGTCCAAGTCTGTAAACGAAGTGGTTAAAAGGGGAAGATATCTTCAACTTTAACACCAAGAACTCGAGCGATTTTGTATAAAGTTTTTAGCGCAGGTATCCTGTGGGCGTTCTCGATAAATTGAACATATTTCATACTAATTCCTGCCTTTTCAGCAAGCTGGTCTTGTGTTAATCCTTTTGCGTTTCTGAGTTTTTTTATTCTTTTTCCCAATCTTTTGTCATTTTCCGTAATCATTCTTCAAGATTAGCAAGCTACTATTTTAATCAAAACCAACTGTCAGTATCCTTTTGGCTTCAAAAATGGTTGATTTGAGGGATACTATGTGTTACCATTCCATTACCTATGATGAGGATGTGCAAATACTGTAAAGCTCAAATCAAAGACCCAAAAGCGAAAAATTGTCCAAAATGTGGGAAGCAATTGGCAACACCTGCTCAGACAGTAGTTACGTTGGTTGTTTTAGCTGCTATTGTGTTCTTTGGAATAAAGTTCATGCTGTCTTTGTTTTCAACTTCTCCAGCAACAACAGATACAACAACACCAGCAAGTACAACAAATGGAAGTCCTACGCCAACTACGGACCCTTGTGCGCAGTATTTAGGAACACCTCAAATGGTCGACTGTATGAAATCCCAAGATGCTCTGGAAAAGGGACAAGCAACACGCTACCCGCTTAAAGCAAAAGTGACATTTGATAACACAGCATTGTACATAACAAATCAGGAAACAACAGAATGGGATCAATGTAATGCGGTAGTCAATGAGACTGATCCACAAGGAGATAACTTTCAATCGGATGGGTTTGTGGTAAATGCAGGACAAACAGAAAGTATTGGCTGGGGTAATTTTGCTAATGCAGAACAACAACGTTTCAATAACTACCAGACAAAACCAGCAACAATAACTCTTGATTGTGTAGTTGGTGGAACAACAGACCCAAAAACAGGCGCTTTCTCTGGTGGGCAAGAACATAGATCAACTTTCAATCTTCAGTAGCCGATAATAAAAATAAATAGCTGGACATTTCCACGGAGTCAATGAGCGTGTATTATACGCAGAAGCCTGTCCAGGTTTGTTTCCATTTTTGATGTTTTTTCGCTCAATAGTGTCCCTAAACTTCAAGAATCATTACGCACAATTAGCTTCAAGGAATTCAGGAAGTTAAGCGACAGGAGATATGGCACACGTCCCGAGGCTAAATTCCACAATTTTGTGCCAGTTTAGAGAGACACTTCCCAAGTCTGTAAGTAAAGATATCTGTTGTCCAACCCTGTAAGTATATTGAGATAGCAAGCTAAAAGTGGGATAATGCAAGCAATTATCATATGAAAGAAGAATTAAAGCGAAGCCTTCGAGAAATGCAAGCAAACCCAACGACTGGTACTCCACATAATCAGCATGTTATTTCAACACAGGTCGAAACAATATTCATGTTGGATGATCTACTAACGAAAATTAAGAAGTTAAATAGTACTATTGAAAGCTCCAATAGACAAAGCCAAAAATTGGAACAATCAAACTACCGATTGCAAATTGTGATGCTCGTCCTTACTGCAATATCAGCGGGAGTAGCAGTATATCCGTTCTTGAAGGTCCTTTTTAATTCTGCATCTGCGTCGATATCGTCCCTCTTGATGCATTTAACGCATTTCACGTTAATATCCCAAGACATAGTCACAATATTATCGACTATTGGGGCTTTGATTTTTAGTTTGATTACTTTTTTTGTTGAGAAAAGAATTACAAAATCGATCGTTTTAAGAGATCATATAAATCTTAAGGAGACAATGACTGCTATTTTAAGAGACAAGGATGGAAATATTAAAGAAGTAATAAAACAATAAATATGAAGATAAACTATATTCAAATTTCCAATATTTTAAGTTTTGAATATAGAGATGACATTAACCATTCCCCAAAGATAAATTTTGATAAAGGTTTAAACATTCTCATTGGTCCTAATGGTGTTGGTAAAAGTAATTTTTTAGAGATATTAAACCAATTATTTAAAAATATATTGTACAGGCAAGCCATTTACAGTGAAGATAACGTATTCAACCACAGATCGAATGGGCAAGTACCTCTTGGTCAAACAATTACTGAAGCGCCTAGGAACTACAATTATTTGAATCCAAACAGAAAAAGCACCAACTCAGTTAGGAAAATTAAAATTTCCTTAAATTTAAATCAAAATGATAAAAATAATCTCAAATTTATTTTTGACAACGCTACAGACTTTAATACTATTTTTTCCAACTACTCAAACGTAGGTGGTCTCTCTTTTGAAACTAATTTCAATAAACAAGATATTGATAACACTAATGATATTGAATTTGAATATGAAGATACTAATCCAATTAACCAACCTGCATTTCATCGAGTCAATCGTCAACAAAATCAGTGCGTCAATTTTATTGAAAAGTACTTTGAGTATTTCGAATTTTTACAAAAAGCAATTCAGATTGGTAATACATTTGAGAATAAGCAATGGAATAAGTTGAAGCAGACATTTGCACTCATGGGTTCCTTCAGGACATATAATATGTTTGACGGGAACTATCCTGTGAATGCAAAAGAATTTACTAGGACAGCAGAGCTTAAAACAAAAGATGTAAATGAAAACACTCGTGCTAGTAGTAATGAAGAACCAGTTGCATTTATGTATGTTAAAAAAGAGCTTGCCTTCAGATTTAATGAATATTATGACCAATATGGAAAAGTGAAAGCAAGAAAATTAACTCTGAATTTACCAATTGTTAAAAACATAAATAAGTTACTCTTAGGTTATTTAAACATTCAACTCGATATTAATAAACTTGATCTTTTAAGCTTAAATTACTCTTTTAAATTTATCGATGAAAAGAAAAATGAAGTTCAATATAGCGATTTAAGTGCTGGACAGAAAGCAATAATTCATTTTATTTTTTGTCTATATGGGTATGATATTGAAAAAGGTTTACTGATAATTGATGAGCCAGAAACACATCTTCATCCCCAGATGCAAGAGAAATTCTTGAATGTTATCAATCAGATTAAAGACGATCTGGACATACAATTTATAATTGTCACTCATTCGCCAATGTTTATTAATGCCAAGGTCATTAATAATACTTATCGTTTTAGTTTAGTACGAGGTTTTACAAAAGTTATCCATCCAAAAATAACTAATGATGAAGCAGAATTGGTAAGAATTTTAAGCTATACAAACTCAATAAAGATATTCTTTAGTAAGAAAGTTGTTCTCATTGAAGGAGATAGTGATGAGTATTTTTATAGGAAATTTTATGATTACTACAAAGAAATTAAAAATAAAGACCCTGAACTGGAGTTTTTATATATTTCTGGAAAAGGTAGTTTTGAATTATGGAAAAACTTTTTAAATAAATATAAGGTTAAAACATATTTTATTGGTGATTGGGATAATGTTGTGAGTTTTAATTTACTTTCAAGGAGCCAGTTAAACAAATTTAATAAGGCATATTTAAATAGTGTCTATACAAATATTGCTGTTAATGTATTAAGCAAAAAAGGTTCGACAGACAGAGTTAATATGCTATCATCTCTATCTTCATATATTAGTCACCCGACGAAGCAAGGCTTTAAAAAACTTAAAGAAATGAGAGGTTATATGCTTGTTAGATATATTCCTTCAGAGGACTTAGTAAATTTCATAAAAACTGATGCAAGTACCTATTCAACATTACAAACCAGTATTGCTGATTTATATAAAAAACAAATATATATCCTCCAAGAAGGAGAACTTGAAGAATATCTGGGTACTACTGGAAAAGGATTGGATGTTGTTATAGCATTTTGTAAAAACGATTTTGAGAATTGGATAAAAGATCAAGCTAATACAGCAAAAATTGATGAGATAACTAAGATTTTTGATAGCATAACTGCATAAATATGAAAAATGAAATCTGTCAATCATTAATAGCTCGTTTTGCAGCGATTGTTTTAGTAATTATTGGCATATCCTTAAAACAAAATGGGATTTATTTTTTTCTTGCTTCAGGAATATTATTAGGAGCATATTATGGTTGGTTTAATGATCTGATATGGAAACCAAATGGTAAGCTCGAAAAATCATTCTCCTATCGTGCGCACCAAATATGGATACATATTATTTGTGGCACTGTTGGAAGTATTGCGCTCTATTTCCTGTTAGGCATAATTGATTTCAGTCATCGGTCTCAAACCTTGGGAAAGTTAGGTTTGGTGGAGTTTATTTTGTTCATACTAGCAATTTTAGGTTATACAGGATTACTACCAAGAATTTTATGGTTTTTTACATATGCCCAGCAAAATTTTAAATAACAAAACCTATCAAATTTAGTCGTTCTTCAGGAAATTATTCAGTCGAAGCAGATGCTGAATACCCAACTTTTTTTATTACCTCAATAATTTTCACGTGCGAAACTTTCTCCTCTTCAAATTCCACTTCTGTTATTTGTTTTGCATAATGAGTATTTGACTGTTTTACTCCGTCCAATTCCTCTAACGCATCGTCTATTTCCAAAGTGCAAGCTGTACAGTGCATTCCAGTTATTTTGAATTTTTGTTTCTTTGTCATAAGACTTGAATTGCTCCTCTATACATTCCCATGCTACACACAAAAGCTAATTGCTGTGGTTGACTTGGAGCAGTAAAGCTAATCGTATCAGATGAACCAACAGGGACAATTTTCTGAATACCAAGACTCGGTATGTTAAATGCTTGTTGGCACCCTGCACCATTGGTATTTTGCAAGTGAAGTGTCACTTTGCTTCCTGCTTTGACCGCAAAAAGAGACGGCGTATATCCAACAGAAGTTATGTTAATTGTTGCATCAGATAATGGATTGCCTGCCTGCTGTGCTTGATAATAAGAAGGTGAACAAAAACTCACCGTACACCAAAAACTTGTTGCTGCATTACCTATAACACTCCCAATTGTCCAACTACTACCACTTAATGCAATTGCGCTATTGATATTGAAAATTGCTAGTAAAATAATTGCAAAAGCAGCAAGTTGCATAAAGCCTTGTTGAAACATATCACCCAACTTTGTTGCAAAATATCCAAGGATAAAAAAGACAGGTGAAGTACCAAGAACAAACGAAAAAAGAATTGCTGCACCAAGAATAGGCTTACCAGATGCAATGGCTAATGCCATCATTGCTTGTGTTGTGCCACAAGGAATAAAGACTGTAAATGCACCAAGAAGCGCTGGAGCAAACATTGCCTGACTTTTTGATTGTTTTCTGACCAGTCTTGTTAAAAATCGTGGTGGTTGAATAATAAAGTAACGAAAAATTGGATGGACTTCCAGAATGTTGAGTGCTGTCCCAACCATAAAGACAGCAACTGCCACCATTAAAATTACCCTTGTTTGAATGGAAAGGTTAAAAAATGATCCTAACATTCCAAGCAAAAAACCAAGAGCAGTATATGCAATCAGTTTGGCTATAAGAAATGCCACTATGGGAAGAGCGTTCCCTCCTCTTGCCTTGTCTTCAAGTCTTTCTTCTTCAGATTGTGCAAGTGTAGCTGCTAATAGTCCACCCTGTACAGCCATGCAGGTGAGTCCACCTGTAATAAGACCTGTAAGAAAGATAGCAAATAAATTTGTGTTTCCCATATTTATACTTTACAACAGTCCTTCATATCTTTTGGGTCCATCTCCATCATTTTAAGCATTGCTGGGCCGCCTGTGCGTAAAAATCTTATCGTCAATATACCAGCAATCAACAAGAAGGCGATGTTAAGAATACTTGTATAATTCCAAGAAATGCCCGAGCTTATCATAACAACATTTCTATTTGTTGGAATAATGTGGAGTACAGCAAAAAGAAACTCAATAATATATCCTGCCGCTGCCATTGTTGCATAAAAAGTAACTAAAATATATGCCATCATCTTCCATCCATAATACTTCCTATAAATGTTGAGTATTGGCAGAACAATAAGGTCTGCAAAGATAAAGCTGACAACTCCTCCAAAACTAATGCCACCTTTCCATAATACTGCTGCGAGCGGAATATTTCCCACAGAACAAACGAACGAAAGCATGGCTACAAGTGGTCCAACCAAGGGTCCTTCAATGTATGCAAGGGTTGGATGATTGGTAAAGAAAAATGCTTGCCAGAATGACTCTGGCACAAATACTGCAAGTATTCCTGCAATACCAAAGCCAATAAGAATATCTGTCCAAATTGAGGCAACATCCATAATGAAAAAATGACTAATTGCGGTAAAGCCTTTTTTGCTAAGTAACCGTGACCAAATGGTTCCTTCTGTCAGACTCATATCCATCCCTGCGTGGCCCTCCATTTTGCCCATTACATTCTTTTCTGCTTGTCTTCTGGCCTCTTTCACTAATTTTCTTGATAAAGTAAAACGAAAAATAAGGGCAAGAAGTATAACCATAATAATCCCTCCTGTAAACTCTGCTGCGACAAATTGCCATCCCATAAATACCCAAAGAATTACTCCTAGCTCAATAACTAAGTTTGTTGAAGAAAGTTCAAAAACCATCGCATTGGAAAAACTTGCACCTTTACGAAAAATAGATCGTGCTAGAGCAATAGCGGCGTATGAACAAGAACTTGATGCAATCCCAAATAGGGTTGCGAGCGTAACACTTTTGGGAGAATCATCTCCAAGTGTTTCAGCCATTTTTGCATGCGATACAACTGCTTGCACCACGCCAGAAAGAGCAAAGCCTAATATAAGAGGCCAGAGGACATCCCACAGCATGTAAAAAGCCATGAGAAAAGACATAAGAATGTTATGGAATAAGTTCATTTATTTTTTCTTGAATACTGTCATTATTTCTTCAATTGCTTCATCTGTTTTACCTTTTTTCATCTTTTCAGAAGCACATGTTCGTAAATGATGTTCAAGAAGTACATTGGCTGTTTCCTCAAGTCCACTATCTACTGCTGAGAGCTGTTGCAGCACATCAATACAATATGTATCATCTTCAACCATCTTAATAACTTTCTCTAAATGTCCTTTTGCTATTTTGAGACGATGCAGTATTCTTTCTTGTGTGTCTTTTGGTCTGTATGCCATATATCCTCCCCCTGAGGATATTATTTATTAACAATTAAATTGTGTCAAGCAGGAGAATGAATGTTAACTATAAATTGGAATATAAAATCGTTCCTGTGTTGTTTGCCAAAAAGTTCGAATAGTGTCTATGTCCGCCAGCAAACTCAGTTAGTCTCAAATAACTATATCAAACTATACTTCTCCAAACTTGGATTCGAAGCTGCTACAATTAGTTTGTGTTAATGTTAATTAGCGCAGTCATTATTTTTCTGGCATTTATTGTTAACGCTTTTGCAGGGTTTGGTGGTGGAATAGTTGCAGTTCCTTTGCTTGTCTTATTATATCCATTAACAACAATTTCTCCATTTGTAAATCTCCTTGGTTTTTCAAGTAATGCACTTCTCATAAAAACTTTTTACAAAAATATACAGTATTGGGTACTTATACCATTGATACTAGGTAATTTAGTAGGAGGAATTATTGGGGTTCATTTTCTTGTATTAGATTCAAATATTGTTTTAGTAAAAATACTTGGCATTGTTATTCCTGTCTCTTCAGTCATCATATTTTTCGTAGATAAAAAGATTTCAATTCTTCCGAATATTCTTTTGGGTTTTATTACGGGCATATTAAGTGGAATATTATCAGCTATATTTGCAGTTGGTGGGGCACCTATTATTCTTTATTTATCAAGTGTTTTTAAGGACAAAAATCTTTTTAGGTCTACCAGTTTAATCTTTTTTCTTTTCAATGGGGTCATACAAATTCCTTTATTTGCTATTCATGGTTTAATAACAAGACAAGTATTGTTTCTATTTGTTATTTGTTTTCCTGTTTTAATTTTAAGCAATTGGTTAGGCCATAAATTGCATATTAAATCTTCAGAGGAGATATTCAGAAAAGTTGTTTTTATAATTTTGATTTTATCAGGGATACTGTTGATCTTAAAATAAGTTAAAAATATACTTCAATAATTATTAGAACATATAGTTAGGGATATAGAAACATAGAAACTTTCAGTATTTTGTATCCAAAAAGTTCGAATACTATCCATGTCCGACAATTCTGTTTACGTTGTACTCAATGTACTTTGTCAGAACTTTTTAGTATACTTCCAATGTGGAAATTCAAAGAATTATTATTGCTCCTTCCTATAAAAAAGAGAATGGTTTATGGGTACTCCACATAGATACCTCTCTTCTCCCGAGTGAATTTAATTTAGTAGAACAATCTTTAGTTTCAATTCCTCCTCAAGAAGTAGGGGGAAACCATAAGCACCCAAGGCAAGAAGCATTTATAGCAACAAATAAAGACTTAGTGCTCTATTGGTTGGATAAAAAAGGAAAACATGAAGAAACTATGCTCATTAGCGATAATCTGACCATTTTCATAATGCCTCCATATTTACCTCATGCGGTATTCAATAAGTCTACTATTTCAAATGCATTATTATATGAATTTGCTGATGATAAACAGCATAATGTTGAAACTATAAAAATTATATAGATATAGAGTAGTACAAGGTTTTAACAGAGAAAATTACTACAGCATTCAGGATTGCCAGCTTCATTTTAGCCTCAAAAAATCTTAAAAATGCCTTGACCAAGTTTGGGCTCGAACTGATAATCGAAAAAATCTCGTAGAATGTAGCTAATAATTATTTTCTCGGAACTGGTTGAAGCATGCCAACGTGATTACCTTCTGAGTCTACAAAAGAAACGTAGCGACCAACTCCAGGAATATCATCGATTTTTCCAGGACCAGAGACACCACCAAGTATTTTGCCTCCAGCTTCCTCTACTTTTTTCATTGCTTCTTCTAAATTATCAACAGATATTACTAAGTGAGGGATGTTAAAGCCTTTCTTTTTTTGATAATCAAAAAAACCACCATTGATTGCTCCTGGTGTTTTAGGCATCATATTTTCATCAGTGTCTGTAGTTTGAGCTAGAAGGTAATTTCCCATCTTGGCACCGAGTTGATGCATCTGCCAACCAAAAACTTTAGAATAAAATTCAGATACTCTTTTTTTATCTTTAGCCGGCATTTCAAAATGCACAACTGGATTCATCTTTGCCATGAGATGATTATTCCATATAAATGTTTAAAACGCAATAGGCAGAAAAAAATAAAAATTCAGACACTAGCTTTCATAAGCTCTTTAATATTAAAATAATTTTTATGAGAAAAATTATTGTTCTCTCTTTTATCACTTTAGACGGTGTTATGCAGGCACCTGGTGGACCAAAGGAAGATATAAGTGGAGACTTCAAATACGGTGGTTGGCAATTCCCTTATTTTGATGATTTTATGGGTAAGGTCATGACAGAACAAATGGGTCATCCTTTCGATTTGCTTCTTGGAAGAAAGACTTATGAGATTTTTAAATCTTATTTGGCCTGATCACCCAGAAGAAGGCGAAAGTATTAATAAGGCAACAAAATATGTGGTCTCAAGTTCTGACCATGCATACGATTGGGAAAAGACAATTATAGTAAAAGATAATGTTGTTGATCAGATTAAAAAACTCAAAGCAAAAGATGGCCCCGAGTTACAAGTACATGGGAGCGGAAATCTTATCCAGACTCTTTTGAAAAACAACTTGGTAGATGAGCTTTGGCTTAAAATATATCCACTAACGCTTGGAAGAGGTAAGCGTTTATTTGCAGAAGGAACAGTTCCATCTGCGCTTCAAATGGTTGAAGGAAAAATTGCACCAAATGGAGTCATAGTCGCCAATTATAAGTTCGCAGGGGAAGTTAAGACTGGATCATTTTAATAATATAACTTTTATCAGTTGTCTATTTACAACGTCCAAGAATGCCAGGTACAATTTTACTTCAATCTAGCCTCGAAAATTTGTCAAAAATGACTTGACCTGGATTAGATTTACCTCAAAAGAAAGCTTAGTGCAAACAATGAAAATAGAACATCGTCAAGGCGTACGTATATAAATTATAAATAGTCTTAATCCTTTTGTTCAACTATTTCAATGATAGATACTTTACCGTTATACTCGAGCACATTATTGTAGCTTGAGAAAAGTATATAAACTCATCAGTCCGTTGTATAAAGGAGGCAGGTTATTAAAATACTACAGCTAATATATCTTTTAGTAGTAATATTTATTGAGCAATGGATATGTATCATAATGATAACTTGATTGCTTGTTTTTTCTATTTTGTTGGTTTACTCTTAAAGCAGTATCTATTGCCCTTTGTTTAGGAGACATTTTATGCGTGGAAAAAAATATATCGGTTTAGCAACGTTTTTTATTGCTGTAACTATACCTCTAACAGTTCTTTTTTCCCTGCAACAGCAGCAAACAGAACAATATGCAGCCATGACAAACTGTAATCATACAGGAAGAGTAAAAAACTCCGATGGAACCTACACATTTGCACAACTGCATTTGGACCAAAATGGTTTATTGGTTGATGCCACTGGTTGTGAAGTCTATTTATTAGGGGCAGAAGGGAAAAAAGCAGGATTCACGAGTGGACAATATGAAACAGATACAACAGACATGAGTTATGTCGATGCAATCCTCCAAAAAGTACCAATTAATATGATTCGTGTCGGTTTTCACCCTGACTATTGGACGACGAATCCATCAGTACCTACAGCAAATATGAACTATCAGGATTTTGTGAAAGCCTATGTCAAAGCGCTTGAGTCCCGGGGACTATACGTAGAATTAAACAAAGATCAAATGTCCAACAGAATCAATACCAATGAAGGGACTGTTGGCGCGCAAGCATTACAGAGTATGGCATCACTTTTTGCGAATGATCCTGCGGTATTTTTTGATGTTCGAAATGAAGGTGTCCATGCAGGAGAACCAAACCCTCAAGCCGATGATATGATGTGGCTTGATGCGTTGCAAAAAGGAAATCCTAATGTTTTAAAGGTTGAGTATCCTAACTACCCATATAATCCTTTTCCCTTTACTCAAACAAATATCATTATTGACAGGCATTTATATTCTGGACAATGCGGTGAACCGAATGCCACGGCTTTAAGCGAGTTAGCTACCACGAAACCTCAGGAGGCAACATTTCTCCATGCGCATCATGCAAGTATGATAATCAACGAGTGGGGTGGGCGATGTGATTATCCGGCATACAACACTGCAATGACAAATTTTGTCTTACAATCTCATACAGCAGGTTTGAGCTATTTTGAACCAAGTAATTGGACAGGGACTACCAATCAAATAGGTGCTGACAATGAAGCGCTTGCCAAACAGGCTTATACAACAATTTTTGGGTCTGCCGGGACAGCAGGTACGCCAATGCCAACGGTTTCCTCAGCACCCCCAGGAACACCAACGCCCACATCAAGTACTCCTTCCTCAGGGACACCTGTTCCAACAGGATCCACAACTCTTTCTCTCACTCTTTGTCCTCATGGTTTAGGAAATTGTGGTGATAGCGTCAGTGCAAATAGTGGCGGGAATACCAATCCTGTCCATCAACAACGGTCAGTGATCGTTACCCTTCTTGCTGCAGGTACATCTATGCCAGTGCAGGGGACTGTTTCGTATAATCAGTCTGCTGGAAACTTCCAGGGTTCTCTTTCCGTTTCAAATCTTTCTTCAGGACAATACACGGTGACAGTGAAAATGGATGGATTTCTTTCAAAACAGGAACCCGGAACCATCGCTATTACTTCCGGTCAAACGATTACCCTTCCTTCCCTTTCTCTGGTAAACGGAGATATTGACAATGACGATCAACTGGACCTGTTGGATTATAATGCAATTGTGAGTTGCTATGGTGATTTGCAAACAACCCCAACATGCACAAAGCCTCCTACAGCGCAATCTCCAGGAGCCGATATTAACGACGACGGCGTTGTTGATGGCATTGATTATAATCTTTTCCTTCGGGAAATAAGCGTGCAGCAGGGTAACGGTACTGTTCCTTCTATCACCCCAACTCCTACAGGTAATCCTACTCCAACTTTTTTTCCTTCACCCACAAATACTCCAGTTGCAGGGAAAATACAGCACATCATTATTATGGACAAAGAAAATCGGACATTTGATAGTATGTTTGGCACCTTTCCTGGGGCAAATGGAACAACAACGTATAAAGACGCGAACGGACTGTCACATCCTCTGAATCATCAACCTGTAGCTTTACTTAATGATATCGATCATTCTCCAAATTCAGCTCATCTGGCATATGATAACGGTAGGATGGATAAATTCTCACAAATTAGAGGTGCCATGCAAAATGGAACTGATGAAGCGGATTCTCAACTTCTGCAATCAGATATATCGAATTACTGGAAATATGCGCAAAATTTTACGCTGGATGATAATTTCTTTTCAACAATTCTGGGACCTAGTTTTGCCAATCACTTTTTTACTATTGCTGGACAGGATAACGATGTTGATGCAAATCCTACGAGTGCAGGTATCTGGGGATGTGATTCACCTGCAAATGCTACCGTAGAAGAGCGTCATGCAAATGGAACGATCCAAAACGTGTTTCCCTGTTTTGATAATTTTCAAACGGTTGGCGACCTCCTCAATGCCCATTCTCTATCATGGAAGTACTACGCACCTGATCAGGGAACATCCGGATACATTTGGTCAATATATGACGCGATCAAACACATACGGGAAACAACACAATGGCAACAACACGTAGTAAACTATTCCCAGTTTGCAGTTGATGCATCTTCAGGTAATCTTCCTGCTGTTTCTTGGCTGGTAGAGCCGTCAAATGTCAGTGATCACCCTCCGGCAAATATTTGTACGGGAGAAAACTGGACAGTTCAACAAATCAATGCGGTCATGAGTAATCCTGCGCTCTGGGCAAATACAGTTATTATTTTAACATGGGACGATTTTGGTGGATTTTATGATCATGTTGCTCCACCGAAGGGTTCAAACGGCCAGATTATGTATGGTTTTCGAGTGCCAGCAATTATTATTTCACCCTTTGCCAAGCGCGGATTTATTGATCACACAATGTATAGTTTTCCATCAGCTGAAAAACTGACAGAAAATATATTTGGATTGCCGCAATTGACCTCACTTGACGGACAAGCAGACCCTTTTACCGGTTCACTTGACATGAGTCAACAGCCATTATCTCCCGTGACGTTACAAGCCCGGGTCTGTCCGTAAGCGTATGAGAGTTACCACGGTAAGCATTGTTTGTGTACTGCTGTTCGTTATTACTATGCTCGTGGTGTATCTCAGAGAAACAGTACCTGTGGTTTCAAGAGCATATTCTTCTCCCGAGGAACTCATGCGCGCGGTATATACTTCATATTTTCAATGCATGAAAACTTCGAGATTACAAAACGGTTCATTACTGGATCACTGTATTGTAAATCCAGGTGATTTTTTTGACAGCACGTTTGTAAAGACGCTCAAGGCAACTCCAGGAGATACGTTGCTATGCAATGAGGGAATACCACAAAAAATAAACATATTTAAACCATATCTGGATAGTAGTTCTTCAGCAACTGTTATTGTCGAGACAGTTTTTCCTGGTGGAAATTATCATATTCCTGTGCGCTTACATAAAGCAAAATATGGTTGGCTAATCAATGAAATCGACTGCAATTTAGATGGTCATATTGATTGATGCAGCACAAAATAGACCTATAGCATTATTGACTTACGGATAGAGATATGCTATGATAACGTAGATTGCAGATAGTACGCTGGTATATCTGCTTATATTTGATTTAGTTTTTAGAAAAGATAAAAGATACCTTAATACTATTTTTTCCACGTATCTTCTTCGAAATAAAAATAACTTCATTACCTAAGCAGACCTACGAGCGTAATATCAATACTATATTTTAAGGGAAAGGAGGAGATAAAAATGACAAATAAATTATTTATAGGAAGTCTCGATTATGGGACAACGAATGGACAACTTGAAGAACTTTTTGCAACAATTGGCAAAGTACTTTCTGCGAAGGTTATTGTTGATCGATATACAGGTCAAGGGAAAGGATTTGGATTTGTTGAAATGGAAACACCTGAGATTGCTAAAGAAGCCATGAATAAACTGAATGGTTCGCAAATCAATGGTCGTTCAATCGTCGTAAAAGAAGCTATTCCTCAAGCAAGATAATATTATGTATAAACCGAAACAAAACAATGCTTACCGTGGTAAACACGGAGGTGGTTTTTATTCCTCCAGGAAAAAATTCCAACGAGGATTTGCTAAACACGCAGATAAGCTTGATACCAAGCTTTTTGTTAAAAAAGCAGAAGAGAGGGAAAATGCTAATCTTTCCCTGTTGGATGAAGCTGCGAACGGCAGTTTTATAGCTTACCCAATAGTTGACAAGCTCAAGCGCAATATCCAGGAACACGGATATACAATCCCTACAGCAATACAGGAAAAAGCAATTCCTGAGATTTTAGCAGGTAGGGATATTATCGGTATTGCAAATACAGGAACCGGTAAAACCGCTGCCTTTCTTATTGCCCTGATTAACAAAGCATATCTTGACAGGAATCAACGAGTATTGATTGTTACTCCAACCCGTGAACTTGCGCTGCAGATTACGGACGAATTTCGCGTCTTTGCAAAAGGAACAGATTTGGAAGCTGCTGCGCTTGTAGGAGGATCAAATATCAAAAAGCAAACATATGCACTGCACCATAAGCCGCATTTTGTCATAGGTACCCCAGGAAGATTAAAAGATTTACTCATTCGAAAAGATCTCAATGTAGGGCTTTTTCAAAATGTTGTTCTTGATGAGGTAGATAGAATGGTAGATATCGGATTTATTAAAGATATCAAATTTCTCATTTCACTTCTTCCTAAAACTCGACAATCATTATTCTTTTCTGCAACCGTTGATACAAAAACACAGGAAATCTTAAGAAGTTTTGTAACAGATCCCATAACAATTTCTGTGAAGCAGCAGGATACATCGGCTACTATTGATCAGGATATCATCAAGGTAACTGGTGGCAAAACAAAAATAAACGTGCTTCACGATCTTTTGATACAAACAGGGTTTGACAAGGTGCTCATTTTTGGAAGAACGAAATGGGGAGTACAGAAACTAGCAAACGAACTTATTTCCCGGGGATTTCATGCAGCTGCGATTCATGGAAATAAAACACAAAACCAGAGACAACGGGCTTTGCAACAATTTAAAAGTAATGAGATTCAAGTGCTGTTAGCAACAGACGTTGTTTCACGAGGCCTTGATATTGAGAATGTTACTCATGTTATTAATTACGATGCTCCTGCTTCTTACGAGGATTATATTCACAGAATAGGAAGAACCGGGCGGGCTGGTAAAAGAGGAACCGCTCTCACGTTTGTAGACTAATGTCATATCTCTGAAGAGATAGGTAATTTAGAGAAATGTATGTTCACCTCTCCGTTTTCTTGATGCTGCATTAATTACCCGTTGTCCGACAACGATATCGTGTTTCGTTTGTTCCATAATTTTTAGTTTTTCAACATCTTTGAATGTAAACCATTTAAAAGTAAGGCCATTTTTTGAAGAAAAATTTTGTAATGCTTCCAATTCAGAATAAAAAATACATTGATTCGCATGTTCATTCTCATATGAGTACACTGGTTGGACTGAAACCGCTTCTATACCAAGGAAGTCGAAGATTATTTTTTGGAAAACTTCCTCTGGATTCTCATTTTTAGTATATTTTCTGCAGAATAAAAACCAATGAGATGCATGATTGTATAAAGAAGTATCTTGTTGCAAGAGAATTTGTTCAGAAGGTAAATGGTATAAAAATCCGCTTGCATAAAATGTTTTATGCATTAATGTGATTATACCATAAAAAAGTATAAAAATTTTGACTATTTTTTCAAGGATGGGTTACTTTGCTGTTCTGGGTGAAAAAAATCATTGACAGAAATGAAACACTGTGATAATAATACAATTCAGTATGGTTACATTGACTTTCAAACCTTCTTCATTGATCTCTCTTGTTAACGGACCGGAAAATCTACTGGTTTCTCATATGAAGTTATATCTATGTGTAGAGTAAATAAAAACGATTACCAAGAAACCAGAAAACCAGCCAGATGGCTGGTTTTTTAATACTAATAAAACACACAAAAGGAAAGGGGGTGAACTATGTGGGGATATGCTTGGTACTATTTCTTGCACGAAAAATGTATGAATGAGTATCATATTGACATTATGAAAGAAACAAATACTACGTACCTTGAGATATTTTATTCTTTACAAAAATTCATGAGAAGAGGAATCAGAAAAAGCAAAAAACATTTCCACATTGTTTCAGATGCGTAAGGTTTTGTTTGTTCTGTTCTTGCTCATTTTTTTCTCAGTGTTGTATGGTGCTACATACTATAGCCAGAGCAAATCAGCCGGTAAAGTGATGTTTATTGGGAAATCTCCAATATTCCCTAGCACACTTGTGATAAAAAGATAATAGTTTTATCTATGAGTAGATTGTTGATGGTGATAATGAAAGGGAATTGTTTTTATCGTTCTTTGTATACTCCCCATCCGTAGGCAAATAGAGCAACTACAAAACTTATAGCCATAATGAACGAATAAATGCTCCTTTGTAAAGAAATGAACAATGCGCCTGCAAGTGCAGCAGAAAGAATTGCAATAAAACCAATAACAGATGCAAGTATCCAGTTTTTATTTTTTTGTCTGATTGCTCTGACTACTAAGACAATTGCGCCAACCAACAAAGAAAATCCTACGATGATATGGAGTGCTAGCGGAATTTGGCGCCACGCAAATACCCAGGCTTTGCCTCCATATGTATTGTTCGGAAACGATATAAATAAATTCGTAAACATACCTAGGAAGTATTCAATAACCAGAAATACCAATACAAATATACCTTGCATAGAGAGTGCGTGCTGCAGCTTCATACGTACTTGAGTATATCATATTTTATTGCGCTTCCTGATCTTGGGCCCTGTTGCTTATTAAGAACCTTTCTCATTGATTTTTATTTTAGTGGTATACTTTTATTACTATGACGAAAAAGCATATTGCCAATTTGGCATTCCGTTTTGTTCTCATCATTGGTATCGTTAATCTCTTTGCAGATTTTACCTATGAGGGTGGGCGAAGCGTCATGGGCGCATTTCTCGGGACTCTGGGTGCCAGCGGAACAATTGTTGGATTCGTTGCAGGGTTTGGTGAATTGATGGGATATGGATTACGTTCAATCACAGGGTTTATTGGTGATAAAACCCATAAATACTGGTTAATGACCCTTTTTGGTTACTTTATCAATTTGTTTGCAGTTCCGGCACTCGCTCTTGCCGGTAACTGGCCAACAGCAGCAGCGTTAATGATACTTGAGCGAACAGGCAGGGCGATAAGAAAACCAAACATTGATACCATGCTCGCATATACAACAAAAGAAATGGGACGAGGGTGGGTATTTGGATTCAATGAGGCGCTTGATCAGACAGGAGCAACAATTGGACCATTAATTGTTGCTCTCGTACTTTATCTAAAAGGGGGTTATAGGTATGGGTTTGCCGTACTTCTTATTTCAGCAGTATTGTGTTTTGTTACCCTTATTCTTGCCAGGATTTTGTATCCGCGTCCTCAAGACTTAGAAAAAAAAGAAGCAATACCATTGCGAACAAAAGGGTTTTCAAGTGCATACTGGTTTTCCGTGATAGCAGGTGCATGCATAGCAGCCGGGTTTGTGGATTTTTCCCTTATTTCATTCCATTTCCAAAAAACACATATTATTTCCAGTCATATTATTCCTATCTACTATGCAGTTGCGATGGCAACAGGTGCCATAACAGCGTTATTGTTTGGTAAGTTGTTGGATAAAATAGGTTTTCCATCAGTATTCATTGCATTTTTTATCTCTTCCTTATTTGCTCCATTTATTTTTCTCGGCAATTCGCTCTTTGCGCTTTTCGGGATGATTTTATGGGGAGCAGGTATAGGCGCCCAAGATTCGCTACTGAAATCGATACTCGTACCTATTATTCCTGCAAACAAGCGAAGTACTGGATTCGGCGTATTTGATACAAGTTATGGTATTTTCTGGTTTCTTGGAAGTGCAACAATAGGAGTGTTGTATGATAAATCGATTCCAGCTCTTATTTTCTTTTCCGTTCTTTTGCAACTAATCGCACTACCAATTTTCTTCCTTGCCGAGCGCGAATCCAAACAGAAGAAGTAACGGGAAAGAAAATTATTCCCACTTAAACGTCCATGCAGCAAGTACATACATCACTATGCCCCAAAGGAGTAAACCTATAAGATATGGTACTGTATCAACGAAGTTTCCTCCCTCAGTAGTAATTTTCCGTACAGCGACGTTGAAATACGAAAGCGGTAAATTATTCGCAATCGGTTGCACCCAATTCGGAAGGGAATCTGTTGAGAAAAAAGTACCGCTTAACAAAAATTGAGGCAGCGTTACCAGGTTCACAAGAGGACTTGCGGAGTTTTCGTCATTCACTAGTCCTGCCATGAAATACCCAAATCCCAAAAATGCAATTAACCCTAATGCAGCAATGAGCATCAGTTCTGCAAATGTTATCAGTCCATGGGGTAAGTAGAAATGGAAGAGGAATACGCCGAACAGGAGAATCAATAATGTTTGCATGATTGCCATGATGAGCCTACTCGTTCCCTGTGCGAATAAAATTGTCAGCGGACGGGAGGGGGTAGAGAACATCCGTTTTAACACGAGTGCCTTTTTCAGATAAATCAATCCGAAAACAGTTCCAAATACTGCAGTAGATAGCAGGGAAAAACCGATTTGTCCGGGAAGAGCAAAATCAATGTAGCGATTTTGTCTCCCTGATACTTCCTGCTGTGTTAATGTGACAGGTGGATGTGTTACGCCGGCAAGATGTAGATTCAATGCATCTGTAATTCCCTGCATCGTACCTTGTAACGTCGCTGCTTCCTGCTGATTGGCAGAAGAGGTTATGAGAGAAACGGAAAAGTGATTTGCTGGCATCTCTGTAATTGCGAGAATACCGGATAGCTTCCCCTGTTTCAGTTGCGTCTCAAGGGTACTTTCATTACTTCGCTTCAGTATAACGTACGATTGTTTTTGTAATGCAGCAATGACCGGGTTATTTTGCGATGAAGTCTTTGGAACGCCAATCGTCAATTTTTGTGGTGTATTTCCGATGAGCCCGAAGATACTAATAAAGACTATCGGAAAAATAAACCCGAAGGCAAACGTTGCTGGATTTCGCGTTTGAGCTTTAAATGCATACCATGACAATGCAAAGTAACCAGGTAACTGTCTTGGTTTCCTAAAATTTTTACTCATCCCGTAAACCTCTCCCTGTCAAATGCAAAAAGACATCCTCCAGATTTGCTTTTTGCTGTACAACTTCTTTTTTAAAACCCGTTTCAAGCAAGTCCGAAATATATTTTTTCGGTGTGTTAATCTGCAGTATTTTCCCGTGATCCATAATTGCAATTCTGTCACACAATTTTTCAGCCTCTTCCATATAATGGGTTGTTAAAACAAGCGTTGTCCCTTCTTTATTAATATCGCTCAACATATCCCATAGATGCAATCTTGCCTGTGGGTCCAGTCCGGTTGTCGGTTCATCTAAAAAAATCACTTTCGGTTTATTGACTAAAGTTGAAGCGACTGAGAACCGTTGTTTTTGTCCACCGGATAGCTGCTTCACATAATTTTTTGCTTTATCTTCAAGCTGTACTTTCTTAAGCATTTCCATTGGGTTGACTGGAACGTCATACATTGCACCAAAGAGTTTTAATAATTCTATAAGATTCAATTCCGGGTAAAAATTTGTTGACTGTAATTGTACGCCAATCCGTTGCTTCACTTCCCATGGATGTTGGCTAACGTTGATATCATCAACCAGGACTTCGCCGTCTGTTTGCTTTTGCAAAGTTTCTATGATTTCCAGTGTCGTTGTTTTGCCTGCACCGTTTGGTCCCAGTATGCCGAAGATTTCACCTTCATAAACTTCAAACGAAATATCATCCACTGCAGTAAAATTCCCGAATTTCTTTATCAGATTTTTCACCTGAATAATCGCATCCTTTTTGCTCATACTATTAGTATAGCAGATGTGAGTATTGTACAAAGGTAATAAAAGGTAAAGCGCGTCTTGCGTCAAAAAAAGCATCTCAGTACAATACGAACAGTGGAGAAAAAACAGTATACCCTTTCTGCAGATATTATACGTATTCTTGCTGCGTTTTTTGTGGTTTTCAGTCACTCAACAGATATGTTTGTGCTTTGGCCGACACTCAAGGGTGATATGTCATGGTATATTATCTACTATCTCAACACGCTTTCGCGTGTTGCCGTGCCGGTATTCGTTTTACTCAGCGGATTTTTGATTTTACGGAAAGAGAAGACAACAGATAAAAAACAATTTTTAAAACGGAGATTTTCCCGTATATTCCTTCCATTGGTCATTTGGACTATAGTATATTTCTGGTGGGACGCGTTTTGGGGACATCAGATAATTACGCCGCAATATATTCTTGCATCCATCTGGTTTGTCAACTTACGTCATTTATATTTCCTTGTCATTATTCTTGAACTATACCTTGTTGCACCGTTTCTCGTAACATGTATGGCCACAGCAAGCAGAAGAGCGCAGGCCTGGTTATTATTCGGTTTGATTATGGTAAGTCTTTTGTGTGCTGTCTGGGCAAATCTTCCAGCATATCATTTTGACGTAACAGGAAACATCATTACCATTTTTATCCCGTATCTCAGTTATTTTTTTGCAGGCGGTTATTTCCGCTCAATACATATATCAGGGAAAGTGGCGTTTCTTCTGGGTATTTGTTACCTGCTTTTAGGTTTTATTACCAATGATATTGCAAGAGGGAACATGAGTGCGTTTATTGTTTTCAACTACAGTCCGACATTATTCCCAATGAGCCTGTTTTTCTTTCTTGCTCTTAAGGATATCGCATTTTCGGTAAAATACAAACCATATATACTATTTATTGCCTCAACAACATTCGGCATCTATCTTTTACATTACCTCATGCTGGATTTGGTAAAGACCTATTTCCACTTGTGGCCTTGGCAGCTGCATAAACCGCTTGCATTATTTGCTCTGTTGCCATCATTGATCACTTTCACGGTGACGTTTCTTATTGTCGCGATAGGAAAAAAACTTCCCGGTGCAAAGTATATTTTCGGATAATTTTTTAGAGAAAGAGAGAAGAAATTATTGTGTTGTGGATGCTCCCGCTACTTGTTGTGTCTGATGGGATTGCTGGAACTGCAAAAATGCAAAATTTAACAGGATAACAACTGCTAACGTAAAGGATGCAATAAAAAATCTTTTATAAAATACCTGATCCGCTTTTTTTCTATGTGAAATTGTTTTCTTCTTGGCGACTTTTTTCCTTTTCATATTCTTAGTAAGACATATGCGGATCCATGTTGTCAAGAGGGATTTAAAAAAACGCTGTACGAAAATATGGCAATGATTACATCTCTATCTTGGAGAAGAGATAACTGCCAATACTTAATACGACAAACATCAATATGATAAGAACGCCCAGGTCAGTACCCAAGCCGAAATGAGTCGTATGTGTTAGCGATCCTCGAATACCGTCCACACCATACGTTAAGGGATCAATACTGGTAATGGTTGTTAATACTGAGGGTAAATTTGTTAACGGATAGAGCGCACCGGATAAAAAGAATAATGGTTGTACGAGAAAATTCATAATGAGCTGAAAACCCGAAATATCTTCAAGCATTGATGCTACCGAGATCCCCAAAGCGGTAAAGAAAATGGCAATAATAAGCATGAATAAAAGTGTCAGCGGTAAAAGTGTCAAGTCGGGGCGAAAGCCAAAAATAATTGCCAGGATAAAAACAACTGTTCCCTGAATGAAGGCAATGGTTGCCCCGCCGAGCGTTTTGCCAAGCATAATATTAAGGCGTGATACAGGAGCAACGAGAGTTTCTTTCAGGAAGCCAAACTGTTTGTCCCATATGACTTGAATACCAGCAAAAATTGCGGTAAACAAAATACCCATTGCCATAACGCCTGGTGCGAGAAATTGAAAGTAGTTTCCTTGTCCTGCCCGTTGAAACACAGGCCCAAGTCCAAAGCCCAAAGCCAGTAGGAACAAAACAGGCTGTCCCAATGAGCCAATCATCCGCGCCCGTGAACGGAAATACCGTTTTAATTCGCGGAGCCATAAAATATAAATAGCATTCATAGTAATGTATTATCCCATCCGCCCCCTCATAAAGGGACGTGCTTTTAGTCTTTCGGAAGCGCTTGCATATTCATCGCGAATCTCATTACCGGTAAGATGCAAAAATGCTTTTTCAAGGCTTTTTGTTTTTGTTGCCTGGAGCAATTCTGGTAATGTACCGATTGTCATAATTTTTCCATGATCCATAATAGCAATTCTGTCTGCCATTTCCTGTGCCTCTTCCATGTAGTGTGTTGTAAAGAAAATCGTAATGCCCTCTTTGTCACGCAAATTTTTTATATAACTCCAGATGTGATTTCGCGTTTGTGGATCAAGCCCAAGAGTAGGTTCATCAAGGAAAAAGATTTTTGGATGATGCAATAAGCCTCGAGCGATCTCAAGACGGCGCTTCATACCGCCTGAAAACGTTTTAACGAGACTGTTTTTTCTATCCCAAAGTTCGACAAAGGTTAACAATTCTTTTATTCTCTGCTTTCGGATATGCTTTGGAACATTATAGAGTACCCCATGAAACTCCATATTCTCTTCTGCGGTCAGTTCGTCTTCAAGGCTAGGGTCCTGAAAGACAATGCCAAACGATTTTCGTACGTTATCTTTTTCCCGTACAACATCAAAATTATTAATTGTTATTGTCCCGCTGGTCGGTTGCAGAAGTGTCGTGAGCATTTTGATCGTTGTTGTTTTGCCGGCGCCGTTTGGTCCCAGAAAAGCAAAGATTTCTCCTTTGCCGACTTGAAACGTAATGGCATTTACCGCAACAAAACTCTGAAATTTTTTTACCAAATCAGCGACAGCGATAATGTTCTCCATGAGAATATTTAGCATAACACAAAAAAACATGCAAGCAAAGCATTTTGTTTATGAGATTTATTATAATGTGATAACGTTTCATATGGACAAGACACTTCTTGAAAAATTAGGGACATGGTTTAGTTCGCAACAAAAAATAAAAGAGATTAAACAAATAAGCAATGATCAGATAATGTAGACTATTCCGTAATGTAATTGGTACAATGTGCAGTATGCAAGAGAATCCTGTAAAAAAGACACAGAAGCCTTTTGTTATTCGGGTACTCATTTGTTTTGTTTTTGCTGTTGTTTTCTTTTGCATTGGCTTCACTGTTTATTTTCTGGGCGCTCTTGAGCAATTTATCACTTCAGCGATGAATCAGCACATTACCCTGAAAACGCTTGTTAGCACATCTCAGCTTCCAAACCAAACAAATGTTCTTCTCCTTGGGAGTGATAACGATCAAAAGTTTACCGGTAATCCTTTAACGCAAACAATGATGGTTGTTCACATAGACTATGCAAAAAAAGAAGTGGATATGTTTTCTATTCCCAGAGATTTATGGGTGAAAATGCCAGATCAACAAATCTATGGAAAAATAGATCAAGCTGCGGAATATGAAGGAATCCCCAGTGCGATAAAAGTGGTTGAACAAACATTTGGTATACCAATTGATCATTACGCTTGGGTAGGATTATATGGGTTTATCAAAAGTATCGATACTATTGGAGGCATCAATTTACAGGTAGTACATCCAGTACTGGACAATGCATATCCTACGGATATTAATAGTTCTAACCCATATGGATACCAACGTCTTGATATTCAGCCTGGTATGCAGCATATGACAGGAGAAGAGGCTCTTCAGTACGTTCGATCCCGACATGAAGACTTAATTGGAGATTTTGGCAGAACAGAGCGACAAAGGCAACTCCTTTTAGCGTTAAAGCAGACACTGCTTTCATCGCCAAATCTCCTGACTGATGCCCCGCGGTTATTTGATAACCTGAAAGGTCAAATAAAAACAGATGTTACCCTTACAGATAGCGCACAGCTTGGGTTCTTTTTCCTGACAAATAAAAACAGTCTCATTGAAAAGCAATTCACGCTTTCTCCGCCAACGTACTCACAAGTTGGTACATCATCAGACGGCCAGAGTATTGTTATTGCAAATGCAACCGAATCTGCAAAGCTTGTTGAAACGCTTTTTGGTACAAAAGCAGCGCAGACAACTTTGACAAACTTATCAAACGAACAGGATATTCAACAATGAAAAAAAGAGTATTACTACTATTCAGCATTTTACCCCTTATTATCGGGTATCTATTTGCCTCATTTCATGCAGTACTGGTGACAAATACTGCGCCCGCATTTAACCTGCAAAATATTGCTCCAGGAGATATGGTTACCATAAGTAATGGTGGTGATATTTATCAGCTGACAACAACAAACAGTAAGCAGATTATTCACGGTCAAAACCTGATTGAACCTGTTATGGCGGGAGGTAATATTATTGCTGTTGCAAAAACCATCAACTATGCTTCATTACTGCTGTATGACCAGTCAGGCAATAAAATAAAAACATTGTTTAACGGAAATACCGGTACTGTAGACACAATGCACTGGGTGACTGATCCTGCAGTAAACCCGGCTCAAGATAGAATTGCATATGTATCTGATAAGGATAGGCAGCAGACAAATGTTCCTGATAATGCATTATACGTATTAAATCTTTCAGATGGTACATCGACAAATATTGCAAATCCTGATCCCTACTCAGGAGGCATTGCGCATCCGGTATTTAATCCTGTCAACGGGAATGTGCTTCTCTACGATTACTATCAATATGACTCGAAGACACTTGCGCCATACTCTACTATTGAAGAGTACAGTAAAGATACCGGTTTTACGACAACGCTTACTTTTGAAAATAAGAATGCTTACCAGGAGTCATTTTCGCCTGATGGGAAAACGCTTCTTTTTCTGGGAAGAAATAGTGATATGAATACAGTTACTCTTTATCGTGCTGATTTTACCGATACCGGTCTAATGAATGTACAAACACTTGCGTCAGGTGATTTTGCTTTTCCCGTGTTTTCCAATATGAAAAATCGCATATACTTCCTGCAGTCGGAGGAGAATAAAGGATATAATCTTATGGAAGCAACTATGCAAAAAGGCAAACTAAACAATATTGGTCCTGTGATTTCTGGATATCAGTTAGCAGGAAATTCCTCCTTTATGGTTACAAAGATGAAATAATACATCTGGGTCAAAGAAAGTAATAATTACTTTCAGTTCCTGAGTTACCTTGTTTTTCTCTGCATTTTTATCTTACTAAAACAGGCTCTCCTTCAAAAGCTGTAAATTCAGTTACCACCTCCGGAGAAATAGGTGATGAATGCATTGGCAATTGTTGCTCCAATACCAGTTTCCAGCGCTGCGTTTCATATGTTGCTTTTCTTTGAATTGCACGATCTCTTCTGGTAATGATCATGTTGGAAATACCTCTTCTTGTTTTCTCAATTCTTTCAAGAAATTCGATGTTTGCAGTTGGGTTGGATGATAATAACACAATATTTGCTATTGCGTGTGTTAACCCTTCTCCAGTTCTTTCAAATGGTAATACCTCATAATGTTTGTACGACATACGCATTTTTTGTTCCAGGATTTTGTGTAACGCCTAAAGAAAAAAGCAGTTATTTTATGTATTGATACTCAGGTAAGATTTCAAATGGATCAGTAATATTGAGCAACTTTACAAATAACACTTGGTAATTTTATAAAAGGATTGAAAGAAAACAGTAAGAAGCAGATATCATCATCAATGATGAGTATATTTGAATCATTTCTGACCTTGGTTTCTGTTGGATGCGTATACCAAAAAAAGGGGAGCATGAATATGTTATTTGTTGTAGGCATAAGCTCTATGACCAGCAGTTATTACTTGTACTATTTTCCCACTGAGTACCGCCAGCGGGAGTCGAACCCGCGATCTGAACGTTGAGAACGTTCCGTCCTGGGCCACTAGACGATGGCGGCGCGTGGGCTCATTGTAGCGTATTTTTTTCCACACTACAATTATCGTCTCATGGGTGTGATTCTGCGCCTCAAGGTTCTTGTCGACAATCCTACTCATTTCTTTCTCATTCCTAATCCTCGATAATAACTTCGATACTGACTATAACTTTTTCACATTTTTTGCTGTTTCCTCTGACGATCTGAGTGGTGATTTTTCAATAGACTCGTACATACCATTCCCTTGGTAAAAACCTTTTTCCAGTGTTTTGTTAAGGGTCGGTTTTGCGACCTATGGTTGAGTTACATTTGACTGCAAACAGGCAGGTATGATACTATCGGCCTCTTATGCCAGGAGAACTAGCTTTATCCGTTACTTCTCCCTTATCTCCACCTACAAGCCATAAAACAGGCTTTGCTTATTCTGTCGATGCAGCACCTATTCCCCCACTATTTAGAAAAAATCCTCATTTTATTCAAAAAAACCATCATCCTGTCCTAGATGAAGTATTAGGCGGAAAAGATCTTCACCGTGTGCCCCAAAAATTAGCCGAAACAAATATATTTGAAGCGCACCTCCGACCCATAACTGACGGGTCAGTAGAAATATATCCATATGAATTACCCGTTCAATTAGGTGCCCCCGCAATTAAACATTTTCAGACAGAACATTATATGGCAGACTCTTTCGATCGTTTAGCCAATGAAATTTATGGGAATAGATACGGAGGGAAAATAAAATTTCAGGATTTAAATGGGGAAGAACAAAGAGTGGTTATGGAAGCGGGAAATAGATTCCTAGCCAGACAACAAGGAAGAGAAACCATTGAAACCCCTGATACGCCAAGAAATGACCAGGAAAGAGCGCAAGCGATTGACCATACAATTGAAACTCTCCGCGCTCCGTATCGTCAGAGAGAGGAAATCTTTGGGCAATATGAAGTCCCTTTATCTAACCTTCCATACTTAGATCCCCGACCGTCAGGTCGTGGGATGGAGTGATCCCTGAATCTTCCGGTTGGGATATAATGGGAGGTATGGGTTTAATCCATTTATCCCACTGCGTGTATCAATGCGACTACCACATCGTCA
>DASYZL010000005.1:0-41598 GCA_035946335.1 Patescibacteria group bacterium | reverse complement strand
GGAAAAGCAGATATAGCAGGCCCAGTTCTTTATGATGAGACTGGAAAAGTATGGGCAACAACAGGTATTATTGATAAAAAACGATTTTCTGCAGGACTTGAGACAAAAAAGCTTCATCACTTGACCTATGTTGATTATGTCCCGGGGACAGCAATGCTTATCAAAAAAGATGTATTTGAAGAAACAGGTTTTTTTGCAGAAGATTATTTTCTCTATTACGATGAAGTTGACTTTGCATACAGAGCTGCGAAAGCAGGGTTTATATTCGCTGTTGACCCCCGTGCGTCTATAACCCATTTCAGCTCATTTACCGTCGGGAAAACATCTGATGCCAAACGGTACTACGCTGCACGTAACCACTTATTATTTGTTGAACGGTTTGCGCCATTTCTTATCAAGGTCCGAGAATTCATCCGGTTACCCCGCACTATTTATCAGGCGCGTTCAGATAGAGCGGAACTATTGGGAATCCGTGATTATTTTCTCAGGCGTTTTGGAAGGAATGACCGGTTGCTCTATAAAACTGACAAAATATGATTGTAGGTGTTGATGTCGGGTGTTTGGGCATTCAGGACATGCGACTGCAAGTCGGAGTATATGTTATGGCAAAAAACCTTCTGCAAACCCTCGGGAAAATCGATACAAAAAACACCTACTTTCTCTATAGCTTTTATCCGATCGAAGAAAATCTCATGAACACACTTGGAAAAAATATGAAAAATGTTGTCGTTAAACCAGTAAGGGGATGGATGAAACTGTGGCTTCCTCTGCAATTAATGAAAGATAATATTGACGTATTTATCGGACTGAATCAATCATTACCATTGCAAATTCCCATAGTTACTCATTACAAAAAAATCATTGTATTCCACGATATTGCATTTGAGAGATATCCAGCAATGTACTCTTACACTGGTGTACTCCGGAAATTCCATAACCAGAGCTTGCACGCCGCGAAAAAGGCAGATTGTATTATTGCAGTTTCCCAAAAAACAAAAGATGATATTATTTCCATTTATGGAATAAAAGAAGGAAAGATTGTTGTTGCTCACGAAGGTATCCCAGTACGAAGTACAGGAAACAAAAAGCATTTCTTTTTTCCCGAGAACCCGTATTTTCTTTATGTTGGTGCAATTAAAAAATCAAAAAATATTCCAGGGATTATAAGGGGATTTTCCTACTTCACTCAGTACACAAAAATGAAGTACGATCTTCTGTTTGTCGGGGGAAAACAGTGGTACGATGAAGATATCAGATCAACGCTACAGGAGATATCTATAGAAGAGAAAAACAGAATACAATTCCTGGATTTTGTTGAAGATACAACATTAGTAAGTTTATACACTCATGCAGTCTGTTTTGTTTCCCCAAGTTACTACGAAGGGTTTGGGCTACCGTTTGTTGAAGCGATGCATTACGGATGCCCGGTTATCGGCTCAACACGCGGGTCTCTCCCTGAGATAATAGGGGATAGCGGGATACTTGTTGATGCGGAAAATGAGAAAGCAATCGGAAAAGCAATGGTATCAGTCGTGCGGGACAAAAAACTACGGGAACAGCTTACTACACGGGGGAGAGAAAGGGAAGCGTTATTTTCCTGGAAAACATTTGCAAAGGTATTCCTGGAGCAAATAGAATCATAATATGCATATCAAACAGACAGACCTTGTATTGGAAGTAGGAAGCGGGAATAGTCCCAGATACCGGTCGAATGTTATCGCAGATCGTCTATTGCATGACAATTCGCAGCGGGCAGGGACGTTCTCTATCGTTATCGACCGGCCATTTATTGTCTGTGACGGATATAATCTGCCTTTTAAAGATAACACCTTTAATTATGTTATCTGTTCCCATGTATTAGAACACCTGGACAATCCCGATGCATTTATCAAAGAACTCATGCGGGTTGGAAAACGGGGATATATTGAAGTGCCAAGTATTTTGGGCGAACGGTTATTCGGGTGGGATTTTCATTTATGGTATTGTGAATTCAAAAACAATATCTTAGTCATGACACGGAAAAAAGAAGGTAAGCGGTTTGATGGTTTTTTTCACCGCCTCATTGCAAATGACATATCATTTCGAAGATTTTGCGAAATGCATGAGAATGATTTTTACATCAAATATGAATGGGATAAAAAAGTTTCATTACAAGTCAACAGAAAAGAAAAGTCACAAAAGGAAATCGAGGAAGTTGACAAGACGTTATGGGAATTAGTAAATACAATGCAATGGAGCATAACGAGAGATGTTTTATTTTATTTCTCATGGATGACAAGGAGAGTAAAACGAAAATCCATTAAAATAGCAAGAAGGGTTTCCTGGAATTTTTCCAAAATGCTCATACAGCGAAAAATAATTAATTACTTACTTCCGCTTCTTCTTTGCCCGACATGCCACAGAGATGGTGTTATATATAAGCAGGGGACTATTGTCTGTACTTCCTGTAAACATGTTTATTCCATTGACCATTGCTTACCTATTCTTCTCACGATAGATGAGGAGAGAAAGGGATATTGATATGAAAGTGGCAATCGTCAGAGGTAAACACCTTAACCAATATGAAATGCAAATATTTGAACCATTAGTAAAGGATTTTGATATAACAGCATTCGGGTCTCTTTCCCCATTCCATGATACATTTTCCTTCCCGACAGTAAAACTCCCAAGTCCCATGGATCTCCCTGAATTCCCTTTTAAGATGCCTATTCTCAATCGCCTTTTTATTGATGCCCACTATTTATATGGATTGGAACAAAAAATTGAAGGATTTGACATTGCACACAGTGCGGAAACATATTACCACTATACACAGCAGGCGCTGAACGCAAAAAAAAGAGGAAAAGTAAAAAAGGTTGTTGCGACTGTCCTTGAAAATATCCCTTTTAATAATGAAGGCATTTGGGGCAGAGCATCATTTAAAAAAAGGGCGCGGGAAGAGCTCGACCATATCATTGCCCTGACCGAACGGACGAAAAATGCACTCCTTTTAGAAGGGGCTGATGAAAAGAAAATTACCGTCATTTCTCATGGCATCGATACAAAGCGGTTTTTCCCAAATCCAAAAAAGAATTTTCATACGAAGGATATAATGTTGCTTTTTTGCGGACGGCTCGAAAAGTACAAAGGGGTATATGAAGTTATTTTTGCAGTTAAAAGATTGCTTGCAGACAAATCGCTTCGCAATTATGGATTCCATGTAACAATTATCGGAGATGGATCAGAGAAAAATAACATGCAGGAAATGGAGACGCGTTTAGGTATTGCAAAACATATCACACACAAAAATGTCGCATATAAAGATATGCCGAAAGCATACCAAAACGCAGATATATATCTCGGGCCCAGTAAGGCAGGCGCGTATTGGATAGAACAATATAACACAACGCTTCTTGAGGCACAGGCAACAGGACTTCCCATTGTGACAACATACTCTGGTGGTATTCCTGAGAATGTCGGAAATGCCGCGTTACTGGTTCCTCCAAATGACAGTTTCGCGATTTATGAAGCAATAAAACAATTCGCATTACACCCGAATTTACGCGAGACGTATGCAAAAAAAGCAAGAGAACGGGCAGAGCATGTCCATGATGTAAGCATTATTGCGAATAAAATAAAAGGAGTTTACAACTCATTGCTATGAAATTATTCAAAGTACTCTTTCCTTTTCTTTTTCTTGCTATTCTTGTTATCATCCTGTTTTATAAAGTCATATTTCTTGGACAGGTCTATTATAGTGACGATAATTTCCACCTTAATATTCCTGAAAAATATTTTCTTGTGCAACAAATTACTCATGGCATCTTTCCCTTGTGGAATCCTTTCCTGTTTCTCGGTATTCCCTACTTTGCTGATTTTAATCTGGGAACCCTTTACCCGTTAAATGTGTTATATTTCCTTTTCCCTGTTCCCCGTGCTTTAACGCTTGTCAGTGTTGTTGATATTTTCCTCATTGGTCTCTTTGAATATATATTCCTTCGTTATCTGAAAATTACTAAAGAAAGCAGCCTGCTGGGGGCAATCATTTTTGCATTTTCTGGAATGCCTTTTGTCCTTATTTCAAACATTGCCATGATGAACGTTATTCCTTATATTCCACTCATTTTTTATATTGCCTTGCGGTTCGTTAGTGAAAGGAAATATATATATCTATTATTCCTTATTTGTGTACAAGCACTTCAACTGGTTTCGGGCCACCCGCAGGTAAGTTATTACACGGTACTTTTTCTTTCTTTTTTTCTTCTCTTTTCAAATGGATTTTCCTGGAAGAAAAAAATTTCCATCCTTATTATGTATTATGTTTTTTCTTTAGCACTTATTAGTGCGCAACTGTTGCCGTTTATCGAATATGTTCTTCAGGCAAATAGACCACTTGCAAATTTTGCCTATGCAACCTGGGGAAGTATGTCTTTGAGCTACCTTATTCCATTCCTCTTTCCAACATTTTTTGGAACACACCTTAACGGCACGTGGTGGGGCCCACAACTTACAGTTATTGGTTACATGGGTATTCCTTCACTGATTTTCCTTTTTATTGGAATGACAAAAGGGAAGGTACAAAAAAAATATTTCTTCCTTTTTTCCCTCATCCTTTCTTTCCTTCTTGCGTTTGGTAAATATTCCCCTGTTTATTTTCTTTTTTATTATCTCATTCCTGGCATACGGCTTTTCAGATCTCCTCAGGGGATCATGACATTTTTTACGTTTTTTGCTGCAATCTTCATTGCAATTGGTTTTGAATACGTTCAATATCATCCTCTCGAATTAACCCATTCTCTTAAAAAGCTGCTCCCTTTGTTTGTTATACTATTCGTACTCCTAGGTATTTTCTATACACAAATCAATACAATGCAATATTTCTGGAAACAGAACATTGCATTGCTTTCTCATCTATTTCATCCGATCGGGAAGTTACTTATTTACGACAACGTAAAACTTCAAACAATGTTTCAGGGAATTACGGCAAACGGTATCCTTTTTCTTTTTTTCCTTATTATGACAACGTATCTGTTCCTTCTTTTCCAGAGCAGGAAAAGACTTTTGCAATGGTCTTTCCTCCTCTTTATCGGGCTGACCCTTATATATTTTGACTATAAAGTACTTCTTACTGCTCCCCTTTCTTTTTATAGAACTAACATCCCTGTCCCACGTATATTACAGGATGCGCAAAACGGAGCATACCGGATTGTGTCTATTCCAGTCAACTTACATCAGCAACGAGGACACTTAGCACCTGCTGATTTCTTTTATCAGGAAGGATTAGCAAACTTGGCAATTTACCATGAGGATAATAATATTGAGCAGCAACTTTACCAGGCAAATGGATATACCTCTCTCGTGCCAAAATCATATGCACACTTTATGAATAATCAAAATGAAATAACTGATATTACCGGTATTGATTTTGCAAAAACTACCACTTATCAGCTTGGGCTTGCGAGCGTAAAATATATTATTTCCCATGAACCGATTGCGAAACTTTCATCTCCCGTATCCTTCAAAACAGGAAAATACTACATATATGAAAATGCGTTCGCAAGAAAGCGTGCATACACAGTACATGAACCACAGGGGAATAACGTCACTTTTCTTAAAAATTCCAGCATGTCTATAGCGCTGAGCGTTTCGACTCCGAAACGTTCGCTTCTTGTCATTTCCAGCTGGTATTACCCGGGATGGGTTGCGCGAGTGAATGGAAGAACTGTTCCGATACTTCCCTACAATAATACATTCCAGTCTTTGTTTATTCCCGCAGGGGTATCAACTGTGTCTCTTTTTTACCAACCGGAGTCCCTGAAAATCGGTGTCGTCATCTCTTGTCTGGCTATTATTGTTTTGTTTGTCATGCTGGTTTTGGCAAGACAAAAGAAAATAATTCTATGAAAAAGCAAAACGTCTATATTATCATGTTACACCATAGAGATATTGCAGTGACAATTACATGCTTGAAAAGTCTACTAAGAGTGGAAACATACCCATTTCACCTTATCCTCATTAATAATTCACTTATACCCCTGGGAGATCCCTTATTCAAAAACGATAAGATTACTGTTTATAATAGCAGTGAAAATGTCGGATTTGCAAAAGGAGTCAATATTGGTGTGAGAAAAGCGCTAACAAAAAAAACAGATTTTATCCTGCTTTTGAACAATGATACAACAATAACAAAACCGTTCCTCGGGAAAATGATAGCAACTGCTCTAAAACAAACTTCTATTGGTATAGTTGCACCGGCAATCGAGTTTCTGAAAGACAAGAAACGGGTATATGATATTGGCGGAACGTATGATAAACGGTTTGGAAGGACATCACATACAGAAGTATTCTCATTGCACAATTTGCAGCTACTTGAGACAGAATATGTTTCCGGCTGCTGTATGTTGATAAAACAGGAGGTGTTTAAGAACATAGGGTTATTCGATGAAACGTTCTATTTATACTACGAAGATATTGATTTCTGCATACGCGCAAAGCGAGCTGGATTTCGTACTGTTGTTGAACCAACAGTAAGTATTTACCACGCATTAAGCAAGACAATTGGTAAATCGTCTCCGCTAGGAATTTACCACCTGACACGAAGTGCCATATTTTTTGGCAGGAAATACTTTTCTGCGTGGAATAAAAAGCCATTTTATATGATGTTCCTACTGTTCCAAATTGCACTCTTTGGAAAGCACTCACGGAAAAACCTCATCGTTAGTTTGCAGGCAGTACACGATATTATGGGAAATAAAATAAGAGGACAAATTTCTTCTGAATAATTCTTGCGTTGAAGGTATCCCCCCGGGGCGCAACGTAGCGTACCCTAATATGGGAGCAATACCATTAAACCGTTTCTTACCTTTCTCACACATAACCTTCATATGTATATTGCGATTTATGTGTTTAATGTATGCAAGAAAGGGGGTGAAAAATGAATACACAACAAGCAAGCATTTTTAATGGAATTAACGCTGTGATAGGAGTGGCGTTATTGGTTTCTCCATTTGTTTTGGGAGTTACGAATACGGCACAACAAACTAATGATATCATTTTTGGTATCATCATTGGCGTCTTAAGCCTTATTCGCGCGTTTTATCCATCCCGGAGTGGTATATGGATGAGCTGGTTTAATACGCTATTTGGTATTTGGCTTATCCTCGCACCATTTGCGCTCGGATATGCAGCTTCCCATTTATGGCATGATGTCATAGCCGGTGTCATTGTGGCTGGATTGAGTTTGTGGGATGCAATGAGCGGAACTACATCAGCACCGAGAACTCGAGGAGCAGCAATTTAGAGAGGAATGAAGGGGAATGGATAAAGAATTCAGGGATGCTTCATTATGGAATTTACATATTGAAGAACTCTCGGGACATATTATTGAGACAAAAGGAAGGGATGAAGTGAATGATATGCTACGAAAAGGGTGGATTTTGTTACATATCTACACATTAACATATAAAGAAGATGATGGTGTCTGGCGTGAACGTCCAATGGCAATACTTGGTAGACCAAAGAAAACGTAGTCAATCTAAATACAATGTTTTTGTAGTATTTTTTCTTTCAGATGTATCTGTTCTTCCTGGGCTCTATTAACCAGAACTCCTGGAGCTTCTACAACCCATGCATAGACATGAGAAAGCTGGATTTTTGTTTTCGAATAGAGCTTTTTATTATACAGAACCGGAGTAGGCTTACATACGTATTCCAGAATACTCTTTTCATCCCTTGTGATAACAGGAAAGTCTGCATAGTTATTCCGCATTTTTCTTTCTAGCAGAAACGGGTAATCTGACGACAAATCAATATTTTGCCACAGCCATGGCTGAGAACCGGTAAAGATAAATATATCATTGACTTCATTTTTTGGTACATCCTGTTCTACCGTATTCCATATGTTATTTACGATAGCGGCATTCCTATAGCTTGCCTGCCATCTAAGCAACATATTTGCTTTGTATATATTAAGAAAAATAAAACCAGCGCTTAAAACGTATATAATCCATTTCTTTTGCAGAATACTTAACAAGTATGCAATCAGGCAAACAGACCCGATACTTGAGAGAAATAAATATCGTTGCGGACCCGCCATTGGTGCCCGTGGCTCTGATAAAAAATTGGGGAGATAAAAAATACATATCCAAAAAATAAAAAAGGATATCATCCCGGCAATATACATTTTTTCACGCAAATAAACGATAAAACTTATGATACCAATCATAACCATTCCAATACCGGTAATCCCAAATAAAGGCGAATAGACGCCGATATCCATTTCATTTTGTTGCATGCTATACACTATGCCTACCGCTAAATTAGCGATTGATGCAAAGAAATTTTTTATCCTGTCTGCTTTTGAAAGGATATAGAGCGGGTTTTTAAAAATACCGGTAACAATATGCGAGAGTTGCGAATCAGGCTTAAACGTAAGGAACCAGAAAAAGAAAAGCGGAATACCCACTAGTACCACAATTAATATGCTCTTCATAAGTAATCGTTGTACTATCTGTTTTTCTTTTGTTTGCGGGAGGAGTAATAAAAGAAAGGGGAGGATAGGGATAACCGCTACAGATCTACCCGGGTCTATGAAAAGAGAAAAGATAAGAAAAATAAAAAAGACTTGAAGAAATTGTCGCTTCCCTTGTAATGCGGAAAGGAGAAAAATGAGTGCGGCAAGTATCAGAATGCCTGCAAGAAGAGCAGTGCTGTTTGAGATGGCATCAATAACTTCATACCCGGCAAATGAAGCAGCAAAAAAAATACCTGAGAGAAACCCTGCAACCCTGGACTTTGTCAGTGTATAAAGAAACATACTTACCAGGTACTCACATATAACTTTAAGCGATAATAAAAAAAGATACCAGAGTACTGAATTCGTCCCGAACACATGGGAAAAGAGAAAAACTGCCACGGGTAATCCCGGATGGTCAAAAAAACGAATCAGAGAATGAGTATTATAAAAAGATCCCCATAAAAGCGGCCAGTCATCTATCCAAAACCCGAATGATAATACTCTCAAGCAACTGGCAAAAGTAATCACTATCAGCAGAAGTATGTATTCAGTTTTCGCTACCCACTTTTGTCCTTGCATACATCGCATTATAGGTGTCTTCGAGCTTCATGGTCAATATATTCATTGTCATGGCAATTTGACTTTGTTATTCTTTGAAGGAGAAGACGAAAATGTACTCTTTCATTAAAAATTATTTTTTCCAATTGTCACTTATCATTATATTGTTTTTCATATCACTCTTATTATTCTACAAAACCCTCGATTTTGGATTTATTTATGACGATTCCTATTTACTTTGGGCGGCAAAATACCACCCTGAATATTTTGGCATCTATTGGGGACATCCTGCTACCGTGCTGGAATTTATAACTTTATATAAGGTTTTCGGACTACAGTCACGGGTATTCATGCTCGTTGGTATTTTGTTACGTACGCTTTGCGGGTTTACCGGTTATCTTTTTCTAACAAAACTTACTGGTTCACGAAAGCTTGGAATCTTTTTTTCCTTACTTTTTGTTACCTCATTTGTCGGGATACAACCGACAACATGGTCAAGCGTCCATGTTGTCTTAATCGATCTTATTGCCTTATTACTAACCTGTTACTCCTACTGTAATTACCTCATAGAGCGGTCAGTAAAACAGTTTATCATTTTTGTATTTTTTTTCTCTTTTGCAATTGCCTGTGACCCTGGAAGAGCATTCCCCTTTGTCGTGTTTCTCATCCTGCTATTTTTTGTCGATAAATACATGCATACCAAAAAAAGCATATTCACACGGAAAGAACTGTGGCAGTTTACCATTATTATTTCCATGAGTATCACAATTTTTGTGATATGGAGAATATTTTCCGATACGGCATTTGGGGGAGCTTTAGGAAGACCTCATAAACGAATTCCATTTGAAACAGTAAAATATTTTTTGGCACGCTTGCTAATGTATATTTTGATACGTACTTCAGAACACCAGAGTTTTCTTTACAAAGCACTAACGTATTTGAAACCATTACCACAGGAGTCGGATTTTCACTTTTTTTCATATGGTTCTACGCTATATTACGTTTTTTAAAAACCCGCTCTCAAACATGGAGCACTGTTCTTTTATTGTTTTTTTGGGCTTTTCTTTTTTATCTTCCCAGTTGGCTACAGTATCCAAGAAGCTATATCTCATCAGTTCACCGGTACGTTACCATTTCAGGATTTGGATTGGTCGGACTTCTTGCTGTCGTTGTTTACCTGCTATATAAGAAAAATGTAATTCTTGGGTCGGCAATATTTATTACCTTTCTTCTCATTAATGTCATAACAGTACACTATTACCTCACCCAGGAATCACAATACAGGAAGGAATCTCTGTTAACGCATGTGTGGCATCAGGTCAACAATCACATCCCTTCATACGAACAACATAGCCTTATTTACTTCACCGGAGAAGAACCTCTTACATCTTATGGTATTGATTATACACTTTATGGTCCTCTTGCACTCCTTCGTGCTTCAAAAAATCCTTCGGTATTTGTTATCCAGTCAAACCACCTTGAAAAACTTGCAAACGTACTTTGTCAAAGGGGTATGCAATTATATGACGTGCATACGGTTTCAACGTTTCATGCATTCTTTGTTAAAAACAATGGAAACATTACCGACATTACGCAACGTGAAATCATCCCGTTACAGCGCATATTGCAACATACAGGATGCAAACGATTATTGGAAAAATATGGTACAGGATTTACTGGAGAAACAACTCACTAAATAAACATTGTTTTCAACATAAACTACTTCAACTATAATAACATCATGGTTGGAAACATAACCATATCAGTTGTCATCCCTTGTTTCAATGAAGAAAAAGGTATCCAGAAAATTTTATCTTCAAAACCAGCATACCTTGATGAAATCATTGTCGTTGATAACAATTCAACGGATAAAACCGCGAAATTTGCAAGAAAATCAGGTGCCAGGGTAATACGGGAGAAAAAGCAGGGATATGGCGCTGCTATCCGGACAGGAATACGAAAAGCAACGAACGAAGTAATAGTTGTACTGGATGGTGATGATACATATTCTCTACACGATATTAAAAAACTTGTGCGCTATCTCAAAGAAAAAGATCTTGATTTTGTCTCAGCAAATAGGTTTGATAAACGATATAACAATACGATGCCGCTACTTAACTTGTTAGGGAATAAGATACTTACCTTTGCCACACAAATATTTTTTTCATTTGATATCAAAGATTCCCAATCCGGTATGTTCTGTTTTCGCAGATCAATTTTGCCAGGAATACGTTTCCAGTGCTATGGAATGGGATTTTCAGAAGAGATAAAAATTTCGGTACTAAAGAAAAATTCCAAACGGTTCGCAGAATTTCCCATTGAGTATCATGACATGAAACGCCTAGGTACAAAAAAACTTCATATGTGGAAAGACGGAATGGACAATCTGCTTTTTTTGATAAAAATAAAGTTTTTTTCTTAGTTACTGCAGATATATTTCCGTTAACGGAGAAATAAATGTAAATGTATGATAATAGTATGAACTAAGTGAGAAATACATCGTAATTTGGCTGATAATAAAAACCATTATACAAATTGCAATAAAGATATTCTGTAACTTCTTGCTGTAGAATTTTAGTCCCTGTAAGATCCACAAAACCAGGAGAAACAACAGCGGAAGAAAATACCTTCCCTGTATGGCAAATACCGAATTATGAGTAAAGTAGAGAAGATCGTACAGGAAAATTACCAGCGAATAGAAAACAACGCTACTTATTAAGAATAGCGCAATTGCAGAAGAGGTGTGTATGCGTTTCTTTTTTATTCCTATAATCCATCCCAAAAATGCGATACATAAAAGGGAGGCAAAAAGGGCATATATCCATTTTGGCATTGGCACATCCAGCCAACCGAAGTATCCCCAAAAACTCATAAAAATCCCAACCGGTTGTTTTGCCTTTATAAAATCGATTGGGTAACTCCATAGAGGAGTGCTATGATGGATACGGGAAATTGCATATGAAAAGCTTGCTGTGCCTCCATGTAAAAATTGCGGAATATACCATAGTGCAGGAAAAATGAGAACGCTCATACAGACAAGTATCCAGTTGTATATCCCTTTTGGGTTTTTGAAAAAAAGAAGCATGAAGTAAAGTGGAATAGTAACAAATAATTGGGGCTTGGATAAGGTAGCAAGTCCTGCGATAAGACCAACGAGTATTATTTTTATACATGTTGGGTATTTTTTTAAAAGCATGAGACGAAGTGACAAATAGATAAAAAGGCAAAATAGCATTATGACAACGGTATCGTTATTCACAACAGCGGTAATAAAAGTGAACATTGGTTGTAGTGCAATGAGAAGCATGGCAAGAAGTGGTATATAAACAGAACCGGAAAAAAGTAATTTCGCAGTTTTGTAAATTAACAGTAAAGAAGCCATCCCAAGCAGTAGTGAACCGAAGCGAAGAAACATGAGGGACATATAACTGGAGAACGGTAATGAAATAAAATAAAAAGGAACAAGATAAAGATAATAGAGCGGAGGATAAATGGTAATATTTAATACACCTCTAACCAGTTGATACTCATTTCTGTTGAATAAATTTACATGAAAGTTGGTGACACCTTTTTGTATTTTTGGAAAAACTGTATTCCTTTGGTACCTCCAGGTTATTGTCCCATCTCCGTTTTTTATGCTTGACTGGGAAGCAAATGCAGGTACATTTTTATAGTGAAAAAGATACAGAACATATTTGACATGCCCTGTTTCATCGGGTGCTTCCCAGGGAGGAATAAAAAAACAAAAATATATTCCTTTTACCAAAAAGAAAACCAGTATTGCCCAAAATAGAACTGCAGGCTTTTTTAAAAACATACACATCTCTCTTCAGAGAATATCATATTTCCGGATTACTTTGACAATCCTTTTTGGGCGATACTATAATGTATTACTTATGACAGCAAAGCGCATTTTTACTGCACTATTTCTTTTTGCAATATTGCTTTTCTTACTCCATTTTTTAATTGTAAAAAAAACAGTGTATGGCGACGGGAGATACTACTTCGCCTACCTTCCGAGTATATTAATCCATCATACACTTGATTTTTCCGATAGCGCAAAACAACTCGGTATTATTACCTTTAAAACCATATCAGATCCACATGCAAATAAGTACTCAATCGGAACGACTTTATTTTGGGTAATCCCTTATGTCGCAGTTCACCTGTTTCTCACTCCTTTCAAGCTGAACGATGGATATAATACAGTGTACCAGGTTATCATTGGACTCACGGATGTCGCGCTTGTTTTTGCCGGATTATTTGTACTTTATAGAACCCTACAACTATTTTTTTCAAAAAAAATTGCGCTTATTTCATGTGTTGTCATATTTTTGGCCACGAACCTTCTTTTTTATGGGGCGATTGATGTTGTTAATTCCCACAGTGTTTCATTTTTTACCTCTTGCCTTTTTGTTTATTTTTGGATGGGTGAAAAATCAAAACAAAACGCAATCATGCAAGGATTCTTCCTTGGTCTGCTTGCTCTTATTAGATCACAGGATGTCGTGTTTCTCCTCTTGCCTTTTTCAACACTGGTGATTACCAGACAAAAGTATCTTATGCAATTTCTCCTGATTACTGCTACCGCTGTAATCACATTTATCCCGCAGTTCTATTTGTGGCAACGCATGTGGGGATACTGGAGGATGAATCCATATTCTTTAGAACCATTTTATTTTTTAAAACCTCATATTTTTGGTGTTCTTTTTAATCTCCATGACGGGTTGTTCCTCTGGACGCCAATTACTGCTTTAAGTTTCATAGGACTCATAATGTTTGCCAGAAGAAATAAAACAGTCGGCATCCCTTCGATACTGGTATTTCTGACTGAATTATATCTGGTTTCCTCATTTGTTGCCTGGCAACAAGGTGAATCCTATTCAGGTCGTATGTTCATTTCATCCCTTCCGCTGCTAGCGATCGGATTTGGATACCTGTTGTCTATAAAAACAATACAAAAAAGCATATTGTTGTCCAGTCTGTTTTTTAGTCTCCTTAATCCACTATTGATAGTGATTTATCTTTTATACGTAAGATAGAAACCTCTATGCTACAATAGGCATACAATGCTCATTAGCGCAGTTATTCTGACAAAAAACGAGGAAGCAAACATAGCAGCCTGTATTGATACAGTACAGTGGTGTAATGAAATAATTGTTATTGATGATAATTCTACTGACAAGACAGTACTACTGGCAAAGCAAAAAGGCGCAAAAGTAATTCCCCATACACTTGAGAATGATTTTGCAAACCAACGGAATTTCGGAATAGATGAAGCAAAAGGAGATTGGGTATTTTTTGTTGACGCTGATGAACAAGTGAGTAAAAAACTTGTCCGGGAAATTCAGGAAAAAATATGTGGAAACGATGAAAGAAAAGCATTTTTGGTAAAGCGAGAAGATTATGTATGGAACAAAAAATTAGTCCACGGAGAAACGGGTAATATGTGGTTAGTACGCCTTGCTCAAAAAGGAAGCGGAAAATGGAAAGGGAATGTTCACGAAGTATGGGAAGTTAACGGAGAGACAGAAAACCTGGAAAATCCCCTCCTTCACTTCCCTCATCCGGATATAAAATCATTTCTTGAAGAAATCAATTTTTATACAACACTTCGCGCTAACGAACTGTATGTCCGGAGAAAAAAAATTCATCTATTTTCAATACTTTCATTTCCAGCAGGAAAATTTCTGGTCACCTATGTCTTAAAAAGAGGGTATAGGGATGGAACTGCAGGATTTCTTGTTGCAATGATGATGAGTTTCCATTCTTTTCTTGTGCGGGCAAAATTGTGGCAACTATGGCAAAAAACTTCGTAGTTATTTGTTTCCTTTTATGGGCAATACTAATTCTCCTCCATTATTTGTTTTTTCTATTGTATAAAGGGAATGTATGTTTACACTTGCAATTTTAATTATTACTTATTCCTATAGTATTTTTTTACTTGGCATGATTGGATGGTTGCGTGAACCAGTTCTTTTTTTTGCTACAGGTGGATATATCATTGGTTATGGTATATACCTGTATAATAAGAAGCAATTGCTTCCCAATATTTCCTTTGCTTTTTTACCTAAAAAAGGAAAGATTTTGTTTTTCTCTTCCCTACTTCTTGTTTTTACTCAATGTCTGGTAAACATCGTTCCTGTTTTTGGCCCTGAACTAGGCTTTGATGCGCTGTGGTACCACCTTACATTGCCAAAGATATACCTGCTCCATCATGCAATTATCCACATACTCGGGGGACTACTGTATTACACGGACATGCCAAAACTTGTTGAAATGCTCTATGTTCCCGCAATTGCCTTCATGCAGGAAAATGGCGCAAAGTTCATTCACTTTCTTTTTGGTATCCTTTGTCTTGTTGCAACATTTGCAATCGGAAAGAAACTATTTTCCCGACCTCTTGCCCTAATCGCAACACTTATCGTTACCACAAATCTGGTTTTTTCCTGGGAAAGCTCAAGTGCATACATTGATCTTGGAAGAACGTTTTTCGAGTTACTTGCCTTTTGGTCATTTCTTAACTGGACAGAACAGAAAAAACAATCATACTTTGTGCTATCAGCAGTATTCCTTGGAGCAGCAATTACGACAAAATTGATTGCTATCGGCTCTTTGCTTATCTTTATTCCGCTTATTTTCTTCCGTGATGTAAAAGGGTACGAACATCTGCAAAGGACCATTAGGAAAAGCTTACTATATGTTTTTATCGCTCTTAGCATCGCACTTCCGTGGTTTGTTTTTTCATATATTCATACAGGGAATCCTGTATATCCACTCTTTTCCTCTGCTTATCCAATACATGGCTATGGAAAAGTAATAGATCCTTTGTATCTGTTGAGGAGTATATTTATGCTCTTCACCTCTTCTCCTGACCCTTTGTCTCCAGTTTATGCACTTGCGTTTCCACTTCTTATCGCTTACGGGAAAAGAATCTTTAAAACATTCCCCTATCTTTTTTTGTATTCTTTGTTGAGTCTTCTCGTATGGTACATTACCCCGCAATCTGGTGGAGGACGGTTTATCCTTCCATACCTACCACAATTATCGCTTCTTGTTACAACACTCTTAACAGTTCGCATGCAAAATGCACTAAGAAATATTCTTATTGCAAGTATTTATATTGCAAGTTGCATTGGTATTTTTTATCGTTTCGCAGCAGCGGAAAAATATATTCCTGCTATTCTTGGAAGCGAAACGAAACAACAATTTCTTGCAAAAAATCTTAATTTTTCTTTTGGTGACTTTGCAGATACCGATGGATACTTTGCCACACATATCAAAAAAACTGATACAGTACTCCTCTATGGATTTCATAACCTCTATTATGTAGACTTTCCTTTTGTTGATAATTCCTGGGTAAAGAAATGGGATACATTTGATTACGTAGCTATACAAAATACTGCAATACCAAATCGCTTTAGATACTTGCATCTGGTATACAGCAATTCTGTAACTCATGTACAATTATATACAACAGGGAACACGCTATGGACATACTAACTGTACTACTCTGGATTACCTTTGTTTTACTGTACCCGCTAGGGCAAGTCTTTGCGATAGATTTCCCATCCGGTATCCGGGTGAGTCCGCTGGATGTTGGCATGACATTATTGACAGTAATTGGATATGGTATTTTTTTCACCAAAAGGAAACCGTTTCCAAGATATTTATTTCCCATGTTGGGTTTTTATGCAACCTGCATCCTCTCACTTTTGGTCAATATATTTGTCTTACCTGTGCATGATGTGCTCATTGCATCATTATATTTTCTGCGCTTTGTTGACTATACCAGCATAGCAGTCGTCATCTCACAACTTTCTGAAAAGAAAAAACAGCATGTACCCTTTGTTTTTTTCATGTGTGGCATACTTCTTACCATATGTGGTTACATACAGTATTTTTTATATCCGTCACTACGTAATCTTATTTATGACGGGTGGGACCAGCACCTCTATAGAATGTTTGGCACATTTTTAGATCCTAATTTTTTCGGGAGCTTTCTTGTTCTCTTCACCTTACTTTGTCTCTATCTTTATCTTGAGAAAAGAGCGTATTCGCTCTTCTATCTCGTGGTGGCAGGGGTAGGAAGTAGCGCCGTATTTCTTTCGTTTTCCCGAAGCGCATATATTGCGCTTGGGACTGGCGTCGTTGTTTTGCTTTTTCTGAAGGGATATAGAAAATTAATAGGAGCCAGTATGGTAATCCTGTTGGTAACCGGAATAATTATTGTGTTCCTGTTTGCAAAACAAAGTGAAGGAACCAACCTGTTACGTACTGCTTCAACTGCAGCCCGGTTTGACAACCTTTTCCGGGCAATGGCAATTATTAAAGATAGTCCGGTTTTCGGTGTTGGATTTGATGCATACCGGTATGCACAGTTAAAAAAAGGGTTTATTGCAACAAGCGGATGGGAAAGTACTCATAATGGGGGAGGGGTTAATAATAGCTACTTTTTTGTATGGGCAACAACAGGAATAATCGGATTACTTGCGTATCTTTTTTTTCTTAGAACAATATTTGTTTCATCTGTAAAAAAAAAGGGGATTGGTGTGTTAGTTCTTGCCTCATTTGCAGCAATGAGTGTGAATGCAATATTTGAAAATACATTGTTTTATCCATCAATTATGGCCTGGTTATGGGTATTGGCAGGACTTATCATATAACTAAGTTATACAAAGACAAAGATACCATGTATTTTTATATTCCATATCTCACACTGGTGGCAAGTTTCGTTTGAAACTTATCAGTTTTATTCCGAAATATATGTAGCCTTTTAACAAGTTTTGTCGGTATCAATAGCAATTCCGAAGGAGTTTCAGAGACAATCTGACTTTGAGAGTATGTGTCAAGGTTTCGGCCTTTTTTCATATTCTGTATCGTCTCTTTTGCTATTTTCTGGCGAAACATTTGTACTTTCGGACTCTGTTCTGTCTTATGTACTATCCTCCCATCAGGCAAGCGGATCAAGTCAGGATCTTGAATTGCCTGCATTTCTTTAAATCTTTTTTGTTCAACTGCTCTTACTCTTTCTGCTTTTGCTGCTCTCTGCTTTTGCATTTCTTGCCAGCTTAACTTGCCTATAGCAGGTGGATAAGTATTACTCAGTGCTGGTACATACTCAGTTTTATTGGGAGAAACAGGACTTCCACTTGCATTGTCGTAGAGCGCAGAAGAACCATCCTGATGAGCGGATGCTTCAACAGATGCATTTACGGGGTTTCGTAACGTCTCATAAAATTCATGCCATGAGGCGCGAATTGTTTGTCCTTCATCCACACTATTTCCGGTAATCGCTTCCTGTTGCGTAAGGGTTTCGATGTGGTGCATATCTGAATCTGGAACCGTAGAGCTCTCTGTTGGTCTTAACCCATCCGTTGTTCTCTGCGTAGAGTTCGGCACATCGTGTATAATGGTATTAGCTCTATAGATTGAAACTGGCTGATGAGATGCATCAGGAACTAATCTAATTTTCCTGTACGATGCTTGATGAGGTGATTGATCTGGCATGCCTTTATTTTGGATGAACAGCTCACTCATTTCAAGAGATAACATGTGTTCATAAATGAGCAGAACGGGTTATGTAAACGTAACATTTGACAACAGAAGTGATCTTTGTGGTAGTATAAAAATATGAAACTACTTTATACAGGTACTGGTTATTTTCTGGGATTTCTTGCCATTTATATCGCTGGCGCCGCTACATCCAATCTGTGGATAGCATTACCCCCTATAATAGGTAGAAGCCACACCTTTATCTATCACATGCAGTGGGTTTTGTTATATATTCCTGCTTTTCTTCTGTTTGGACTTGGTATCTTTTGTCTCTCCAAAGGACTTCTTCAACCTGAGAAAAAAACTACATCGTCAACGTAAGGCTACTGTGCGTGATTCACTTTAATATCTTTTTCTGTGGTGTTACCTGCCTGATCTGTTGCAACAACTTTGATATCATTATTCCCTCCCTGTAATGACAGATTATAGGAATACGTACCATTTGCATCTATCACAGCCCAAAATCCGTTTACTGTCACATGAGCTTCTGAATCGGTTTTTCCACTCACGGTTACTGATGATGAATCTTTTGCTATGGTATCACCATCATGCGGACTATCAATTGTCAGGGATGGAGGTTTATTCAAGTAAGAAACAGTTACAGGGAAGCTAAAATCACTAACTGATTTATCGTTTTTCGTTTTCGCCTGCAACGTATTTTGTCCGGAATTTATTGTTACATTGTGGAAGAAAAAGGTCCCGTTATCCTGCGTATCAACTGTGTCTGTCAACGTATTGTTTACATACAATAGCACTGATGTTTTCTGCTGGGCAGTCCCTGAGACAATAATTGAAGCGCTATTTGTCGCGGTGAATGGCATGTTGATGGTTGGCGGGTATAAAATGGAAGGAGATTGCTGGTTGTTTGCTGTTACAGTACTTCCTCCACCTGACAAAAACAAGCTGAAATTAATCAGAGTGGGAATACCGAATTTTATAACGACAAACAATACGGTAATGATACCGGCAACAGAAAAAACAAGCCGTTTCATATTACGCCTTTCTACTGTTTCTGATAACCGGGAACGACTTGCCATAATACCTTTAGTATAACATAGCAAAATGAGCCGGAGAAGGGATTTGAACCCTTGACTTGCGCTTTACGAAAGCGCTACTCTACCACTGAGTTACTCCGGCAGATATTATCTTTGCATTGTATGAAATTTACTACAAAATGACAAATAGAACATTTGCAGAGAAATAATGTAATGTTGTATCGCAAATATGAAGCTCATAGATTTTATTCCTAAATCAGGGGTATGTTTCATCCTTATCAGTGTTATTTTTATATGTATGGGAGTACATATGCAATTCCATTTTTATGGGTAATTCTTTTTGAGCTATGTATATTTTTTGTTTGTTGGTGCTTTGCTCAAAAAGAAAGTGAACATCAATAATAGAAAAAGTAGTGTTTCCTGTGAACCCAACTACCTCTATGATAGAAACGGTACGAAGGTGTAATGTTTGTCAGGGAAGAGGTGGCAGTACGACTCACCGTGAAGCTTGCATTATCACTTCCCAAAGCGGAAACAGAGGCAAGTGGTTGATTCTGAATACTGGTCATTGTGACTGCAGAAGCATTTGCCTGACTCAGATTATCTGTGTTGCCATTTTCTATGGTAGACAAATTAGTAAATTGGATAGACCCGAAATTATCCAAGGGCAAAATACTTCTCATACCGCTTGGTGCTTCTTCTACCCAGTCAGCTGACGAAAGGGAAGAAGTATATGAAACGTTTGCCTGTGTACTTTGTCCACTTGTATTATCTTTCACGTTTATTTGCCAAACCCCATTGGAAGTTTGTGTTACACTCACTGTTACCGAATCCCCTCCATTAACTGTTATAGACAATGCACGGGATACATCGGGCAGAGTTTCATAGAACGCTTCATACGATACTTGTCCGTTCCTATTCACTGTTTCTTGTGTTCCCGCTTGAATAAGATCATTACTGCTAACCCCTCCAATACCTACCCACGCCGCATCACTTCCGTAATTTCCGTTTGTAATTGAGGGAATATCCCATGTTCCAGAGATACTGGTAAACGAACCGTTTGTTGCAATGTATCCTGCCCAATTCCTGCTCACATTTGATGAAACATCAGGGGAAAGAGCAAACCCATTATGGGAGGAGGCATGAATAGTCATAATCAGGAGTGAAGATAACCCTAATAAGAACGCGTGGATCGAAGAAGAGAATACCATAGTCCATTGTTTATCAAAGAAAACTGAAAATTGACTGAAATCTGTTAGATATTTTACCTTATGAGGTTTTGAATACTGTTCTCGTTTCCATTCTTCTTGAGTTCATGTTTCGCTCCCCACTGTTGCATAGTAAACAGAACTGGCTGCAAAGTTTGTCCGTACGTGGTCATGGAATATTCAACGCGTGGGGGAATCTCTGGATAGACATGCCTATTTATTAATCCGTCTTTTTCCAGTTCGCGAAGTTGCTGGGTTAACATTTTTTGCGTAATGCCTTCAATACGCTTGTACAATTCATTAAACCGCAATGTTGACTCCTGTAAGTGCCAGAGAATGAGCGGTTTCCATTTACCACCAATAACCCGAAGCGTTGTTTGCACAGGAAAACAATATAAACAATCATCCTTTTTGGTCACTTTCATAAAAGTAACTATACCACAAAAAGGTACGTACTTGCAAAGCGTAGTGTTCATGTTATTATTATTTGTATGGAAGAAATAAAACAGCAATTTGCAACCCCGGCATCGAAAGAAACAGTTGAAGAAACAATAGCAGCACTGAAGAAGAATGGCATGGATGCAGTATTTGTGCAGACTCCAGAAGAAGCGAAAAAACGTGTCTTTGATCTTATTCCCGAACATGCGAAAGTCATGAATATGACCTCACGTACCCTAGATGAAACTAGTATTGCACATGACATTGTGGAATCAGGAAAATATGAATCTATTAGGAAGCAATTGGAATCAATGGATAGAAAAACAGAGAGTCTTGAGATGCAAAAACTTGGTGCAGCACCTGAGTATACTGTCGGAAGCGTCCATGCAGTTACAAAAGACGGCAAAGTGCTGGTAGCTTCTAATACCGGCAGTCAACTGCCAGCGTATGCATATGGATCGGCACATGTTATTTGGGTTGTTGGGACGCAAAAGATTGTTGAAAATGTAGAAGAGGGAATGAAGAGAATTTATGACTATATTTTGCCCCTGGAATCAGTCAGGATTAATAACGTCTATCATATGACAACGGGAAGTTATGTAAGTAAACTCTTGATTATCAATAGAGAAATAAGTCCGGAAAGGATTCATATTATTTTCGTTAACAAAGTACTTGGCTTCTAATTTTCCTTCTTTTCTAGTACAATTGCCCAATGACTTTGTGGGACAAATTACCAAAACCTATTTTCTCTCTTGCGCCAATGGAGGATGTCACAAATACGGTATTCCGCCGTATTATTCTCTCGTGTGGCCGGCCGGATGTTTTCTTTACAGAATTTACCAACGTTGATGGACTCTATTCTGCAGGAAAAGAACAGGTGGCAAAACGGCTACAATTCAGTAAAGAAGAAAAACCAATTGTTGCGCAAATCTGGGGAATCAAACCCGAGAATTACTATAAAGGGGCAAAAGATATTGTCGCAATGGGTTTTGATGGCATAGATATCAACATGGGTTGTCCACAGAGTGATGTCATAAAAAAAGGCTACTGCGCGGCACTGATTAACAACCACACCCTGGCAAAAGAAATTATTCAGGCAACACAAGAGGGAAGTAACGGAAAAATTCCCGTGAGCATCAAAACACGCCTTGGCATTAAGAGAAACCAGCGGGAAGAGTGGATAGGTTTTTTACTTGACCAGCAGCTTGCAGTCATTACTATTCATGGGAGAACCGTTGCTGAGATGTCAAAAGTTCCTGCACACTGGAATGAAATTGGAAACGTCGTTACAATGCGTAACAAGATGAGAAGCAATACGCTGATTTTTGGCAACGGCGATATACAAAACCTGAAGGAAGCAAGGGAAAAAGTCACACAGTATGGAGTGGATGGTATTATGATCGGGAGAGGTATTTTCCATAACCCCTGGTTATTTAACGAAAACATACGCCCGGAGGAAAAAACAGTACATGAGCGGATGACGCTTCTTTTACAACATATTCATTTATTTAAAGAAACATGGGGAGATACACGACCGTTTGCAGTGTTAAAAAAATATTTTAAAATCTATCTTTCAGGATTTGAGGGAGCTGGAGAACTACGGGTAAAATTTATGGAAACAAATACTCTTGTAGAAGCTGAAAATCTCGCACAACACATACTATCATAGCTATGGATGTTGCTCATCATCATTGAAAATTTCTAGCAGTGGAATTTCCTCTTTCTCCCTATTAAGATATTCCGGGACGGGTTCTCTATTTCCTTCAATTCTTTGTGCTTCAGTTTCTCTTGCTTCAAAGGAGTATGCACTCATTGCGCCTCCCACTTTCCAGAAATTTTTCAAGAAAACATTGTTAAGATTTTGTGCGCTGCTTCGAGCATTAAGCTTATTAAGCATTATTGTTACATTTTGGGGCAAAGGGCCAACATCTGGAAGAAAAATATTCATAATACCGTACTTAGTTATTGATTCCAGTAAATATGATGCATAAGATTCGTCCATTTTCTCTTCTTGCGTACTTGGCCATCCTTCGCCTCTTACCCGTACACATGATTTTATCTGAGCCTCATTTTCATACATTGCAATCATATTGCTTACATTGAGAACAGGTTCCATATCAGGATCAGGCTCTACGTCAGACTCCGGTATACCATCTCTTAACGCTAGATACACTATTCCAAGCGCAGTGGCAGCATAACCAAGAGATGCTAAATTTCGTACAGAATCGGGGACATTAACAAAGGATGTTGATATATCCTGTTTAGGAGAATATGCTTTAGCAATGTTTTCAAGAGTTGCAGTTCCAACGGAAAGAAATAGCTTCGCCCATATTCTGTCTGCAGTCATTTTATGGTGAGCTTTATAGCATACTTCTTCCTGTAGTCCATATAGTAACTTAGTTGCAAGTTCTTCATGGGGTAAATTTACAAACGTTATTATATTTTTATCCCAGAACTTACTGACAATACCTGGTTCGTATCTGTGTGAATCATCTTCAGCGATTGGCATGCGTGGATTATATCATAGGCAATATTTTATTTTGCCGTACGTATTTTTCCTGCAATCTTTAGTTCTAATATCGCTCTTCTGAATGCCGCTTCTGCTGTCGCAAAATCTTCCAGGGATTTCTTTTCTTTCATTGCTTTTTCCGCTCTCTTTTTCGCTTCTTCAGCCTGAATAGCACTGGCCTCTCTCGCGTGTATCGCATAGTCAGACAGGATTGTCACTGATTTTTCCGTTACCTCGATAAACCCACCATCGACTGCAATTGATTCTTCTTTCCCCTTTGCTTTTATGACCAGAATGCCTGAAGCAACCTGTGTTACTAGATTAACATGGTTGGGGAGGATAGACAATTCTCCAGTGGTTGTAGGAACAATGATTTCATCTGCTTCTGTATCAAGCAATGTTCGTTCCGGCGTAATGATTTGTATATGGAGAGGCATGAGGAATTATTTTCCTTCCTTTTTCAACTCTTTTCCTTTTTGTATTGCATCTTCAATTGTCCCCACTAGGTAAAACGCCTGTTCCGGTAAATCGTCGTGTTTCCCTTCCAAGATTTCTTTAAATCCCCGAACGTTATCAGTAATTCTGACATATCTGCCTGGAGGACCACCGAAAATTTCTGCAACATACATCGGCTGTGTTAAGAACCGCTGTATTTTCCGTGCCCGTATCACAATAAGCTTATCTTCATCGGACAATTCATCTATCCCCAGAATTGCGATAATATCCTGTAACTCTTTGTTGCGTTGCAATACCTGTTGTACTTTTCGCGCTATGTCGTAGTGTTCCTGACCGATAACATTCGCATCGAGAATGCGGGATGACGATGAAAGCGGATCAACTGCAGGGAATAATCCTTGCGAAGCAAGTCCACGGTCTAACGTAATAGTTGCATCAGTATGCGAAAAGACTGTTGCAGGCGCTGGATCGGTATAATCGTCAGCCGGCACATATACTGCCTGCACTGAAGTTATTGAACCGTTTTTTGTTGAGGTAATGCGTTCTTCGAGTTGTCCAACTTCTGAAGCTAGTGTTGGTTGATACCCTACTGCTGAGGGCATACGTCCGAGAAGCGCAGATACTTCAGAACCAGCTTGAGCAAACCGGAATACGTTATCGATAAATAATAAAACGTCTTCATGTTTTACGTCACGGAAGTATTCAGCCATCGTCAATGCAGTAAGACCAACGCGCATTCTGTTTGCCGGTGGTTCATTCATTTGCCCGTAGACCATGACAGTTTTATTCATAACGTTTGCCTCCTTCATCTCAAGCCACAAATCATTTCCCTCACGTGTCCGTTCACCCACACCTGCAAAAACAGCATGCCCTTTGTGCTCCATTGCAATGTTACGGATAAGCTCTTTGATGATAACTGTCTTCCCTACGCCAGCTCCACCGAAAATTGCTATCTTTCCTCCTCTGGTAAATGGAGCAATTAAATCAATCACTTTAATACCAGTTTCAAGTATTTGTGGCTTTGTTGTCTGGTCAATAAGCGGCGGAGGATTCCTGTGGATGGGTTCACGTGTAACCGAGGGTGGGATTGCCTTGCCTTCATCGATGGTTTCCCCAAGTACATTAAAAATTCTTCCCAGTGTCTCATTGCCAACAGGAACTGAAATAGGCGCATATGTCCGTTCCACCTCCATGCCTCGTGATAATCCGTCAGTAGAACCAAGCGCCAGAGTTTTTACTTCGTGATTTCCAGTCTCAAACGCGACTTCAAGAGTCAAGGTTTTTTTATCCGGTAATGCAACGGAGAGCGCTTCATTGATAAGCGGTGTTTCACCTGCGAACCGAACGTCAATAACCGGTCCTTGAATTTTAATAATAATACCTTTCTCTGTTTTTGCCATATTTTTATTCTTCGCTGCTGAGCGCAACACTCGCTGAGGAAATATCCAGAATTTCGTTCGTTATTTTTTCCTGACGGGCTTTATTATAGAGAAGTTGATACTCATTCACAATGTCTTTCGCGTTATTTGTTGCATTTTGCATTGCAATCATTCTTGCCGCATTTTCTGATGCATAACTCTCTAGAAGCTGCTGGTAAATAACCATTTCTACATATCGTTGCAACAGTAGTGGCAGCAACAGGTGTTCAGAAGGCTCAAATAACTTGTCTTGTGTCTGTGTCTCTTGCAATGGCTCAAGCATTACCGGAAGAAGTTGTGTAACAATAGGCATTTGGGAAAAAACGCTTTCGAATTTCGTACTGATTATCATCACGCTATCAACTTTCCCGCCCAAATACTCTTCATTGATCAGTTTAACGAGTGGCGGGACAAGAGCAAATGAGGGCAATGTTGTCCCAAAGGGAAAACTTGCAATGAGTTGCTTACTTGCTGCAACCGGACCTTCAACCTTTTTACCTATGGTAATAAACTCTGCATTTTTCCCGTTCTTTATTTTCATATATTCTCGCACCAGGTTTGTGATAAGCCCGCCACACAAACCTTTATCCGGGGCAATGATAAGATACAGTGCTCTATTAACGGTAAATGGACTTTTCAGATACGGGTTAATACGCTCTTGAGTGTGCAATTCTTTCGGTGCAGCATTTTGTGTTACTTCTGTCAGTTTTTCGACATACGGACGGGCAGAAACAGCTGCGTGCTGGGCTTTTTTCAACCGTGACGCTGCAATCATTTGCATCGCGCGAGTTGTTTTGCCTATATTTTGCGCTGTTCTAATCCGTCTCCGAAGTGCTAAAGTATTTGCCATAACTATGAAAATGTTTTTTTAAACGAAACTGTCACTTTTTTTAAACTTTCTATTGTTTTCTCATCTAACTTTGCGCCTGAGGAAAGGGTTTCTATGAGTTTTTTTTCATGTGTTGCGACATACTGACGGTATGCTTTTTCAAATTTCTGTATTTCTTCAACCTTAATATCATCAGTAAAACCGTTTGTCACGGACCAGATAGACAAAATTTCTTCTGCTTCAGAAAGAGGGGAGTACTGCGGTTGTTTCAGGATTTCCGTGAGCCGCTTACCCCGTTCAAGTTGATTCAGCGTCGCTTGATCAAGTTCTGAACCAAATTGTGCAAATATGGCAAGTTCTTTATACTGTGCCAGTTCGAGTTTAATTCGCCCCGCTACTGATTTCATTGCGCCTGTTTGCGCAGCGCCACCGACACGGGAAACAGAGAGACCAACATCTATTGCCGGTCTGACACCTGCATTAAACAAATCGCTTTTCAAAAAAATCTGGCCATCCGTAATTGAAATAACGTTTGTCGGAATGTATGCGGAAATATCATCTGCCTGTGTTTCAATAACAGGAAGGGCAGTGATGGATCCACCTCCAAAGTTTTTATTCAGACGGACCGCACGCTCAAGCAAACGAGAATGCAGGTAAAAAATATCTCCAGGGTATGCTTCGCGTCCTGCGGGACGTTTGAGCACCAGACTGATTTGCCGATATGCCCACGCATGTTTTGTCAAATCATCATAGACAATTAATACATCTTCACCTTTTTCTAAAAAATATTCTGCGATTGCAATGCCTGCGTAGGGCGCAAGGTATTGCAAAGAAACCTGGTCTGCTGCATTTGCGGCGACGATGATTGTGTAATCAAGCGCACCGGTTTCCCGTAATTTTTCAATAACCTGCGCTACGGTAGATTGTTTTTGTCCAATGGCAACATACACGCAGAGTAACCGTTTCCCCCCATTACTTTTCTTAGCTTTATCATTATTCTTTTTCTGGTTGATGATAGTATCAATTGCAATTGCGGTTTTTCCCAACCCTCTGTCTCCGATTATCAATTCACGTTGTCCCCGACCTATTGGGAAAAGCGCATCAATTGCGGTAATACCTGTTTTCATGGGCGTATCAACCGGTTGCCTCTCAATTACTCCTGCTGCAATTCTTTCCAGAGGCATTGCCTTACCACTTTTCACTGCTGCTTTCCCGTCCAGCGGCAAACCAACAGGATTAATAACCCGTCCTAATAAATCTTCATGGGCCCGGACACTGAGTATATTTCCCGTTGTCTTGACAATACCGCCTTCTTCAAGTTTTTCGGTTTTTCCAAGAAGTACTATACCAACTTCATCTTCATCTAAATTGAGGATAAGCCCGGGTGTACCGTCATTAAAAAGTACCTCCTCACCCATTTTCGCCTTGGAAAGACCGCTTGCAATAACGATATTATCCATCACTTTTTCTACAACACCGATGTTCTGCGTTTTCGGTGACACATTCACTGTCATGAGAGAATTTTCTAATTTTTTGATAATATCGTCTGCGTTATTCATCGTAGTCTTCAGTTAGCTGTGATAGGAAGTGTTCCAGTCTGCTTTTCAAACTTACATCATATACCATGTCATCATCGACAATTCGCTGTCCCAGGAGCAGTGACGGATCAAAGGTAAAAACAAACTGCTTATTTCTAAAAATTACCGTTAATTCCTTTGTATTATAAACATTTTTTGCCGCAGTCGCAACATAAACATTATGCTTTTTCTCAGCAAGTTTCAACCCCCTGATATATTTTTTCAGGTCCTTACGCGAAAGCAGATGCGCAATTCTCGCTACTTTTTTTTCATCAAGTTGATTTTTGGAAAAACTTACTGAAACAAGTTGTCTGATATCTTTATGCGTCATAGGAACTTACCGCACTTCTTTCTCCAGTTGTTTGCTTGCCTTTATCAGAACAGACTTCTGTTCTCTTTCATCAAATATGCCTGTAAGTGATTTCTCAAGTAATGATAACGCAACCTCAACGGTATGTTTTGCAAGTTGTTTCTCAATAGTTTTTGCCTGCTCATCTATCTGACGCTTTGCGTCTGAGAGCATTTTTTCTGTCAGCGCACGCGTTTTTTCTTCTGCTTCTTCCTGTGTCGCTTCAGCCTGTGCCTTTGCGTCAGCCAAAAGCTGCTGAGCCTGTTGCTGCGCTTTTTTCAGGATTGCTTTTTCTTTTTGCTCGGTCAGTTGCAAGAGCTTCTCTGTTTCTGCAGCATTTTTTATACTTTCTGCAATCGTTTTCTTTCTCTCATCCAATATTCTGAGAATCGGTTTAAAAGCAAACCGGTTTAACAGGTAGAGAACAATAAGGAAATTGACAATTTGTGCAGCCAGTAATAACGGCTGAACACCAAAATTTGATAAAAGTTGCTGCATACACGTGCCTTTCTCAGAATAACGAAGAATCAATGTGAGATTCTTCGCTTTGCTCAAAAAAACAAGTTACAAAATTACTTTGTGAAAGCAAGAATGAGTGAATAAATTGCAATAGCTTCTGCAAACGCCATTCCCAAAAGCATTGCAGGAAGAATTCTTCCTGATGCTTCAGGATTACGTCCCAATGCCTCCATTGCTTTCGCACCAATAAGTCCGATACCAAGAGCTGGTCCGATACCACCGAGAGCGATAATAAGACCTCCTGAGATACTCAGTGTCATGAGTGATGTTCACCTCCTTCGTGATGTGGTGTCATGAGAATTGACATAAATGTCATCGTTAAAATCGAAAATACAAGCGCTTGTACCAGTCCGACAATAATTTCAAGGGAAATAAAGGGGAGCGGTAAAATAAATGCAAACATTTTTGAAACCGTTGTCAGGACGACTTCCCCTGCCATAATATTACCAAAAAGCCGGAAAGAAAGCGAGATGATTTTTGTTACTTCGGAAACGAGTTCCAGAAGACCGACAAACAAAAAAATCGGATTTAAGGAAAAATACCTGCTAAGGTACTCACCAATGCCAATAGTACGAATTGCCAGTACGTGCGTTGCTATTGCAGAAACCAGAGCGAGCCCAAGTGTCAAATTAATATCACTTGTTGCACCTTTGAGAAAGGGAATAAAAGTACCGTTTTTCGTAAAACCTATTGTTTCAAACCCGGGAAACAGTGATAACCAGTTAGCAACTAAGATAAAAACAAAAAATCCCATAAACCAGGGGAAGATTTTTTTTGTGTTGTTTCCTGCAACTGTTTCTGTCAACCCGTATAAACCATCAACTACGAACTCAATCATGTTTTGAAAAAATCCTGGAATTTTTTTTACATGCTTATGAAGAGCAACAATCCCCGCAATGATAATTCCGTCAGTGAGTAGTGTCGTGAGGAATGTATTCGTCAGGGGAAAAGAACCGATTGTTGTCAGTGTCTGACCGGCAAATTCTGCTGCCATACCGTATTTTACCGTGGATCGGCTTTATGAGTCAAGCAGAAAATATTTGACTATAAGATAGTAACTGCTATAATTCCGCAAGAATGACAGAAAGAAACTTGTGGCTCCCTATGGCTAGTTCTGTACCGAATATGATACAACCGGGTAGTCCGGTAACTGATCTCGATAGGCTTTTCGACGAAGCAAACAGACGTTTCGCATATGAAGGAGAAACTGGCAGACCGGAATTTGCAGTGTTACCGGAAATTTGCGGAGAGATTGCGAAAAACCTACAAACAGGATGTATCGTTTCATGTGGATACATCTATCCATTAGCTCAACAAGTAAAACTAATCAGTGTCTTAAACAATTATATACAGTCAAATGCACATGAATACGTTAGAGAAGAAGTAAATCAAAAAGGACATCTCAATTTTAATTTATCGCAATTGGGACGAATATGTTTGCCGTCATCGCGTAGACGTGGTGCCAGCAATTTTAAACTTGCAGGAATACTTCCTGAAAAAATAGCCAATGCAAGTGGAAGAAATAGAATTGATATATTTTTTCCTGATTTTCTCGGACACATTGTCGAAGGAGAGTACGAGCTATGGGGACAATGGTCACTTCCAAATTTTGAAGAAAGTGACTTTCTTCTTATTAAAGCAGCAATCGGGGCAGTAATACATACACAACTATTAGAAATAAATTTACCGTTTCCTAAAGAAATTAGCAGGAAGACTTTCGGAGAAATATGTATTTCAGCAGCATCATATGCTGTAACAGAATAAATAACTGATTATATTTTTCTAACTTCATTTACAATGATGACCGGCTTGTCATTTTTTAGATCAACTTTTCCCTCAAATACCAATACTGTGTCAGGGAACAACAAATCCCGATAGGCTTCAAAAACACGCGGAAAAATAACGCATTCAACACTGATTCCCTTTGCATTACTAATCGAAACAAACGCCATTTCTGCATTTGTTTTTTTTGTAAAAATACGTTTCACAGTATCAACAATCCCACCGACTTTTACCTGCACATTTTCTGTCTGCGTCTCAAGCATTTCGAGCTCATGGGAAATAAGGGATTGTATTTTCTGTAAGTTTTCTGCCTGTGGATGCGCTGTCAGGTAAAAACCTAAAAATTCTTTTTCAAACGCCAGTTTTTCACTGTCTGTAAAGTCCGGGATATCTTCGTCAAGGTGCATGTTTTTTACCTGTTGCTGCCCGAAATCATCATCGCCAAACAAACTTCCCTGCCCATCTGCTTTTTGTTTCTTTTCTCTGGTGATTTTTTCCGTTGTTTCACTCATCGATGCCAAAAGCAGCGCTCTATTTCCAAAATTGTCCAAAGCACCTGCCTTAATAAGACTTTCAAGCGTTTTTTTGTTTACTGCGCCAAGTTCCACCCGCTTACAGAAATCATCAAATGATGAGAACGGCTTTGATGATCTGGCATCAAGAATCGTCCTGATTGCTGCTTCACCTACATTTTTAATTGCAGATAGACCAAAACGGATCTTTGCGTTGGACTCAATGGTAAAATCTGCAGCTGATGCGTTAATATCCGGCGGCAACACGGTAATGCCCAGTCGCTTACATTCTTCAACAGCCTGTGCAATTTTCTCATTTTTTACCGGTCCTGTAGTACCCCGCGATTCAGCAGTAAATAACGCGGTCATAAATTCAACAGGATAATGTGCTTTCAAGTAGGCTGTCCTGAAAGCGATAGTTGCGTAGCATGCAGCATGTGAATTATGAACAATAAAATCATTAGCGACAAAATTGTGTGTCCTTGCAATGGTCAAATCATACGTCATTTCCTTTGCAATAGCATTAATTGCAACAATTTCATCCCAGTACACATCTGCATGACTAATTGCGTCAAGCTTTTGAGAATGTAATGAATCAGCCATATACTGTACAGATTCTCTTAAAAATCCAATTTTCTTTACATCGTATGACAGCAAACGTAATGCAATCCCAGATTGGGAAGAATACTCCCGTAAAGACTGGTATGTAGTGTATATTTCTTCCTGTATTACCGGAAGAATCTCAGCTGGAATAATATCTCTACTTCCACGAGCGCATACCGTATCAAGCTTTCCTGAAAGAATTGGATGGTTATATATGATTTCATTCAACGCTTTTACCTTATCACCTATTAGGTATTTTCCGATTGTTTCTGAGAATACTTTAATATTCGTGTAGCGGGAGATATTAACAGTGAAACCCGGCATAGTTTTTCCCCTATAGGAAAAGCTTTTATTGTGAATGACGCTAATGATACCAAGTCTTAGCAATAAGTGCTGCATCTGTCTGGCAAGTGATTCTGAGCTTGTTGCGTAAAAGAATTGACCGCCTCTTTGAGGGGTAATTGACCCATCCCCTTGCCACATTTTTGCGAGAAAAATCGAGAGCTGTTCTTTATCAAGCTGGTATATAAAATCAGGAATAATTTTTTGAGTCGCCTTTTTGTTCAACAAGTTTAGTTGATCTATCCAGTTAAACAAGCTATTTCCCTTTTTCTTATTTAATCTCCCGACATACACCGAACAAGCAGCTTTACTGGTGTTTGTTGAAATACGTGCATTCTCAAATTGTTTCGCGTGATATATAAAATCATCAATTTCATCTTGAGAAGTTGAATAGAAATATATTCCAGATGGATGACAAAAGTTTCCTTCTGCTAATAGGTATCCTAAAACCACAATACGAAAATCAGCAATATTATATTTTTTTTGAGGGAGCGGGGCATAACGCGCAGTTCCAATTCTCTCTCCAACTGCTAATTGTTTTAACTCTTTAAATCCTTGTATTGTTAAAAAGGGATGATTATCTGTAGCTTTTATTTTTAACCCTCTTCTTGTGATTACTTCAAATACTTTCTTTATACCATTCTCTTGAATGGAAATGATAGGTGAAGGCTTCAATTTATAACTATCAGTGAGAGATAGAACATGTATTTGTTTATTTGTTCTATAGAGTTGCCCGACAGCATATTGTTTTCCGGAATATGCATCGGTAACGATTGTGTCTGCGATAACGCATTTGTTGAACCCGTATCCCGCAAACGGAGCAATAAGTTCGAAGATTTCCTCTGCTCTTTTTTGTGTTAAACCGTTTTGGACAGCACCTTGGATAAATTTCTCTTTTTGTTTTTTCATTTCTGATGGTATTTTCTTTCCCATTGCTTTACGGAATTTATCTGCATCAAGCCAGGTGTATCCAGCCAAGGTAATCGTTGTAAGGAGTACATCGTCCTGAAACGTGAGAATGCCATACGAGTTCGCAAGTATATCTTTCAACCGGTCATCAGGATAGGTAATAAGCGCAGGATTGTGTTTGCGGGCAATAAAAGAAGGAATGTTTTGCATTGGGCCTGGCCGGTATAACGCAACCATTGCCATAAGGTCAAAAATTGTCGTTGGCTTCAATTCTTTGATATACCTTCGCATACCAGCTGATTCAAGCTGGAAAATGCCGGTTGTTTCTGAGCTGGAAAGCAATTCATACGTCTTTTTATCATCCAGTGGCACCTTGGAAATATCAATTACTGTATCTTGATTTTGCTTAATAAACCGCAACGACTCCTCAATAATTGTCAAGTTACGTAGACCCAGAAAATCCATTTTCAGCAAACCCACCCCATCTTCGCCAACAGTGTACATATCATACTGTGTTACGACTTTTTCGCCATTGGGCTCCCGTTGCAGCGGAACATATTCTGTAAGTGGTTTGTCGGCAATGACAACACCTGCTGCGTGAACGGAAGCATGGCGTACAACCCCTTCAATTTTCTTTGCAAGGTCAATCAGTTTTTTTGTATCTTCTTCCTGTAAGTACGCACGCTTAAGGTCAGGACTTTGGTCAAGTGCATTATCCAGAGTCATCGCATGTCCCTGCCAGCCTGGTGGAATCATTTTGGAAATCCTGTCCGGCCCTGCATATGGCATACCGAGTGCCCGTCCGACATCCCTGACAGAACCACGAGCTTCCATTGTTCCAAAGGTAATAATTTGCGCAACCTTATCTTCCCCATATTTTTCTGTGACATATTTAATGACTTCTTCCCTACGGATATCTGCAAAATCTAGGTCAATATCAGGAGCACTGGGACGAAGCGGATTCAAAAACCGTTCAAAAGGAAGTCGAAAGAAAAACGGGTCAATATCTGTAATATTTAATACGTATGATACAACCGAACCTGCAGCAGAGCCTCGTCCGGGACCAACACTGATGCCATGGTCTTTTGCCCAGTTGACAAAATCTGCAACAGTCAAAAAATAGGTAGCATACCCTTTTTTGAGAATAATCGATAATTCATAATCAATGCGTTCCTGGATTTCCGGAGTCATCTTTCCATAGCGTTTTACCGCACCCTCCAAAACTAATTTCTTTAAATAATCATCCTGGGTCATATCATTTGGTGCGTTATATTTGGGCATAATCCATTTCCCCAGGGTTATTTCTACATTACACATATCAGCAATCTTTGCTGTGTTTGTGACAGCTTGGGGAATTTCCTGAAACAGCTGTTCCATTTCTTCAGAAGATTTCATGAAGAAATCAGGAGAATCAATCATCGAGAGTTTCCGGTTGGGTTGATCAATTGTCGTTTGTGTCTGAATACAAAGCAGAATTTCCTGAGCTTGAGCGTCAGTATTATATACATAATGGTTATCATTCGTTGCAACAAGGGGAAGTCCTAGTTTTTTTGATAGAGTAATAAGGAGGGGATTCAATTTTTCCTGCGGCGGGACTTTGATGTGTTTTTGTATTTCCAGATAAAAGTGGTCTGGGCCGAAAATCTCTGCTAATTTTTTTGCCCGTTTTTCAGCCTCTTCAGGTTTTCCGTTTAAAAGTGGATCTGAAACAAATCCGTTCACACACGCGCTCAAACAAATAATTCCTTCGTGGTGTTCCTGGAGTAACGCAAGGTCGGTACGTGGTTTATAGTAATATCCTTCCAGATGTGCCCTTGAAACAATCTTCATGAGGTTTTTATACCCGGTATTATTTTCAGCGAGTAAAATAAGGTGGTTGTAATCTTTATCAACACCCGCTTCTTTGGATAACCGGCTTCGAGGAGTGATATAAATTTCGCATCCGATGATTGGTTTTACACCTGCTTCTTTGCAAGCCTGGTAAAAATAAATGACGCCGTACATACTGCCGTGATCAGTAATGGCAACAGCCTTTTGATTGAGTTCTTTTGCCCGTTTTACCATTGTTTTGACTTTTGAAAGCCCATCGAGCAGGGAATACTCAGAATGGTTATGAAGATGTACGAAGTCAACCATAGAATGATCTCATTATAGAAGGTAAGCGGTAGCTTGTCGAGAAGCGCATGAACCTTTTTAGGTTAATCTTGTACGCTGCAGAAATGTATTATATGCTTCCACTGTGATTCCGTTCGACTCAAGAATATATGCACCCATGCCATCTGCACTTTGAACAAGAGCCTCGAATAAATGGAGAGGAGACGTATTGGGAGATTTTCTTTGTTCAGCAATTGTTTTCGCTTCATTAATAATAGACAGCAGTCTGTTTGAAATCTTTACCGACGGCATCTCCTGATCCAGTTGTGGAGTATCAGTATCGATGGGGTATGCTGTGTCTATTTGAGCAAGTATATCAACAGGACTCATATCGAAAGCTCGGAGAACGTTTTGTATATCTGTATTTGCCACAAGGCCACGTAATAAGAACGCAGACTGAGCAAACGTTTCTCCGTACCGTAAACCAAGTTGCTTCGTTGTTTCTAAAATCTGAAGAGACGCAGAAGAAAACCGAGGCCCTTTTTGATAAGTCCATAAGCTATCCGGATTTGATTGTGACGCTCTTTCATCCATAAACGGAAAATAGAAAGCGATTACTTCAGTAAGTTTATTAACGCTTCTCTTACTGTTTCTGCTTTTGCTTTTCCTTTTACTTCTTTCATGACCTGTCCGACAAGAAACATTAATGCATTTTCTTTCCCGTTTCTATAATCGGTAACAACTTTTCCGTGCGAATCAATTACATTATTGATTATTTTCTTTAGTGTGTCTTCCGGTAACTCTTCTACAACCTCTACCGATTTTATTTCCTTAATAAGGGTTGCAGGTAAAACAGTTTCAATATCTATTTTTTTGTTAATCATCCAGTTTGCAATTTTTTTTGCTTCAATAGCGTGTATTTTACCAATTTTTACTGCTTCTTCGAAATAGTCAGCAACCGTTCTTTCCCGGGTAAGAATTTCCGCATTATAGCCAGGTAAACTATAGGTAGCATTAAAACGTTTCTGTTTTGCTTCGGGAAGCTCCGGTAATTGTTTTCGCACCTGTTCGATATACGTTTTTTCCCAGACAAACGGCGGAATATCTGGCTCAGGAAAGTAACGATAGTCTGCTGCTTCTTCTTTGTTACGCTGACTTACTGTCAATTTTTGATCTTCGTCCCATCCCCTGGTTTCCTGTACGGGCAGAGTATCTGTATCGAGTAATTTTGCTTGCCTTGCAATTTCAAATGTGATTGCTTTTTCAACAAAAGAAAACGAATTGATATTTTTTACTTCAACTTTATAACCTGGTAACTCTGTTTCGCCCATTTTTCGAAGGGAAATATTCGGCTCGAGCCGCATTTCACCCTTTTCCATGTCTGCATTTGCAACTGCTAAGTAACGCACAATTTGCTGTAGTTTTTGCAAATACTCTTTCACTTCTACTGCATTGGTAAAATGAGGTTCTGTAACAATTTCTACCAGTGGGACGCCAGACCGGTTAAAATCAATCAGAGAAACCTTTTTGCCGTCAACTGTTTCATGTAACAGTTTTCCAGTGTCTTCTTCCATATGCGCCCGTCTGATGCCAATCCTCTTGCCACTTGAAAGCACCATATATCCGCTCTGGCAGAATGGCTCATCGTACTGGCTAATCTGGTATCCTTTTGCCAGATCCGGGTAGAAGTAGTTTTTCCGGTCGAATTTTGCTAAGAAAGGAATTTCACAATGTAGGCTCATCCCAATCAACATGCACCATTCGATTGCCTGCTTATTCGGCACAGGAAGCGCACCGGGAAGTCCTAAGCATACCGGACACGTCTGTGTATTTGGTTTCTGTCCGAAATATATTGCAGAACAGGTGCAAAACATTTTTGACTTCGTTTTTAATTCAACGTGAACTTCAAGTCCGATAACCGGTTGATAATACATAGTATATTTTTTCCAAACGTTGCAAAACAACGCTTTATGTTTCTGTTCAGACTGGCAAATCTGGTTTTCTTGTATGCCAATCAGTTGTCAATTGATACTGATGCCCGATACGGAATAATATATCCTCGGAAAATTGTGGTCCTAACAGCTGCATGCCAACAGGCATACCCATTGCAAACCCAGCAGGAATGGCTAATCCGGGAATTCCTGCAATATTTGCTGTAACAGTAAATATATCAGCCAGATACATTGCAAGCGGATCACTTACTTTCTCCCCAATCTTCCAAGCAGGAGTCGGAGAAACAGGACAGGCTATCGCATCAACCTTTCGAAATGCTATATCAAAATCCTGTCTTATGAGCGTCCTGATTTTCATCGCACGTTTATAGTACGCATCATAGTAACCGTGTGCGAGCACAAATGTTCCAAGCATAATCCGTCGTTTCGCCTCATCGCCGAATGTTTCTCGATTATTTCCATAGCGGATGCCATCATAACGAGCCAGATTTGATGATACTTCTGCGGTCTGAAGAATATAATACACGCCGACACCATATTGCGTATGCGGGAGAGAAATAGGAATAATTTCTGCACCAAGTTCTTCGAGTTTATGCATGGCTGTTTTTACCGTTTTGCTCACATTCGAATCGAGACCACTGGTAAAATATTCTTTCGGCATGCCGATTTTAAGCCCTTTTATATTTTTTTTCAGTTCGGATGCGTAGTGAGGAACCGGCTTTTCAGAGCTTGTTGCGTCATGCTCGTCATACCCGGCAGTAACTGATAGAATCAGTGCGCTATCCTCAACGGAGCGAGTAAAATGACCCATTGTGTCAAACGACGACGCCATAGCAACAACTCCATATCGGCTAACCCGTCCATATGTTGGCTTAAGCCCTGTTATGCCACACAAACTTGCTGGCTGCCTGATTGACCCTCCAGTATCGGTTGCTATTGCAAAAGAAGCCAGGTCCGCGGCAACAGAAACTGCAGGACCACTACTTGATCCACCGGGGATATATGCAAGATTCCAAGGGTTTTTTGTCGGTCCAAAATCTGAATGTTCTCCGGAAGCACCGTGCGCCCACGCATCCTGATTGTTTTTACCTACAAGTACCGCACCAGCATGTTCCATTTTTTCCAAAACTGTTGCAGAATACTGAGGGATATAATTTTCCAGAACCTTTGAGCCGGCAGTTGTCCTGATACCCTTTGTCAGATACATATCCTTGGCTGAAAAGGGGATACCCAACAGAGGAGATGCATCACCTTGAGCGATCTTTTCATCAGCTTTTTTTGCTGTGTGTAAAGCCTCTTTTTCCGTAACGGTAATGTATGCATTGAGCTTCCTGTCCAATTTCCCGATGCGCTCAAGGTATGCTTTAGTCAGTTCAACAGAGGAAATTTCCTTCCTGTCTAATTTTTTACGAACCTGAGCAATAGTAAGACGAGTGAAATCCATATTATGCAAAAATTGCTTTCACTTTAAATAATCCATTATATGTACAACTTGTTTGAGATGTAACTTCCTCCTGTGAAAGCGAATCTTCTACTCTGTCGCTCCTGCTTCTATTTGTAAGCCCTGTTACTTGTGCTGTTTCGCCAACATCGCTTACGTCAACTGTTTGCAACTCTGTCACGTATTCCAGTATACCGGAGAGCTGTTCTTCAAATGTTGTAACCTCTTTTTCCGTCAGGGGCAAATTTGCTAATTTTGCAATATGGATAACGTCAAATTTCATAATAAAAAACCTCCTTGCGGGAGGTATCTAAATAAAAACTCCCACAAATGTTCAACCTTGCTGGTTTTGACTGTTTTGTCGGAGTAAGGTTTTCATACACAGATTGTAACGAAGGAGAGAATATGTGTCAAGTGGTCCACTCGTGCCTGATAATTTACGTTTTATGAGATGCTAAATTTAGACGTTTAGATTGCAAAATCAGTGAATTTTTGGTATATTGATGCCGTGGATTTTCTCTTACTTGTAAGCTAACCTGCACATATGAAGCCTGAACACTTCCTGAAAGAGGGAAACGGAAAAGAATTTTTGGAACATGCTGGAATATTCCTCATCGTCTTCGCAGGTATATCATGGTTGATTAAAAAAATATCTGATAAAATTACCTCACGCGAAGGCGCTCGTGCAAGAAGGACAAGCGGTTGATATAAAATCAACAGCCTATTCATTACTTCTAACAAATTTGAAAAACGTGCTCTTTTCTCCTGATGCAAAACATCAACTGTTTTTCATCAAATGTTTTAAAAAAATTTTCTCATGAAACTATCTCTCATCTTTCTCCTTTTATATTGTGCTGAGTACCGGTATTTGCGTTGGCGCAGTGTACCGCGCGAATGTTTCAACCATTTGCTTGTTGAATACGGGAATATCATCAGGCTGGCGTGAAGTTACCAAGTCGTCATCAACGACAACTTCTGTATTTTCCCAGTGTGCACCGGCATTCAGAAGATCCGTTTGTAACGAAAACCATGACGTTACTTTTCTTCCGATGACTGCATCTGCTTCTATCAGCAACCATGGCGCATGGCAGATTGCCGCAATTGGCTTCCCCTGCCCAATGAAGTCTTCTACCAGCGCCACCGCATCCTTATCCATTCGAAGTATATCGACATTTATGATGCCTCCCGGAAGAAATAATGCGTCGTAGTCATCTGCTTGTGCAAGAAAAACGGTTTTTTCAACAGGAAATGTTCCTCCCCAGTTTTTGTGCCACCAACCTCTTATCGGATCGTATGCTAATGAAATAAGTTCTGTTTTCGCTCCTGCATCCTGAAGAGCTTCGCGGGGTTCTGTCAATTCTGCAATCTCAACACCATCCGTTGCTAGGATAGCTATTTTTTTCCCTTCCAACAATTTTTTCATGAGATTATTGTGCATACATTTTTTAAGAAACATCGAAAGAAGAAGTAAGAGATGCGTAAGAAGCAAGGATTATGCAGGAAGATATTTTGAAGCAGTGGTAATTTCTCAGCAAATCTTTTATACTTTCTCCATGAGGAACAAAAGTATTTCCGTTGTATTACCTGCATATAACGAACAGGATAACATTGAAGAGGCCGTGGAATCTATTTACGAATATCTTACCCATGAATTTTCTGATTTTGAAATTATCGTTGTTGATGACGGCAGTAGTGACGATACGGCAAAAAAGGTAAAAGCATTACAAAAGAAAAAACCTTATATTCACCTTATCCGTCATGAAGAAAACCGCGGGTATGGTTCGGCACTCAGGTCCGGATTTACAAAAGCAACAAAAGATTTTGTCTTTTATACTGACGCAGACAATCAGTTCAATATTGTGGATTTACAGTCTCTCTTACCGCTCAGCCAGCAATATGACATCATCAGCGCATACAGGAAGAAACGCAATGATCCATTTATGCGACTTGTCACTGCTTATGTATACAATGTACTCATCAAAACGCTTTTCGGCCTCCGGGTGAGGGACATCGATGCATCTTTCAAGTTGTACAAGCGCCAAGTTCTTAAAGATATGCAACTGAAATCCCAAACAGGACTTATTGATGCCGAGGTGTTAATAAAAGCTCAAAAGAAAGGCTTTTCTATCGGTCAAGTTGGGGTTTCTCATTATCCGCGAAAAAAAGGAAAAACAATGTACGAAGTTAAAAACGGGTTTGCCTCTTTAGCGCTGGTGCGTCCTCAGGTTGTCATTGATATATTCAAGGAAATACATTCACTCTGGGGAGAACTTCGATGAGGAAAAAAATTGTTATTACCGGAGGGGCAGGCTTTATCGGCTCACACATAACAAAGCTTTTTTGTGATGAAGGATATGAAGTTGTCGTCGTTGACGATTTATCCTTCGGGCACAAAAAATTTGTTGATCTCCGTGCAACATTAGTGCAAGGCAAAATTGGGGACAAAAAAATGATGAAAACTGTACTTGAAGGCACGCATGAAGTTATTCATCTGGCAGCCAGTAGTATTATCAAATTCTCTTTTGAACAACCAGAAGCATATTATGCTAATAACGTGATGCAAGGCATTGCACTATTGGAAATCATGCGGGAAACTGGCGTCAAAAAAATTATTTATTCTTCAACCGCAGCGGTATACGGATTGTCTGAAAAACAGCCGGTAAAAGAAAGCGATCCTAAGGAACCAATTACCATTTATGGTTCGTCAAAACTTGCGTTTGAATACGCACTGCAAGCATATTATCATTCATTTGGCATTGAGAGTGTTTCACTTCGCTATTTTAATGTCTATGGCCCAAATGACGAACAGCAGCCGGCAACACGAGCGGTACCGATATGGATACGCTCACTCTTGTCCAATAAACCGCTGCCTGTTTTTTGGCAGGGGAAGCAACTTCGTGATTATATTTTTGTTGAAGATGTTGCAAGAGCACACAAGGCAGTTCTGGATGCAAGCGGCTGCAGGGTTTATAACATCGGGTGCGGAAATGGCGTATTAATGAGTGATATTGTTAATACGCTTGGAGATATCACTGGAAAACAATTGGCAACTGAAGAA
>DASYZL010000004.1:0-113342 GCA_035946335.1 Patescibacteria group bacterium | reverse complement strand
CTGAACCTTGCACAATTGTCAGGCGTAGACAATCTTTGTCCAAACCGTATTGCTTTGCGAGCCCCTCCTTATATGTTATTAATTCTGCGGCAAGTTCTGTGCCGGCAAATCCGCCACCACCGATAACGATGTTCACTTTTTTCTCATATTTACCATCTTTGCAGCACAAAGTTTTCACTTTTTGTTTTATTAATAATGCGTCCTGCAATACTTTAAAAGCTACTGCATGCTCCTGTAATCCGGGAATATTGTAATAAGCAGTTTCACTGCCAAGTGTAATGAGCAAATAATCATAAGGAAGTATTGTTTCGTCCAATAAAATAACAAGTTGTTCTTTTACATTAATTTGTTTGACAGTACCTTTGACAAAATGAATTTTCCGGCCAAACAACTCAGAAAAAGGAATGGCAACATTTTTTTGAGGTTCTTCAGAGGTTGCAACCTCATAAAGGGATGGGGTGAACAGGTGATATTCATTTCTGTCAATCAGAGTTATGTCAAAATCATCAATTTTTTTTTGTACGAGTTCACGCAGCGCTGCGACACCGGCAAATCCGCCACCCAAAACTACAACATGTTTCATGGGATAATCGTACTCTATTTACTTTCCTTGCTCAAGAGAGATTATTTATTCTCAGGTTTTGCAATCGCAAGAAATCGTTGATTGTCAAACAGACCGTAACACGTGTATACAATAAGCGTTTCTCCTGTCTGATTAGTCAGTACGTCTGTTTGGTTTGGGTTGACGATCTCTGTTTGTGTAATGCGATAATGATAGATAGTTTTATCTGCTGTGATGATAGTAATCTGAGCACCGGTTTGCACGTAAGGAAGGTTAGCCAATTTGTCTATCGTATTATGCCCATAAAAAACACTTGTGCTATTTTCTCCGGGATAACCGGAAATTGCCAGGTGAGACAAGCCATTGTCTGCAATTTGCCAAATATTGCCGATAATATTTGTTTCATGTACGGAGAGGGAAATGTGTATGCTAGGGATAGAGAGCAGTATAGGAAAATGAGTTGCATTCTGATGTCGTATAAAAGCTGGTCGGGAGACAAAAGACAATACTGACTTTTCATGAATTTTCCAAGAGAAGAAAAAGAGCAAGCAGCTCATGCCGAAAATGAAAAGCAGTTTAATCCGAAGAGGAACTGCTTTGTGAAAAAAAGAATTTTTGACACCTTTCTTTTTTGCCCGTCTCATAAAGAGGATAGTAACATACTATGGGTTAAAAGAAAAGCGATTTGATTATGAACCCGTTGCAAAACTCAAATACCAAACCTTAAACGGTTTCTTTTAAGTGAACTTCTCTAATCTCTGCTGTCTGTAAATGGGGTAACGCTCGATGCTTAGCTGATGAGACTTTCTCAAAACCTGTTTGTAAAATTTGGAGAGCATCCCCGTGTGACACTAACAATATTTTTCTTTCTTTGTAGACATTTTCTAATGCAATACAGAACAGGGGTCAAAATGTCTGTCATTGTGGCATGCTCAGGTATACCAATTGCAATGGCTGAAGCTAAAGGAAATATTGTTGATATCACCTTAGCAGAAGCAACAGTTGTTTTTCTGTTAAAGCATCGCTAGGATAGCTCATAAGGCAGAGTCACCTCCTTTCTCTGAACAAGAAGAGGCTACTCTGCCTTGAAAATATTGTCAAACTGACCTATCATTGGCTTATGAAAAACAAGAAACAGCGATATTGGAAAGTAGTACGATCAAAACAAATTGTTACCAGTCCACATTTTACTCTCAGAGCAGATACTATTGAACTTCCAAACGGAACAACAATTGGTGAGTATACTGTCTGGCAAGTTCCTGATGGTGTCGTGGTAGTTGCCATCACAAAAGACGGAAATGTCATTTTCACTCGTCAGTATCGTCACGGGACAGGTGAAGTACTCTTGCAACTGCCTGGTGGTTCATATGATAAACGGAAAGAAAATCCCAAAGAGGCAGCAGCAAGGGAACTTCTTGAAGAAACAGGCTACAAAGCAAACAAGCTCACTTATCTTGGAGAAATCAGTATTTACCCGAGCAAAATGACCAAACAGGTTTGTATTTACCTCACAAGAGATGTAGAACAGACAGGAACAACACAATTTGATGCTACAGAAGACATAGAAATAATTTCCTATCATCTTCCTGATGTGGTAAAGCTTATTGAACAAGGGAAAATCACTGATGCTGAGGTTATTGCAGCTATTCTTCTCGCAGCTCGATACTTAAAAATGGTCTGAGTTGACAAGCAAAACTATTTCCTCTCACATCATAGTTTTGCAACGGGTTCTATAGTGTTGGAAGTATTTATAAGTGCTCACGCAATATGTTACAATGCTTTTCAGTGAAGATCCTTCGCAACCTCAACCCGTTGCAGCATGTTGGCAGAGGAAAAAAGCGATCTTGGATCCAAAGTCAACTTGCGGTCATACTTCTTTGTTTTTGTTATATATTTCTCACAAAGTTGGGTTTTACCAATCAGGATACCATAAGAGCATACATGATTGTGACGCTTCTCATTACGACTGGGTATGCTGCGTTTAGAAGCGGATTGCTCAGATCACTTATAGGTGCATGCGTAAGTTCAGTCTACATTGCATATATTTTTTCTAACTCTCATCAGCCATTTCGTTTTACTTCTGATAACCTGCAAATCGTTTTATTGGTTAATGGAGTATTTTTTATTACCGCTTTGTTTATCGGTTGGATCCGTGACCAACTAGATGAATTGGTACAAAAAGAAGTTTCCGCACGTCAACTTGCTGAAGAAGGGCAGTTACGTCTTGAAAGGATTCTTGAGCAATTGCCAGTAGGTGTTTTGTTGGCGGATGAAACAGGAAAAATCGTTGGGGGAAATAAACGGTTGGAAACGATGTTTGGAAAAAAACTGCAGTACTCACTACGCTTGGAAGATTCATATTTATCACAGGGTGCATTCCGTGGGGGGAATGCATTAACACCGAAGGAGTGGCCGATTGTCAGAGCACTTGAAACAGGGAAAATAGTCAGTGGTCAGGAGATTGAATTTCTCCGGTGGGATAAAAAACGATTGTATCTTCGAGTGCATGCTGCGCCTATTAAGAATAGAAAGAAAAAAATTGTTGCCGCTGTTTCAACAATTTATGATGCGACACAAGAAAAAGAACTCGAAAAGCGAAAAGATGATTTCATTAGCATTGCATCCCATGAACTCAAAACGCCTATTACCAGTATCAAATTATATATTGATGTGCTCCTGCAGCGACTGCAAGCGGGAAAAGATATGCAATCCACACGTATTCTTTTGCAGGTTCGTGAGCAGACGGAACGATTACGTACGCTTGTTACAGAATTATTGGATGTATCAAAAATACGCACCGGCAGGCTGCAATTTCAGAAAGAGGTATTCCATTTGGACGATTTTGTCGAGGATACTATTGCAGGTTTGCAGGGCGTATCATTGTGGCACAAACTCGTCTTTACAAAAAGAGTACCTGTCGTTGTTTTTGCAGACAGGTATAGAATTTATCAAGTATTGACAAACCTCATCACTAACGCGACAAAGTATGCGCCCAAAAAAAGTGAAATCCACATTGCAGTCAAAAAGAAAAATGAAAAAGCGTTGGTAAGCGTAAAGGATTTTGGTATTGGTATTCCTGCGGAAGAACACAAAAAGGTCTTTGAGCGGTTATATCAAGTAGCTAGTGCTGATGAAAAGGCATATCCCGGTCTTGGTTTGGGATTATACATAGTCAAAGAAATTGTTAAGCGACACCGGGGGTCAATTTGGGTAAAAAGCGAAATAGGAAAAGGCGCAGAATTTTTCTTTACTCTGCCTCTTGCGCGAAAGGTGTATACTAAAAATACTCATGAACAAAACAGTACTTATCGTTGATGATGACGAGGGTATTCTCGATGCGCTCTCTTTGGTAATTGCAACAGCAGGATACACAGTTATCGCAACAGTAAAAGGTGAAGAAGCATATGAAACGGCAAAAAAGCAACGTCCGGATATCATCCTCCTTGACGTATTATTATCAGGAAGTAATGGAAGAGATATTTGCGAACAGCTAAAGAAGGATGATATAACAAAATACATTCCTGTTCTGATGATATCGGCACATCCAAGCGGAATGACCAGGGCATTCGCCTGTGGAGCAGATGATTTTCTTGCAAAGCCATTTGACGTGGATGTATTGCTGGAGAAAGTACAGCAGGGTTTGTGCATAAAGCATTCATAAGAAGTTCTTACCATTTTCTTAAATTATTTTTGTGTTATATAAAGTACAATCACGTGACGGTATGACACTGACAAGTACAGCTTTTCAGAATGATACGTTTATTCCTATAAAGTATACCTGTGATGATGTTGGTCATAACCCGCCGTTGACAATTTCCCAAATACCAAAAAATGCAAAAAGCCTTGTTCTCATGGTTAAAGATCCTGATGCGCCACATCAAACATTTACTCATTGGGTTGTCTATAATATTCCACCAAGTACAATGCAAATATTGGAAGATCAAGTGCCATCAGATGGTATTGAGGGATTAAATAGCGTAGGGCAAAAAGGATATGTTGCGCCGTGTCCGCCATCGGGAACACACCGGTATGTTTTTTCCGTATATGCACTTGATACAGTGTTGGATGTTGTTCCGGATCCTGAACAACAGGAAATACAGCAAGCAATGCAAAATCATGTTCTGGATTCAGCAAAGATAACAGGACTTTATAAGAAAATAACTCAATAAACGCAAATAGTTTTGCACAATAGGGACAGATGTCTGTTTTTATATTCTGTAATCTTCTCCTTGTTACATATGAACGGTAGAAAATCGAGTTTAAAAATTGCGCAAATTGCCAATATTTCCGAGCGGGTTCCTCCCAAAAAATACGGCGGCATTGAGCGTGTTATTTCTGCGCTTACTGAAGAACTTGTGGAAAGAGGTCATAGGGTAACATTATTTGCAACAAATGATAGCCAAACGTCTGCAAAGCTTATTTCTGTTTACCCGCGATCCCTCCGTGAGGCAAAGATAAAAGATCCATACGGACTTAACGAACCGAGACTTTTGCATATAGCGACTGCTTATAGAATGTATGATCAATTTGACATTATTCATGACCATAACAGCTTGTTAAGTCTTCCAACGGCACAGTTTATCAAGAAGCCAGTTATTATAACGCTTCATACCCCGGTAACACCCAGTAATAAACGGCTTCTTGAAACAGTTATCGCCCCTTATTACGTAGCAATTTCTCAAGCGCAAACAGCTCATGCACCAAACATTCAAATAAGTGATGTTATTTATAATGGTCTTCCAATGGAGCACACTATCCCTTTAGTGGCCACCATGATAGCTACTTGCTATATGTAGGAAGAATTTCCATGGAAAAGGGAACACACCATGCGATAGATGTTGCACAGGCGTTGGATATGCCACTTATAATCGCAGCAAAGCTGGATAATGTTGATTTGCAATATTTTCGCGAATACATTGAACCACGATTATATAATAAGGAGATTCAATGGATAGGAGAAGTCAATGAAGATGAGCGTAACAAGCTGATGAGTAAAGCATTCTGCTTACTGCATCCTGTCTATTTTCGCGAGCCATTTGGACTCACCATGATAGAGGCAATGGCTTGTGGGTGCCCCGTTATTGCGTTTCCAAAGGGTTCAATACCTGAGATAGTTATCAATGGTAAAAATGGTTTTATTGTCAATGATGTCGAAGAAATGGTGGAAGCAGTTGAAAAAATTGTATCCATTGATCGCAATGTATGCCGTCAATACGTCCTCGAAAATTTTTCCTCAAAGAGGATGACAGACAAGTATGAGGATTTATATTACCGTATACTCTCAGGAAAAGTACAAAAGTGATTTAGTAACTGGGAAAATCTTCAAAGTAAATATCATCTTCGTTAGCTCCGGTTTCAAGAAGGGTATCGCGTAGCGTTGTTGTCATTTCTGATGGACCGGAAATATAAAACATTTTTTTTGTAAGGTCAGGAAGATATTCGGTAATTATTTCTTTAGAAATACGACCTTTCTTTCCCTGCCATGTTCTATCTCGAGTCATCGTCGCAACGAAGGTGAGGCGTGGGTTATTTTTTGTCATTTTCTCCAATTCTTGTAAAAAGGGACTGTCATGCGGTGTTTTATTCGAGTAAAAAAGGAAAAGTTTATGGGGAAGTGTTTCATATGTTGCATGTTTGATCATAGAGAAAACAGGCGTAATGCCAATTCCACCGGTTAAAAAAACTACCGGTGTTTCTGATTTGTCTGGTAAAGTAAATGACCCAAATGGTCCTTCCATACTAAGTTCTGTTCCAAAAGGAAGTTTTTTTAAAACACGTTTAAACGCAGTATTACGGTGACGGGTTGCAATCATAAGGCGATTTTCATACGGAGTACTCACGAAAGAGAATGTCCGTACATTGCCTTCGCTGTCTGTCTCGGGCGGGTTGGGAATCGTTATATCGGCTGACTGGCCTGCTTTATAGATAAAGTTGGCTGGGCGGGTGAAAGCAAATAGCATGGTGTCTCTGGCAATTTCTTTTTTGTCCTGCAAGGTAATGATATACGGGTTATTCATGAAAGTATTTTACCTGATGTAGAAGGGTTTTTCTATGTGTTTTCGGGGTGGAGTGTAAGATAAGTAGTCAGCTTTACTGACACAAGCATTTTATTCTTTTAACCACCAATGATAACCTTTCGGCTTATCATCGACCAGCATGTTGTCATTACGTACTCCTGACCAACGTGAGATTTATTCTAAACGGAAAAGGTAATTTTTTCCCAAGAGCTTTGTTATAAAAAAGTAAGAATTTGTCATTACGTTTTTCTTACATATTTCTTGCCTGCATCTTATCCGGAAAGTATACACATGATCCGGTTATCAGTGAAAGAAAATTTTCTTTCGGTTTGCCGGTATCGTATGGTACTACCTAATCTTATGGATGCTATCCCTTCAGTAATTTGCAGGCAAACTATTGAGAAAAATCCAAGAGAAAGGGGGTGATTATATGAAAGTTCTGGAAACATTATGGTGGATAGCATTACTTCGGGGTGTCGCATTACTGTTGCTGGGAGTTCTGGCGATTTCTTGGCCTGGAATAACTCTTATTGTACTAGCTTATATATTTGCCTTTTATGTACTTATGGCAGGCATAATAAATGTTATCCATGGTATATATGGCATTACACAAAGACGGTCTTGGTTTTTAAGTCTTATTTTAGGGCTTATTCAAATTGGGGTTAGTATCTATGTGTTGCGGGTACCAGCCCTTACCTTGGCAACATTCATTTTATTGGTCGGCTTTGCTTTTCTTATGCAGGGGGTGTTGGAGATTATTATTGCGTTTGTTGAACAAGATTTGGGATCGCGGGTTATCGATATTATTGGCGGTATTTTAGCAATCGTAGCAGGTTTTTTTATACTCAGGTATCCTATTAGCGGAGGAATTGCGTTTGTTTGGGTTATGGGAGTATATGGTCTTGTTGTAGGCTCTTTTGTCATAGCCGTTGCTTTGGGTTTCCGTCGCGAAATGAATGGTTCTCTATCGACAAAGATCAAAAAACGCCTTGCTCTGTGAAACTGTTGTAATACAAATTTCACCGTTGACAAAAGCAATTGACTTGCATACATTTAATGTATTATAGCAATGAAGGAGGTGATGATCTTTGAAATTTTATAATGTTAAAACACGGCAATCAGTGGAGGTGTCTGATGATCAGGTAACAGTGGTAACAATGAAAAACGGTAAGAAAGCGGCAAAAGCTGAAGTAGACGGTATGAAACTGTTTAAAATATTGAGTAAAGAAGATGCAACGCGACTTGCTGCATAAAGGATAGACATTTGGCCAAACGCCTTTGCTCGGCGTTTTATGCAATACGTAGAAGGAATCATCTCCTTCTCAACCAGAAAGCCCCGAAAAGGGGTTTTCTGAGTTAAAGGATTAAGTAAGTGTACCCGTTTTTTCCAAAAAGGATAATTTCTGCTATACTGAGACTCTCATGCTAAAGAATAAGAACCTGCTTATTATAGCCTTAATTGCATTGGTCAATATGCTGGGATATGGAATTGTTATTCCCATTCTCTATGCATATTCACGAAAATTTGGCCTTTCTGATTTTCAAAATGGACTTCTTTTTGCCATGTTTTCTTTATGTCAATTTATTTCAACCCCGATAATTGGCCGTTTATCAGACAAATACGGCAGACGTCCCTTACTGCTTATATCGGTTCTTGGAACTGCAGCGTCGTTTTTTACCATGGCATTTGCGCCAAGCGCAGCATTTCTTTTTATTGCAAGAGCGCTTGATGGGCTCACCGCCGGTAATATTCCTGTTGCATTTGCAGTTATCTCTGATTCAACAAAACCAGAAGATCGGGCAAAAGCATTTGGTCTCATTGGATCTGCATTTAGTTTTGGATTTGTTTTTGGTCCTGCAATTTCTGCGTTTACCATTGGATTGGGTCCGGCAATTCCATTTATCATTGCGGGGATTATCACGCTCATTGCTGCGACATTGGTTGCTGTGTACTTACCGGAAACAAATGCGCATATGGGAGAGGTACAAGGAGGCAAACTGATTGATTTTCCGAAGTTGGCAAAAACATTATTTGATCCGAATGTTGGCGCGACATTCCTGATAACGCTTATCTTCTTTCTTGCGTTTGCATGCGCATTAATCTATGGGTTCCAACCGTTTACGCTTAAAGTACTCAAAATTTCACAAACCCAAAATGCGATCCTTTTTACCATTTTTGGTGCAGTTGGTCTTATTTCACAAAACGTTCTTGTTCATCCACTGACAAGACGGTTAGGCATAAAAAAGGCATTCGCAACAGGAATACTTTTAACATCATTCGCACTCCTTCTCATGTTTTTCTCCCGCACTCTTGCACTTTTTATTGCTGCTTCGGTTATTCTGGGCGTTTTTAATAGCATCGTGCAAACACTTATCCCAACCATTCTTTCTCAGGAAGCTGACGCAAGATCGCAAGGGACAATTATGGGACTGAACGCGTCATATCAAAGTATCGGTATGATTGTCGGTCCTATTCTCGGAGGTGTCATTGCAACGGTATCAATCCCTTTAGCTTTTCTTGCGGGAAGTATTTTGATTCTCGTTTGCTATGGTCTTTCATTCCAAGTGCTTCGCCCGGGTATCCACAAAGAATCTGCATTTTAACTTAGGATGAGGAGGCATAAGGACAAAGAAAGAAGAATTTAAAATAGGTGGAGAACATCTCATAAAAAAATAAAAGAACTTCTCCGTGAAAGAAATATGTGAAAGATCATTCTTAAAGATAAAACCGGTAAAGAAATAGTAAATTTCCGTTAATAGTAGTCGTAGTTGATACAATTATCACGCCAGTTCTCGCAGTAGTAGAGACAGTTGCCGCTTTAAGTGGGAAATGTACAATTTCAGTCGAACAAGAAGCATAAATATATTTTTCAGACACGAAAATTCTGTTATTTTGTCTTCACCACTACAAATATATGGCACTTATCCCTTCACGACATGGAAGCTCAAAAATAGATTGTTAAATCAGTCTAAAATTTTCAGTACATGTTTTGAGGGTATATATGCCAAATATATCTATTGACAGTATATCGTATTATGATATAATCTCAATATGAATAAGGTTAAAACTTTTTCCAACGCAAACGTTTCGCTAACGCCACAAATTTTTTATATTCTTCTCTCCCTTGCTATCAAGGAGCGTCATGGATACGAAATAATGAAGCAGATAGAGCATGATTCAAATGGCAGAATTAAACTGGGACCCGGGACACTATATGGTGCAGTGAAACGTATGCTGGAAGAAAAATTAATTATTGAACTGGATACTCAGCATGCAAGAAGGAAATATTACAAACTTACCGAAAAAGGGAGAACAATTTTCTCCCATGAATTAGAACGGTATAACGATGCGGTAGAACTGGCAAAAAAGCGGAGTCTATTTGTCAAGCCATCAGTAATCAAATTTGCATATGCGTAAGAGAAGAGTGATAGCAGGGGCAAAAGCAGAGCAATTTTATAAGACTTTGTTGTGCATGTATCCAGAGATTTACCGGAAACGTTTTGGTAATGAGATGCTGTTTGTATTTCAAGACCTTTATCAGGAAGAGTCGGTAAATCATGGAAAAGCAGATATTTTATTCTGGTTTGCCATTGTAACCGATACCATAAAATCTGCTATGTTGCAGCACATTATTTTGATACAAAAACACGGTATAAAAAACTATTTTCATATCAATATATACAATATTATGGGCGCAGTCTTCCTATTGCCATTTCTCATGCTTTTTTGCATAGATTTCTTTAGTAGATTAATTCAGGGTGATTTTACGCATTACAATAGGGTGACGTATAATTATATTTCACACACTATGCTGTACAATACATACAATGGACATGCGCCTCTGCTTTGGACAGTCCTTATACTTGCGCCATGTCTGGCAGTTGTTATTAATTGTGTTCCAGTATTTGCTAGTGTAATACAACGCAAGATAAAGTCTACAATAAAAACGCTCTTTCTTGCTAATCCACTGGCATTTGTCATTATAGCAATTGGGGCATTTTGCTTATTAGTTGTCTATGGACATGATAGTATTCCATGTGTGATGAACAGAATATATAATCACGGATTTGGAAATGTTGGACACATGGTCTCATTTTGCAGAAATGCGTAAAATAGTAATTCAGGTTGCTTCTATCTCAAAATGAACAGCTCTATTTGCCATTACGTATTTTATATACTTTTAGTTCGTAATAGGGATTATGACACGCCTATCTGGTACAGGCAGCAGAGAAAATAAAGTTCGATTGGAAATATGCAGTATTTGGGAAAGGATAGTGGACAAACGTCTAATATGCAGGTTTAATGAGACTATTGTAAAGTGAGAGATATGCTTGTGCGCTTTTATCCCACGAAAAATTTGTTGCCAATGCATTTTTGACAATTTTTTCGAACGTTACTCTATCGTTTTTCCAAACATCAACCGCTTTCATGACTTTGTTTTCCAGTTCTTCCGAATCATATCTTGAGAATAGAAAACCGTTATACCCGTTTTTGATAGAATCTTTAAGACCTCCGGTGCTGTGGGCTATTGGAATTGTGCCAAAAAGCATTGCAATCATTTGAATAAGTCCACAAGGCTCATAACGTGAAGGAATAATGATAAAATCTGATGCTGCGTATATCTGGTGGGCAAGGTTATCATCAAAACGGAAATTACAAGAAATATTTTTCGGATAGAATGTAGAAAGCCATGTATATCGCTTCTCCCAATCTTCATCTCCATTTCCAAGTATTACAACTTCAAATTTCTTCTGGTCAATACGCCTGAGCATAGTGTGGAAAATATCAAGCCCCTTTTGTTTCGCGTCCATCCGTCCAATAAAACAGAGTAGTGGAATATCCTTGTCTACACGTAACCCGAGCTTTTGCTGGAGAAATATTTTATTGAGCCGTTTTCCTTCTTTCCAGCCATAATATTCAATTTTTCCGTTCTCTCGTTTTTCCGATGGTCCATAAGGAAATTTTACTGCAGCATCGTGAGTTGTGTGGCTAAAATCAATGTCGATTCCATTGAGGATTCCAAAAATCCTTCCTTCCAGGCCTTTTAGGATTTCATTCAGTCCGCAACCGAATTCTTCTGTAAGAATTTCCTTGGCATATGTAGGTGAAACTGTCGTGATAACATCCGCATGGACAATTGCCTCCAATAGAAAGTTAACTTGGTGTTCTTTTATTTCCCAGAGAACAGTTTTAGAAGAATTGGGATTAATGCCAACGTGCTTGATGACATCCAGAGATGCTTTTTTCTGGGCAGCAAGATTATGGATAGTCAGCATAGTTTTGACGGGTAATGCTGCAAGCTTAATAAGCAGTGGGATAAGTCCACAGTGACAATCGTTCAGATGAACAATATCCGGTTGCCAATTTAGGGTATTATTTTTTATGATTTCAACGACCGCCTTATCAAAAAATCCCCACGTTTCAACTGAAATAATCTTGTCTAAGTATTTATTGTTCTTTAAGAAATACGCAGGAACCTTCATGTACGGATGTATTACTTCCCAAATCTCTACTGTTTCTTTTTTTCCCGCATATTCAAGCTTAAATTCACCTGCTTTTGTTTTTTTATTTCTATGAAATTTAACAACTTTGTAATAAGGAACTATGACGCGAATGTCGACACCCAGGTTTTTAAGTGCTCCGGGAAGCGCACGTGCAACATCTCCCAGTCCTCCCATCTTGAAAAATGGATCAAGCTCCCAGACAGCAAAGAGAATTTTCATCCAATTCATTATACAGGTAATTAACTTACATTGCTGGAGCAAGGTGATAGGTTTCGGCTATGCGAAACGCATGATACAATTGTTTCATGCATCTGGAGGCCACAATACACTTTTAGAATTCAAGTTTAGCTTCATTTTACCCCTCAAAAGAAAGAAAGGATAATTACTCGAAAAGGTGAGTGAGGAGGAATAGTAAAGTCTACTATTCCAATTATATCTTATTAGATTAGTTTAAGAAAACTGAAATGAACATACCTTATTTTGTAAATGCTAGTTTCCGTGATTTTATTGTTCTTAAAACAAGTTCATATGTACCAAAGAGAGCTACTGTGTAAAAAAGATCGCCAGCAAGAGTAAATCTGAAGAAGGGGATGCCAGCGATATAGCTTTCCCACAGTCCTAAGATGGAACGGTCATACATTCCACTCATCCATACTGCTGCATTGGTTATAAGAAAAAACTGAATAGATGCAATAAAAGAAGCAAGAACAACATTAGTAATGCTTTTGTGCTTTTTAAGCAAAAGCCCGATGAGTCCAGAGATAAGAAAGCTGCCATATACGGCAACAATAGTATTGCTATACCAAAGAGTTTGTGGAGGATATACATAACTAAAATTAAACATGTGAGTACTAAATGGGTTTATATATAATAACAAATAATCTGAAAGAATCATTGCAAGTAGAGGAATTAGCAGGGCATATTTTTTACCTAAGTAAACACCTCCAAATAATGCCATTGCTGTAATAGGCGTAAAATTAGGAACATGTGGAATAAGACGAAATATCGCTGATAAAAGAATAATAATAACTGGATTGATAAATTTAGTAACTATTTTCATATAGTATTAGTTCTATAAACTTTGAAACTTTTGAATCCATAAAGACCAAGAAATCCAATTCCAAGTCCTAAAAAGGAAAATACAAACGCAATTTGCCCACGGGAAGAATTGTTACTTCCACCTTTTTCTATACTTGCGCCAAGTACTACTTGAGTAGGTATGGGAGATGATGAAGGAATATCTGTTGGTGCAATATTTGTTACTTCTGCAGCTTTCTGAGTAGATTGAGTTGAGGACAAAGTGACCATCTGTTTTCCCCTTAATTCATCTATCTCCGCACTAAACTCTTTAAATCTATGTCCCCACAATCTATTAAGAGTCTTATTGATTCCCTTGCCTTGTTTATGTCCAGGCATATGAGAGGGAGTACGCTTTTGTTTTACATACTTTTCTACAGAAGAAACATATGGCATTAATTTTTATGATCTCATAAATCACAAGTTTAGCCCGTATTTACTTCCTAAACAAGTTTATGCTACAATTATTCAACAGTATGAAAGTTATTATTTCTGCACACATGGATTTAGCTGAAAAGGTAATGGCTATTAAAATGGATGACAAAACTCTTCTTGGTCTGGTAGATAATTTTGCAGGTGTTTTTGCAGCTTATCAGGCTTCACGAAAAACAGGCGTAGAGGTTTATTTTACTAATTTTGAAGAACTTCCAACTTTTGATGGTGCAGATGCTATTGCTCCAAAGCTTGATAAAGATGCATTAATTATTGTTGTTGATACAACAATAGACGCTGAAGACAAAGATGCTTACATTGGAAATGCATATGGAATTGACGCAGAATTATTAAAGCCTCAATTTAAAGATCGAGTTTTGTTTAAGGACGGATTTTGGGAGCCAACAGAGGACGAAACTTTTATTTATGGGAAAAAACATAGCTTTAAAACATTATATTTTGGCATTCCAATTCCACCTGGGATTACCCACAAGTATCATGATGTAAATAATAAAGTTAGTTTAGAAGTAATTGACAAAGCGGCATTAGTATTGATTGATCTAATTAATTGGTTTAAAGAAAAATAAATTTATCTTATTTTCAAATTTGTTAATTGTTAATCTGATCTACTTTTGCCTCTAATACTTGTTCTATTTGTTTAGTTATCTCTTGTCCATCGCCAAAGATAGCGTAGCCAAATTTACCTCTTCCAAACTTGGATCGCATAGATTCCGTAATAATTACGCCTTCCAGAGCTTGATCTATAGGGAACATAATATCAGAAAGTACATCTTTTAAATGAGAGTATGTTATTCCATTTAAATTTTGTTTGATAAATTTATCATTTGTTCTGATCGAAACTAATTCTTCCCAATTAGGTCCATATAATAGTTTTGCAAGATCAACTACATAAGTCATGTTCGTATTCCTAAGATTTGCTTCGGTTGGAAAAAATTGTCCATCTGTTGCGAGAATATAATCAGTATCATACCAACCTCGATAACCGGATGCACTCAATTCCTCGCCAACTGCAGCAGTAAAAGCACGCAATTTTTCTCTTTGAACATCATTAAATAATCCCTTTCCTGCGATACATCCATAGAACCCTACTTCTTCACCGTCATGGTGAATAACCATTGCATCAATTGCTTGCACTTCAACTGATCCTTCTTCTCGTACGATTGCATCTACACTTGGATACGTCCCATGATGGCTAAAGTCAGCATCAATTCTTTCCTCAACAACTATTTTATCGCTTTGAAATAGTTCATTCTAGCGAAGCTTTCTTTGCATCTGGGCAATTTTTTCAGGAGAATCTAAGCTTTCTGGTGAGTATACATATACCCCTACTCCTGCACCCCCAGAATTAGCTTTAAAGACAACACCTCTACCGTTTGCAAGAAATTGGTCAACTTTTCCCAGTGCATCTTCAACAGTGTTACATATGAAACCCTCAGGAATTTTTATACCAAGTTCTGGATGTTTGGCTTGTACACGCAACATTAATTCTCTAGAACCGGCTTTTGTCTCAAAGTATTCTTCGGCTCTGATGCCTTCTTCAGTTGAAGTCTCCGGAGTTCTAAATTGTGCTCCAGACCTTCGTAAACTGTCAGTTAAATGCTGAAATTGTGGTGTATGTCCAAATGGAATAACTTATACATCTGGAGTTCCTTTTATTTCATCTACAAGAGTCTGAAAAACTTCTTGATCAGCAATCGTGTCTTCAGATAATCCTGCCTCTGCTTCACGTGGAACAAGAAGGCGAGCATTTTTAAATCCGAATAGAGTGGATATATCGGATATAAACTCAGGATCAACTGGCCTAGGAAGCAAGACGATTTTATCATCACCCTGCCACATAAAATCCATATCGGCTTCATCTATATCAGATTCTACAAATTCAGTTTTAACTGCATCTGGAACAAATCTATCCACTGGAGAAAAGAATTCTCGATCGTTACCAACAATAACAGTTCTTATTGGTTGTCTTGTAGTTCTAGTTTGCGTTGAAGGCTGTACCAAAACTTCTGCTTGAGGTGGGGTTGGTTGTTGTTCTCTTGGTTGTGTTGCCATTGTGGCATCCTAACATTAATAATCTAAAAAGTCAACGATTTAGTCTTTACGGTAAGCTAAATAGGAGAAATTAACCAAGAAGAAGTCAAATATGCAAAAGCGTATGGTACTGGTACTTCAGAATTTGAGCAATTACAAGAGTTGATAAAAGATTCGAGGAAAAGAAAAGCGATTTTTCAGAAACAATTGAATGCTCTTAATGAAAAGACTTCTTTAGAAGCAATTGCTATCGAGGAGGATGAACTATATAATCAAGCTGTTGAAGTTATCAAAACAATAGATTTCTCAGATAAGTTCAAAACAATACGAGATGGAATTGATAAAGTAATACTTAAAGAAAGGAGCGGTGTAGAAGTATGGGCACATATAGAATTACTACAAATCACCGAAAAGTTGGGGTATGAACCTGAGCGTAGGTATTGTTGGTCTTCCAAATGTGGGAAAATCCACGTTATTTAATGCACTTTTAAAAAAACAACAGGCATTGGTTGCAAATTATCCATTTGCAACTATCGAGCCGAATATTGGCGTTGTTGCCGTACCGGATGAGCGGTTGCCAAAACTTGCATCTATTACTCAATTAGAAGAAAAAATGTCTTCATTGCCCCCGATAAAACCTGCCTCTGTTGAGTTTGTTGACATTGCAGGACTCGTGAAGGGAGCAAGTGAAGGAGCAGGTCTTGGTAATAAGTTCCTTTCCCACATTCGTGAGGTTAGTATTGTTGCTCATGTTGTGCGAGTTTTCGCTGATGAAAATATTATCAAAGAAGGAGCGGTTGAGCCAAGAAGTGATTATGATACTGTTAACACAGAGTTGCTCCTCGCTGACAGTACAACCCTGAAAAAAGCTTTAGGAAACAAAAAACTTGACAGTGCAAAAAAAGCAGTCATAGAAAAAATTCTGAAAGAAGTAAATACAGGCAAACCGGTCCGCTCGGTTATTCTTTCAGATGAAGAGAAACCAATTCTGCAAGATCTTTTTTTACTATCTGCAAAGCCGGAGTTGATCGTGCTTAACATTGCAGAAGAGGAATATAACCCAGAAGGAATAAAAAAAGCAACTGAAACCTATAGAAATCAGAAGACAGGAATTGACGCCAGGGATGATAACTTCGTTGTAATCTCTGCAAAAATAGAAGCAGAGCTTGCAAGCCTTTCTGAAGAAGAGCAGAAAGAGTATTTGGCAGGTCTTGGTTTGCAAACATCCGGACTTGAACGTCTCATTCAAAAAGCATATCTACTGCTTGGGCTCATTTCTTTTCTGACTGCAGGAGTAAAAGAAATACGGGCTTGGACAATCAGGAAGGGAACAGATGCGCAAGAGGCAGCAGGGGAGATCCACACAGACTTCATCAAGAAATTTATCAAAGCAGAAATTGTGTCAAATGAGGATTTTGTGCAGTATAACGGTTGGAAGGGTGCGCGTGAAAATGGGAAAGCCCGTCTTGAGGGAAAAGAATATATTATGCAGGATGGAGATATAGTTGAATTCAGGATTGGTAGTTGATATCCCTCTTGTCTTTGCAAGAAATTTCGTGATAAAATAGACAGATGCGAAGTTATCAGTTAGTTTTTATTGTCAAATCAAAACTTACAGAGCCAGAGCGGAAAAAACTGCTTGGAGAAGTAAAGGGATGGATACATGACGTAAAGATAACAAGTGAAAATGACTGGGGAAGTAAAGCGCTAAAATATCCAATTAAAAAAGAATTAACAGGACATTACTTTGATTTTATACTGGAAACAGATAAAACAATCCCTGCTGATCTTGAGGAAAAACTAATGCAGGAAGATACTGTTTTAAGACATTTACTCATTCGAACAAAATAATAAAATGTTCTGAGTCGGGGAAAAGAACAAAACTATGGCACGAAGTTTAAATAGGGTACAACTTATTGGTAATTTAACACGAGATCCCGAACTGCGGTACACGCCGACCGGCACTGCCGTATGCTCAATGAGCATTGCAACAAACAGAAGTTGGACGACTGATCAAGGTGAAAAAAGGGAAGAAACAGATTTTCATCGAATTGTTGCATGGAGTAAGTTGGCAGAACTCTGCAGCCAATTACTGGCAAAAGGGAGAAAAGTTTATGTTGAAGGGCGACTGTCAACAAGAAAATACACAGATAAAGAAAATAATGAGCGGACAATTACTGAAGTAGTAATTGATGACATGATCATTTTAGACAACAAACGCACGGATGGAGGAATGCGGGAGGAGGCAGTGCAAGCGCCAGTGCCAACTGTTCCAAAACCAGCACCGGTGAGGCAAGAAACAAAAAAAGAAGAACCGAAACAAGAAGTAACCATGTCAGCGGAAGAAGTTGCAGATGATATACCATTCTAATAGTGATGAATTAGTCTATGTCTGAACAACAAGCATTATGAAAAAGAAAAAAAGACAAATCAAGAAAAAAATAACTACAACAAGAAAATGTTATTACTGTGAAAATAACAAAGAACCGTTATTTTCTGATACAGCAACATTGCAGAAATTTGTTACTGAGCGGGGAAAAATAGTTTCGAGAAGTAAAAACGGTTTGTGCGCACGACATCAAAGACGAGTTGCAATCGCTATCAAATATGCACGACACCTTGCGCTTATGCCTTTTGTCGCGCGAGTATAGAGTACAGTTGCCATTTTAAGATAAGTTGAAGAATCAGTTTCGGGGAGAAGATCTTCAGGATGACGTATTTTCTATGTCAGCAAAAAAGTTTCAAGTACTATTATTAGTTGCTATTGCATTTCTGGGGGGATATTTCTTCGGTATTACCAAAGTTCATCTTGAATGGACAAATTACAAACCAAATATTACTGTTGTTAATCAGGAGCCTCCAACAACTGCATCGCTTGTTGATTTTAGTCTGTTTTGGGATGTGTGGGATAAGTTGACGACAAATTACTACGACAAAAAGGCAATAGATCCACAGAAATTACTTTATGGCGCAATATCAGGCATGGTTGCATCAGTTGGTGATCCATATACAATGTTTTTGCCTCCGACACAAAATAGTAGCTTTCAGCAACAAATGGCAGGACAATTCAGTGGTATTGGTGCGGAATTAGGAATGAAAGGTAAGCAAATTATTGTCATCGCGCCTTTGAGTGGTAGTCCGGCAATGAAAGCAGGGTTAAAAGCAGGAGATGCAATTCTTGCCGTCAACGGGATTACAACAGCAAATGAAGATTTGGGAAAAGTGGTTACCTTAATTCGTGGTCCGCAAGGAACAAAGGTAACGCTCACGATTCAACATAAAGGAGAAGCAAAAGGCACTGATATTACTATCACACGAAATACTATTACAGTGAAAAGTGTTGATGGGTGGGTAAAGCAAATAAAAGACATTGATACGCTTGGTAGCGCAATAAAAAACTCAAGCAAGAAGAGTGATTATGTTATGTATATTGATTTGTCACAGTTTGGTGACAATACCAATGGAGATTGGACGAACCTTGTCAACTCGCTCTACCCCCAAGTTCAAAGCAAGCAAGTAAAAGGGATGGTGTTAGATCTTCGTAATAATCCAGGTGGACTTTTGACTGACGCGCAATTTATCTCAGGAGAATTTTTGCCGGAAGGAACAACAGTTGTTATAGAGCAGGCAACAGACGGGTCTGAACAAAAATTGACTGTAGACAGGCAGGGAAAACTATTACAAATTCCACTAGTTGTTTTGATTAACGGAGGTTCAGCATCAGCAAGTGAAATTGTATCAGGAGCACTCAGGGATAATCAGCGGGCAAAACTAGTAGGTGAAAAATCATTCGGTAAAGGTACCGTGCAGTCAGCAATTGACTTGGGAAATGGTGCGGGATTGCACGTGACAATTGCAAAGTGGTTGACGCCAGACGGTATATGGGTTCATGGAAAAGGCTTAACGCCTGACGTGTCGGCAACACTGGATACGAAAGATCCTAGTCGTGATGCACAACTTGAAAAAGCAATTGAAACGTTGTATAACTACTGATACCTACTGTCTTAAATAAAAGCCATTTATGAGACGTGTTGTTCTGCTTCTTGCTATTATAATCGCTCTTTTTATCGGTTGGGGGATGGTAAGCAATTCTGCATTGAACTGGTTTCAAATGCCTTCAGTTTCTCTTCCCGGTGAGCAGGTAAAAGTAGTAACTGAGGAGTCAGTAACTGTTGATACGGTGAAAAAAGTTGGACCCTCAGTTGTTACAGTTGTAGAAAATTTACCACCACAACAACAGCAGCAAATTCCCTTTGATCTGGGGCCATTCGGATTTTTCCAAACACCTCCAGGTGGTGGGCAATCTCAACAGCCGCAAGCAATCGGCTCAGGCTTCATTGTTAATAGCAACGGTCTTATTGTAACCAGTAAGCATGTTGTTGCAGACACATCCGGGACATATCAGGTAATAACTGCAAACAATAAAAAATATGATGTGAAACAGATTTCACGGGATCCGTCAAATGATATAGCATTTCTCAAAATTGACCCATCACAGAATACAGGTAATCCACTCCCCTCAGTTATACTTGGTGATTCAAGCCATCTGCAGGTTGGGCAGTTTGTTATCGCGATTGGAACTGCTTTAGGAGAATTTCGTAACACGGTTACAACAGGTGTGGTATCCGGGCTTGGAAGAAGTATTACAGCCGGGGACCAATTCCAGCAAACTACCGAACAATTGAGTAATGTTATCCAAACGAGCGCGGCGATTAATCCAGGAAATAGTGGTGGACCTCTATTGAATTCTTCCGGACAAGTTATCGGTGTTAATACCGCGGTAGAACAAAATGGACAAAATATTGGATTTGCTTTACCGGTAAATCTGATAAAAACTTCATTACAAACATTTAACCAAACCGGTTTTGCTAGGCCATATTTAGGAGTGAGTTACTCACCGATCAGCCAAGCAGTTGCACTTCTTAATAATGTTCCAGAGGGTGTGTATGTCCAGAATGTTGTCAGTGGTAGTCCAGCGGACAAGGCGGGAATTCAAGGCGGAGATATTATTTTGAGTATTGACGGAAGCAGAGTGGCCGATCAATCTGACTCTTTAGAAACTGTTATTGCAAAAAAGAAAATTGGACAAAGTATCAAAATTACCTTGTGGCGTAATAACAAAACAATGGATGTTTCTGCTATGCTAGGTAATGCGAATAATCAGTAATACTTCTTGCTTCCCTTATTCTTTCTACGCTACAATGTCCCAATGATTACCCCCGAAAAACATGTGCTACTTGCTCCATACACGACATTTGGTATTGGCGGCAAGGCGGATTTTTTTGTCATCGCACAGTCACAAGAAGATATACTGGAAGCCTTAGCATTTGCTAAAGAAAAACATATCGAATTTTTTTTGCTCGGAACTGGTGCAAATATCTTAATAGGAGATAAAGGATTTCGAGGGCTGGTTATTAAAAACGAAGCAAACAAGACACTACTGGAAGATGTAATGCTTACTGCTGAATCTGGTGCAACGATGAGTAACCTCATTGATTATACCTGTCATAAAGGATTGTCTGGTCTTGAACATTTTGCCGGCATTCCGTCATCTGTCGGTGGTGCTCTCTGGCAAAATTTACACTTTCTTTCTCCCGACAGAAGTAAAACCGTGTATATAGGTGATACTGTTGCGCAAGCAAAGATTGTAAAAATGAATGGCGAGATTTTGCATGTAGATAAAAGCTATTTTCAATTCAGTTATGATTGGAGTATTCTCCATAGAACACGCGATATCGTACTTGATGTGACTTTTGCATTAACACCGGAAAATTCTGGAGTTATTGCAAAACGCATTGCAGCGAATAAGCAATGGCGAGACGAAAAGCATCCTGATAATGCTATGAAAACTTCAGCTGGAAGCATTTTTCGGAAACTTGAGGGATATGGCGCAGGCAGGTTAGTTCAGCAGGTTGGGCTTAAAGGGTACCGCATTGGTGGAGCGAAAGTCTCAGAAAAACATGCAAATTTTGTTATCAACGATAATGGAGCAACTGCAAAAGATGTTCGCAACTTGATTTCACTTATTCAGGAAAAAGTAAAAAAAGAATTAGGGTTACAACTTGAAACTGAAATTTCATTTGTCGGAGAGTTTTAGGTGGATGTTGAATATCTTAGCAGCCCGATTTATAAACTTTCCTGGGAAATTCTTGAAAAGGACTGTATAACTCTGGCAAAAAAGATTAAAAAATCAGGAGTACGCCTTGATGAAATTATTTCTATTTCCCGCGGCGGAGTGATAGTTGCCCGGTTATTGTCGGATTTGCTTAATTTGCCGATTTCCCATATTGCTATTGAGTCTTACGTAAATTTGAAGCGGGAAAAAGAACCAGTGATTACACAGTTTAGTTCCCGCGTGTTTAATAATGAGATAATTCTCCTTGTAGATGAATTATCAGATAGTGGCAAAACATTTATCAAAGCTTTTAGCTATCTTTCAGGACTTTCTATTCAGAAAATTATTACCGCCTCACCATACATAAAACCACATACAGCTCATGTCCCAAACTTTTTTGTGAGAAAAATAGATGCATGGGTTGTATTTCCCTATGAAATTCGTGAAACACAGGAAGCAATTCTGCGGCAATTTGGAGAAGCAAAGGGGAAAGAAAAAATTCGTGAAATAGGATTTGTAGCATGGGAAATACTTGATAAGTTTTTGTTACAATAAAATAGGATGGGAAATATTTTTTCCGACGTCACGATTATTATCTGCTTAGCTGCTGTTTTTGCAATTCTCTTTCGTCTTCTCAAACAGCCAACCATTCTTGCGTACATTTTAGCAGGTGTCCTTGTCGGTCCCTTTGCGCTATTTTCCATACATAACAGGGAAGTCATTAGTAATTTTTCCGATTTTGGTATCACCTTGCTCCTTTTTTCTTTAGGTCTGGAATTGAAAATAGGAGAATTAAAGGTAATTGGCAGGACAGTAATATTTGCAGGTATTGCACAAATACTGTTAACAGCAGTTTTTGGCTTTACTTTAGCCCTCCTTTTAGGATTTACAGGATATAAGGCATTCTATATTGCTATCGGTGTGGTATTTTCTTCAACAATGATTGTAGTTAAATTACTCGCAGACAAAAATGACCTGAATAGTTTATATGGGAAGATTTCTATTGGAATAAATATTTTACAAGATTTTTTCTCCCTTTTTCTTCTTATCTTTCTTTCAGGACTCTCATCGAATACCAGTCAAGCAACGACGCTTATCAATTTCGGTATAGTCTTTCTTAAAATCATTATTATCATCACTGTTATTATTAACTTGAGTAAATATGTATTGCCACCGCTTTTACACATTATTTCTCGCTCAACAGAAATCCTTTTTCTCTTTAGCATTGCGTGGGTTTTTGGAGTTGCTGCTAGCATAGCATGGATGGGGTTTTCTATTGAAATCGGTGGGTTTTTAGCGGGGCTTGCACTCGCAAATACATTTGAAAACTACCAGATTATTTCCCGCATTAGGCCATTGCGGGATTTTTTTATTACGATATTTTTTGTCTTTTTAGGCATGCAGTTAGAGTTGGGGAATCTTTCGTCAATCCTTCTGCCTGCAGTCAGTATTGCGCTTTTTGCTCTCATTATGAAACCACTACTCATGATGTGTATCATGGGAAGTCTTGGATATCGTAAACGGACCGCATTTTTTACGAGCCTGAATCTTGCTCAAATATCAGAGTTTTCACTCATACTTATATTGATGGGAAATGCTTTGCACCAAATTCCAAAATCACTTGTTTCACTCATGATTCTGGTTGGCATCATTACATTCATAATTTCAACCTACCTCATCAAAGACAATAACAGGATATATAAAAAGATTGGATATATGCTACGAATTTTTGAATGGAGAAAAGGAAAGGAAGAAAAGGCAGGTGAAAACAGAAATTTTACAAATCATATTATAGTTGTTGGTGGAAGACGAACAGGCATTACTGTTCTGGAAGAGCTTGCAGAATCTGGGCAGGTTATTGTTGTAGACTTTGATCCGGATATTGTTAAAAAACTTCATGAGAAAGGTATTGCAACAATTTTTGGTGATATTGTCGATGAAGAAATTCAGGAACGGATTCATCTTTCATCAGCAAAACTTGTTATTTCAACTATGACCGATTTCGGGAATAATACGCTTCTGATTAAAGCAGTTCATCATGCAAGCAGAAGAATAAAAATTATTTCAATTGCATATGATGCAGTTGAAGCAAAACTGCTGTACAAAGAAGGAGTTGACTATGTCATGCTTCCGTATGTCGCTGGAAGCAGACAGATTGCGAAGATAATAAAATCAGGTGAGTTTGAAAATCTTGCAGAGTTACGTCAGAAAGACAACATTTACTTACAATAAATGGCATTAAAGTCGTTCACGGAGGAAAGATATGCCTTACTTTCTCACGAATAATACTGCATTTGGAATATTTCTTCCCGGTCCTGCAAGATATTGCCCATTCATCCACAATGCGGTAGAACCGCCTTCATCCAGATTGAGTGCGTTGTCCATGCCAAGCGAATGCAATACATGTGCGCTATCTGTCATATTCGCGTTGTATATGACGCCGATATATACAATATTACCTTTATTTCCAATAAAATCGCGCGTTCCCTTGTTAGTATATTTTGAATCGTTACTGTTGGTATATACAATTTGCCCACTCAAGATAAGAAGCGGTTGCATTGCAATCACACTATCAACGCCAGTATCTCGTCCCCATTGTGAGGATGCAGTACGGATTCCCACCGAATTACCTGTAAAATAGATAAGGGGTACAGTACTGTAGACGTTATTTGCGGAATTAAAGTACACTTTATTTTTATTCATTAATAATGTATCAAATGAACCAGTTTTTCCCGCACAGCTAGGGTATTCGGGAGGACAAAAAAATGTTCCATTGATTGCTGCAAATGCTCCGCTCCTCTGCGCGTAGGTAGCTAATGGAAGTGTCGGGCAATTATTGCCGCAGTCACCATTCGAGGCAGTGTCAATAAGTACTTTTGTACTATGTAAGTCTGCAGCGATTATGTCAATAGCAAACGTTCCTGTGTCAGCTGTAACTGTTTGCCTCGAGTAGCCAGAAGCTGGGGGTATATTATTTGCGGGAGCGTTCTGTGCATTTGTTGCAGGTCCGTTTTTTACTGCAAGCTGATTTATCTGCTGGTTTATATCATTTGAAAGCCCCGTTATATCAGCGCTTGCCGAAGCATAATTTTCTTGAGCTAGCAAATGGAGAATAGCGGCAAATCGTGTATCAAAATCCTGTGTATTATTTGTTTGTAATTTTAGGTTAACAAGTGATTCATAAAGATCCCCTATTTTACTATAGGTTTCCTGGATTGCTGAAATTGTTTGTTGCAATGCCTGATTTCTTTTAAATTGGTCCTGATTTTTTAAGGCGATAAGCTGCGAAGTGGTTGCTTGAAGTTTTTGTTGTAAAGATGCATTATGTAAGGGAGCAGAAGAGACATATGATTTAAGCAAGAAAATGCTCCCCAAAAGCATGAATAATAACACAAATCCAAGAATGCCAGCAATGATCATGAAAGGGCGAAATTCTTCTTTAAGAAATATATAGAGATTTTTTTTAGATTTTTTCAAAAAATACTGAGGAAAGAAAAGCATGAAACCATTGTAGCAAATTGCTGTCAGTGTTCTCCTGAGTATTTACTTTCATGTTGTATTTTTCTGTGCTGCAAATATGTCTTCTAGGTTGCCATTCATAATACTCGGTAAATTATGAAAAGATATATTCAAGCGATGATCTGTCATTCTATCTTGGGGGAAATTATATGTCCTGATTTTTTCTGCACGCATACCACGTCCGACTTGCGTTGACTTCAGAGAGCCGATTGCTTCATTCCTTTTTTCAATTTCTAATTCCCATAATTTCGCCCGAAGTATCTCCATCGCAATCTCCCGATTTTGACCTTGAAACCGTTCTGTCTGTGCAGTGACAACAATACCTGTTGGCTTATGTTTGAGTCGGACTGCGGTACTTACCTTATTCACATTCTGCCCGCCATGTCCGCCGCTTCGAAATGCTTCAAATTCAATATCGTCCGGATTGATATGCAGATCAATATCTTCAAGTTCTGGTAGAACACTTACTGTCGCAGTTGACGTATGGATTCGTCCGCGTTTCTCGGTTTCTGGGGTCCTCTGTACCCGATGTACCCCCGCTTCATACTTAAACATTCCAAATGTATTATCGCCGGATATTTTCATCACATGTTCGTCGAGCTGTTCAACAGGATACTTCTTCATTTCAGCAAAACGCAGATACATTCGGAATAGTTCGTCAGCCCACAGTTTTGCTTCATCTCCGCCTGCTGCTCCCTTGACTTCCAGAAGTACATTGCGTTGGTCTAAATCATTTTCTTCCTCATCTGGTTGCATTGTCTTGAGGATTTGCTGTTTTTCGTTTTCAAGCCTGTCCAGTTCTTCTTGTGCCATTTGAACGAATTCCGGAGTATCCAATAACAAACGGGTTTCTTCAATTTGCTTTTCAAGTTGCGTAAGTTGAGTAAGTCGATAGTCTTCCATAAAATGATTATATCATCCGTAGAAGAAGTAGATAAGGATTGCTATTTTAATCCTGCGAGCATTTCGGCAAGTGACTTCGGAGCATTATCTTTTGCTGTTTTTGCCTCTTTTTTCTTTACAACAGTTGCCTTATATTTTTCCGCAATAACCTGCTTTTTTTGGAATTTATCAATGCGATTTGCGCTATCGACAAACTTCTGTGCACCCGTATAGAATGGGTGACACCTGCTGCATAGTTCCACATGAATCGTTTGTTGCGTTGAGCCCACGGTTATAGTGTTGCCGCATGCACATATAATTTTTGCATCTGGAAAGTATGTTGGATGAATCGCTGTTTTCATAGGCTCAGTATAACAAATATTGACACAAAATACAATGTTTCGATGTTATTTTAACAACAGATGAAGGGGATGCCAATGGATTCTTCCTTCTGCGACAAAAATGCCGAAAAAAACAAGAAATGTACCAAGCAGAAATAACGGACTGGGATATTCATGTAAAAGGGGTGCCGCAATAAGCATGGCGGTAATAGGATCAACATACTGAAAAATAGTAATTTCTGATGTTTTGATCGCATGCAGGCCATAATAGAATAGTCCATATCCCAAAAATGAAGAAATTAATCCACCGAAAAGAATTCCTGTCAGTCCCTGCCAGGTGAGATGAATGAGAAACGTATGATGGGAGATTTCCTCAAATGGTACAGGAAGAAATGAAATCGTTGCGATAAGGAATGTCCAAAAAAGCAAGGTAATTGCGCTATACCGTTTTGTTAACTTTTTAGCAACAATGGTGCCAATTGCAGCGGAAATTGTCGATCCAATGAATAAACAATTTCCAAGAAATGATGAGTAGATGTTTGTTGCCATTAGTACCGGTTGCAATACAATGAAGAGGATACCTGTTAATCCGACAAGATTGCCAAAGAGAGTCCGTTTATTTGCTCGGTCATGAAGAAAAATTGCAGAACCGAGTAGAATAAGAATTGGTTCACTACTTGCAATAACAGGCTGATTTATGCTTGCTGTGTATTGTAAGCCGATAAAATACAATCCAATGTTAAGCGAGATATTCATAAGTCCAAGAAGTACGACATAGAAACCATCTCGTATTCGTATCGGTTGGATATGTTTTATGAAAGGAAGAAGTAAGATAACAGGGATCAGGAAACGGAAAAACGCAACGGTTAACGGTGGCACATCCTGAAAAGACCATTTGAAAATCGGCGGTCCCATGCCCCAAATGATGTTTGCGAGAATAAGTCCGATTACAGCCTTTTTATAATAAGATACTGTCACTGCAATAGTTATTGTAGGAGTTTTTTGGTAACTTCTTCAAGTGGGAGTTGCAGTTGTTCACGCGTCTGCAGATTTTTTAAAGTCACAATATTTTTTTCAGCCTCTTCAGGTCCGATAATCACAGCAAATGGAATACCTTTTTGATCAGCATATTTAAGTTGTTTCTCAAGTCTGGTAGTTGCATCGAGATATAATTCAGTATTAATATTTTTTTCGCGGAGAAAGAAACTCGTTTTTACTGACAGTTCTTTCAGTTCTTCAGAAAAAATTGTTATGAGTGCTTTTGTCGATGCGTTGTCGAGTTCTGGTGGATATAAGTGTAATGCATCAACTGCATCAAATATTCGTCCGAATGATATGCCTACTGCAGGGATTTTTCTGTCGGTAAACATACCGATCAGATTATCATATCTACCTCCACCAGCCAGGGAGCCGAATGGATAATTTGGCGATTCCACTTCTACAATGAGCCCGGTATAATAATCAAGTCCGCGCGCAAGGGTAGGAGAAAATTCCAACATGTTTTTAGGGACACCATAATGATCAAGGAGGGTAAGGATTTCCTGAAGTCTTGGAGTTAATGCTTTTTGCGTGATCGATTGTAGTAAATTATTTGCTTCTTCCCGAGAATTTGTTATGCCCTTTTTAACCAATTCATTGCATACACTCTCTTCGCCAATTTTTTTTAGCTTGTCAATGGTAGTAATTGCGCTCATTGGTAAGCCTTCAAAAACAGATCTGTCGTTAATAAGGATTTTGTAATCGGAAAAACGAAAACGTTCAAAGACAGCATATGTAATGAGAATAATCTCAGCGTCTGCAAGAGCAGAGCTCACTCCAACAGTGTCAATGTCGCACTGGATAAATTCACGCAATCTTCCTTTTTGCGTATTTTCTGCTCGCCAGACATTTTGCATCTGGTAACGCTTAAAAGGGATTGATAAATCATTTTGGTACTGCGCTACAACGCGGGAGAGAGGGATTGTCAAATCGTATCGCATCGCGACTCTCCGTTTGCCTAAATCTTCAAATCGATACATAAGTTTTTCGCCCTCCTCGCCATATTTGCCAGTTAAGATTTCTTCATATTCCAAAACAGGAGTTTCGAGTGGTTCAAAACCATATAACTCGAATACGTTCTTCAACGTACTCATAACGAATTGCCGTTTTCGTGCTTCTTGTGGAAGATAATCCCGGAAGCCTTTTAATGTTTTGACGAGCATAATTCTCTTCTCATGATCATATCATACTGACGCGTTTTTCGTATGCAGCAACGAACGGACTAGATTATTTTTCTCCAGCAATAAAGTGTCTGCTGAGACGGTGAATAACAACAAGCAAAATACCAAGTAAAGGTACTGAAAAAACAGCTCCAATTGCACCAAATACTTTATATCCCACAATGAATGAAAGCAGTACAACAATCGGATGCATTTTAAATACTTTTCCAAGGAGTCGCGGAGCAATAACATTAAACAAAATCTGCTGAAAAATAATAAGGACAAGAAAGATGATCAGTCCCTTCAGTGGGTTAGTTAAGAACGCTATCAGAACAGGCGGCGTAATGCCTAAGGCAGGTCCAAGAAGGGGAATGGTTGTTAATAATCCCGCAACAACAGCGGTAGAGGCAGCAAATTGTATGCCAGCAATTTGCAGTACTATCCACGTTACTACCCCTGCGATAACTCCAATGAGAAGTTGTATACGCAGATATGACCCAAATGTCGACTCAACGATATCCTGCGTAAACTGGATATGAGGATGCCATTTTTTCGGTGTAGTGCTATATAATTCCTTTTGAAATTTCTCTTTATCAATAACAAGATAAAATGAGATTATCAAAATAAGAAAAGCATAGAACAAATCACCCGCGACAGAAGGAAGGTAGGATAATGATGACTCAAGGTAGGAAAGTACAGTATTACTTACCCTATTCAGGAATTGCGGTGATGAAGAAAGATAGTGAGGTAAAATTTTCGAGAGATTTTCTGTCTGACTGGAAACAGCAGGAATAAAGAGAATAACCGTTACAGTGATAAGCCCAAAAAGCAGCGCATACACAACGCTTGCGGAAACAATTCTATTCAGTTTAAATATGCGACCAAGTTGCACGACACCTGGTTCAAGAACAAAGCTAAGAATCCATGCTAGGAAGACAATAATAATTACATCGGAAAAAATACCCAGAACCTGCCAGGCAATCTGAAAGAGATAGATCCCAACAGCAATGATGAGTAAAGTGACAAGAATATTTACCGAAGTAAACTGCTTTCGTACATCGTCAAGCATATATCTATCATAGACAAGAGAAGCTTATTTTACAATGGGGACAAGTTTTACACCGCTTCCGGTAGAAGGAGTGATTTGCGTTTGGTCAAATGATCCGAATTTTTTCGCGTCAATCGCAGGGTTAGCGGGAAGATTAGGGAAAATAAGAAGGCGGGAGGCAATAATATCATCTTTACTTGCATTATTGTCATAGCCTGTTACCGTAATTCGTTCTCCTGTATTGACTTTTGAAAATCCTGATTTTACAAGCCCTCCGTCAGATGTATATGAAGCTGTTTTTGTTGTATCTTCAATTTCAATGGTCACCTCATTGTTGTCATTTGTTTCAACCTTAATATTGTAATTTGTCCGGTCAATACCGACAACAATGCCGTTGAATGATAACGATTGAATCAATCCATCAACAAATCTTGCCAAAATACGGCGTGACTCTTTGTTATATAAACCCAAAACACCGATTGTGCTCCCTTTTGTAATATCAGAAAGCCCAAAGCTGGTTGCACTTGGAGAAGCAAATTTTGTCAATTCATCAACATCAATGAAACGGATATTGCCTTTATTGTCCGACAGCGTGATTTGACTTTCATTTACGTCATTGACCATGCCGATAACTCCTTTTTTCTCGGTCAAGTGCATTTTTGCGACTTGAGAAGCAATTTTACTTTGTAATTCCTGATAAATCTGCTGCTGGCTGATATCTGTTGTTGGTGTTACCGCTGTTGCTGCGCGAACGGCATGCTGCAAAAGTAAGAAACCCGTCGAAAGCAATGCAAAAAGAAAAAGTATTTTTTTCATATTAAAAATCTTGTGTTGAATAGGTAACTGTCAGGATTTTTTGTGACTCACTGCCGTCTGGTGCAACTGACGTGATAGAAATTTGATTTTCGCCATCACCAAGCGTTGTTGTAGTTGAGAAATCTCCCATGGATGTTGCCAGAATAACCTTGTCCTCGGATAGTGCGTTAATAATAACAGTTGCATTTGGCATTGTTTTTCCATGAATGGTAATTGTCGGATTCGCGGTAACTGACTCATCCTGTGGTGTATCAACGTTTAAATAAACGGATACAGGCGTTGGGGATGGAGAAGGATTCATTTGAATTGTTTTTGCAACATTATTCGGCGGAATAACTTTTGTAGTTTGATAAAAATAGAATGCTACTCCTGCAACGATAAGTCCAATGAGCACAGCAAAGAAAGAAAGGAGTAATTTTTCTATTTTCATATGTCACGGTTAACAGAATCTTGGAAAAAAGATAAATGAGCAGGAAAGTACAAATCATGATACGAGAAAACTATCCTCTTGTCAAATGAAACTCACTTTGTTAGGATGAAAAAATGGAAATCGCGCTGCTTTCTCCACAAAGTATAAAAATTAAAAATAAACAGGCAGTTTTTATTATTGACCCACAGGATATAAAAGGGAAGCAGCAAGCAGATGCGGTCATCGTCCTTGACGATTCGCAAAAACCGGAGAGAATTGAAGAATCTCGAATAACCGTGCAAGGACCAGGAGAATATGAAATTTCAGCAGTTAAAATCAATGCAGTACAAAACAATAAAAAAACAGTATTTTACCTTGTGGTGGATGCTATGATAGTGCTTGTTGCAAAATCGAGTGCAATAAACGAGAAAGATGCGCGCGATGTCGATGTGGCAATTATTGATGCAGACGCACCCGTGAATCAGGAGGTATTTGCTGCGTTTAATGCGCGCCTTGGCATTTTCTTCGGGTTACATGCGAAGCAAAGTGTGACAGATTTTGGAAAAGAAGTTGCGACTGCTACAAAATATATCATCACAAAAGACAAATTGCCTGCGGAAACAGGTATGCTATTACTGGGATAATATTTCTTCACGGTAGATTGGTAATTATGGCAAATCCAAAAGTTCCTCCATCAAACACAGAAGCAGAGCAGAGCGTTTTGGGAGCGATACTACTTGACAAAGATGCGATGAACATTGCATCAGAAATTTTAAGCGCAGAAGATTTTTACGACGGAATCAATAAAACAATTTTCCATGCGATGTTGCAGCTCTATGAACAGCGAAGTCCAATTGATGTTGTTACCTTAAGTGCGCAACTAAAAAAAATTGCAAAGCAAAATAAATCCTCAAAAATAGTTGAAACGTCATACGTTACTGACTTGGTAAATACTGTGCCTACAGCTGCGCACGTTGAACACTATGCGCGCCTCATCAAAGACGCTTCAATAAAGCGTTCGCTTATTCAAATCGGATCAGATGTTACATCGTTATGTTTTTCAGACGACAAAGAGGTCCAAGAGATTCTGGAAAAAGCAGAGTCATCAGTGTTTGCTATTTCCCAAGGCAATCTTGTCAAAGGATTTCTTCCCATCCGGCAACTCCTTGCGGGAAGCTTTGATAGAATAGATGAGCTTCATAAGTCAGGAGCGGGGCTTCGCGGGGTTCAATCTGGTTTTACGGATCTTGATACGATGCTTTCCGGTATGCAGTCATCTAACTTACTTATTCTTGCAGCTCGCCCGGGAACAGGAAAAACAGCAATGGCAATGAACATTGCGCAATTTGTCAGCATCAACACAAAAGTCCCAATCGGTATTTTTTCTCTTGAAATGAGTCAGGAAGAGCTTGTTGACAGATTATTAGTTGGGCAATCCGACATAGATGCCTGGAAGTTAAAAACAGGAAGATTGTCAGAAGATGATTTTGCACGACTCTCCGAGGCAATGGGGCAACTCGCCGATGCGCCTATTTTTATCGATGATACGCCGGGTATTACGATTTCTGAAATGCGCACCAAAGCCCGGCGATTACAACTTGAACATCATATCGGGCTTTTGATTGTTGATTATCTGCAGCTTGTTAATCCCGGTAAAAAACTTGATAACCGCGTACAGGAAGTGTCGTATGTATCACAGTCATTAAAAAATCTTGCGCGTGAATTAAAAATTCCGGTTATTGCATTGTCACAACTTTCCCGTGCTATTGAACATCGTGGAGAGAGAAAACCGCAACTTGCGGATTTACGTGAATCAGGCGCAATAGAACAGGATGCAGACGTTGTCTTCTTTTTATACAAAAAAGATGATGAAACAACCGGAACGACAATTCCCATGAAACTTTTTATTGCAAAACACCGCAATGGTCCAACAGGAGAAATCGATTTACTTTTCAGAGGAGATAGGATACGATTTTATAATGTCGAAAAAATTCATACTACAGCATAAATGTATCTCGTACTTGCAAAAGAGGTTATGAGTATAGTAATGTTTTAGTAATGACAGGGAGGTGAAATATATGTTAAATCTTAACTCAATCATTCTGTTTTCTGAAAGTTCTGAGGAGCTGGTAAAATTTTATAAAAATGTTTTTGAGAAGGAACCAGAATGGTCAGAAGGTGGATATACAGGATTTCAAGTAGGAGTATCCCATTTTATCATTGGTCCACATAGTGAAGTTCATGGAAAAAATACTCATCCACAAAGATTATTATTGAACTTTGAGGCCAATGATGTTGAAGGTGAATTTTCCAGAATAAAAAAACTAGGAGCAACCGTTATTGCAAAACCGTATCATCCGGGAGAGGCAAAAGATATGCTACTTGCAACGTTTGCCGATCCGGACGGAAACTATTTTCAATTGGCAAGTCCGATGAAGTAGAAAGAAATAAAAAAGGTAAGGAGGTGATTATACATGGACGATCAAACACAAAATCAAAATACACAACCAGCAGCACCAGTGCAGCCTGTAGTACCAGTGCAAATGCCGGATATGCCACAAATGCCTGCTGTTCCTGCGGATCAACCGGTTACGCCACAGATGCCATCAGTACCAGTTGAACCGCAATCACCAGTGATGCCATCCACGCCGTCAACCGCAACGCCTGAACCAGTTGACCCGATGGCAGCAACAGCAATGCCACAACAGCCTATGGATATGCAATCAACTATGCCAACTCATCCGGCAACGGATGACGATATCATGGCTGAGGTACAAAAAGTTGAAAAAAAGTTAGAAGAAATGGACGAAAAACTGTAAAGATTTTCGAGAAATTACTTAGTTTCCTAATCCAAACCGAAAGGCGAGGATTAGGAAGGTATATTATCTAAAAGGTTCTTCATATAAATAAAACCTTAATATTCCTTATCGTGACTATTTCATATTTTATTTTTAGTCCTTTCGTTTGTTGTCTTTTTTAAAACATTTTACTTCTTTCAGTTCAGGTTTTTATTAAAATGAGGAACTTGGAGCAACTCAAACTCTTTGTGCCGAAAGAGGGAGTCGAACCCTCACGGACTATTACATCCAAAGGTTTTTGAGACCTTCGTGTCTGCCATTCCACCACTTCGGCATGAAAATTTTCAGGTTAATTATCGCGTTTGTAGTATATACTATTAATCGTAGTCCTTTCAAGGAAACTGCTTGTATTCTTGATGTTAATTTGATATTTTGTAACGACATGATAGACATGCTCCATATTACCGATATTGATAAAATCAAAGATACTGCCGCTCATATTCTCATAGAATCCGGCAAGCTACCAGATACACAATATGTTGACGTACGGTTAGAGGCAACTGAGGGAGTTGGTGCGTATGTAGAAGATTCCAATCCCCGTCAGACAAGCAAAGACTGGTATGTTTCTATGGGTGTCCGTGTTATCGGGGGAAGCCGGTTTGCAGCAAATGGATTTTACGGCAGGCAGTTGGGGATTATCGATTTTCAAAACTTTACCCAGGTTTTACAAGAAGCAATTACAATTGCACGTACGCGGGCACTGGAAAATGCAAAGCAGAAAGAAGTATTTATTAATAACTATAAAGATTTTTCCAAAACACTTAGCGCGTTGACGCTTGCTCCTATCAATATCAATCAAGCAACTATCGAAGCCGAATTTGCCATTGATCCGCGAAATGTATCACCAAAGCAGATTACTGATTATGCTATGCAATGTGCTATTCAGGCAAAAAACTATCACTCCTTTGTCAAACGGGTTGAAGTTGTCTTGAATTCTTCAATTACCAGACAGTTATTTGTGTCTTCAGAAGGAACATGCATTGATCAATCGTATTGTTCAAGCGGTGGAACAATTTTTCTTGTTTCTGTCAACGATTCTGGTGAAGTTATTGATTTGTATCACCATACAGGAAATCAGCTTGGCTTTGAAGCACTCACTGAGGGGAAAAACTCTCATGAACAGACGTTTGAACAGTTTTCCAGACATATTGCAGACGAAACAGTGCAACTCTGTAATGCGAAACCAGCTCCGGCTACAGATAAAGCAGTGACTGTTGTACTGGACCCTGATTTAGTTGCACTCTTCGCTCACGAAATTATTGGCCATCCCTCAGAGTTAGATCGTGCGTTAAAGATGGAAACCGGGTATGCAGGACGTTCATGGTTTTTCAAAGATTTACAAGATAATATGGTGGGTAAGCAGGTTGGTTCAAAACTCCTTACTGCATTTTCAGACCCGACGTTAAAAGGCGGATACGGACACTATGCATTTGATGATGAAGGGACACAGGCCAAGCGTGTATACCATATTAAGGATGGCATATATCATGACTTTATGAATAGTCGTCAAACAGCAGTAACTATCGGGAAAGAGCCAAACGGACACTATAAAGCGAATGATGCATCAGTTGTTCCGCTTATCCGTATGTCCCAGTCTGCCATTGCGCCGGGCAAAACAGACCCGAAAAAAATTATTTCGGAAGTTACGAATGGATACTACGCGGTAGGACATAGAATTCCATCCATTTCCGAATCAAGAGAAAATTTTCAGATCGCGCCACGACTTATCTATGAAATAAAAAACGGACAGGTAGGACAGGTGTACCGTAATGGACGTATTACTGCCGATTCAAAAGATTTTTTTATGTCAATAGATGCACTGGGGAATGATTTCAATATTTTCCCAATTCCCAATTGCGGAAAAGGGCAACCGATGCAAGCAAAACAAGTAGGAAATGGCGGTCCGACGGCACGGGCACGGGCAAGAATAGCAAAAGGAAATTAATATGATTGACGCAAAAACACTACAAAACATCACACAGGAAGGATTAAAGCTTCTCAAAAAAGAAAAAGGATTACTTGAAGGTGTTGTCTATGCATCTTCAAATGAACGTACCATCGGGCGTATTTACTATACAACACATATACCTTCGACCGGTTTGGAAGAACCAAAATCTGATGTTGACTATGGTGTAAATGTTGAAATATGGTTTAAAAAGAACGGAAAGAAACTTATTGGGATGGGACACGAACCGAATGATATGTCTATTTCTGCAGTTAAACGTGCAATTGTCAAAGCGAAACGTGATGCAGTGGAAGATACGGAATTTGGTGGATTTTTAAAAAAGCATGAGTTACCGAAAATGAAAAATAAAACAGACAACAAAAAACAAAAACTTCTTTCCCTTACTTCTGGGGAAGAAACAGAGTTATTGGTACAACTGAGTTGGGATACAATTGCAGGGGCCGTTGATGCGCTGAGTGCTTATGCAAAGGAGAAAAAACAAACACCTAAACAGCTTGCTTTTATTCTCAACGGAGATAATTTTATCATCAAAGAACGAATGGCGCTTGCAACAACAAACGGTATTGTTGATAGCGATGAAACAGCACTTGTGCTGTCATTTTTAACAGCAATGCTTGAGAAAGATAATGCCAAAGGTTCCGCGTGGGGAGCACACGTCCATATAGATGATGATTTCTCAGCTTACGATATCGGGAAACATGCTGCACTTGCTGCAATTGATGAAGTTGGTGGCATACGAACTTCCAGCGGAAAATATAATGTTGTTTTTGGACACCAGGCTATCACGGAACTATTCGGCAGTTTACTTGCACCACATATGAACTTGGGAATGGTGGATTTAGGTGCTTCGATGTTTGCGAAAAAATATGGACAGAAAGTTGCTTCCGAATTATTGACGCTCTATGATGATGCAACGCTTCCCGGTGGAGCAGGAAGCAAGCGGATAACCTGTGAAGGTTACCCCACAGGAAAAACAGCGCTTATTGATCACGGTAGGCTTGTCGGGTATATGACTGACTATCGTACGATGAATAAAATCTTACAAAACAAAAAGCATGGAAAAGAAGTCCTTGGGGTTGATCCCCATGAAATACGTAACGCAATCAATCCGCAAAACGGGTTTCGTTTTGCCAGAGGTGGCGGGAGAGTTGCCGCTTCAGCAGTAGGCGTGTATGCAACCAATTTGGTAATTGAATCCTCACAATCTGTTACTCCGGATGAGTTACTTAAAGAAGTGAGAGATGGCATTTTTATCGGACGCTTATGGTATACCTATCCGATTGGCGGATATGCATCAGGGATTATTTCCGGAACAGCAATTGCAGATTGCTTTACTATCAAAAACGGAAAATTGGATCAGCCAATTCTCCCAAATACACTTCGTATAGAAGATAATTTGGGAGAAATGATACAGCGCATTATTGGTATTGCGAATAATCAGCTGCCAACAATCAATTGGGCTTCTGATGAGATAACGCATGCACCGTGGGTGGGGATGAAAGACGTACAGTTCTATGCTATTAATGAAGAAAAAAAGAAAACGCCGCATATTGTATCCTTGAGTAAAACTGCAAAAAAGTCCTAAATTTTTGAAAATGATTCAGAAAACTGCTACAATACCTTCATGATTTCAGTAAATGATTTACGCGCAGGAGTCATCTATGTGGATAGTGGCAATTTGCTGCAGGTTATATCATTTGAGCACATCAAAGTGGGTCGGGGAAGCGCCAATATTAAGGTAAAGATACGGAATTTGCGTACAGGTTCTGTAACGGAAAAGAGTTTTATCAATGGCGCAAAAGTACAGGATGTACAGGTGCTCAAGAAAGAAATGCAATATCTTTATAAGAATGATGTGTCTGCATATTTTATGAATCCACAGACTTTTGAGCAAACAGAAATCCCGCTTTCCATACTGCCGGAACATGCATTTCTCAAAGAAGGGGAAGTTTATTCTGTTTCATTTAACGAAACAGAAGCGCTCTCTGTTGTTGTACCGCCAAAGGCAATATTAAGGGTTACTGACACAGCGCCTGGCGTTAAGGGGAATTCAGCTTCAAACGTTTTTAAGGATGCGGAGTTGGAAAATGGATTGAGTATAAAAGTGCCACTTTTTATCAATGTCGGCGATAAAGTGCGTGTCGATACCCGCAGTGGTGCATACACAGAACGAGCATAGGCTGTCCATCCATGAATAATTACTTTGTTAAAGCCCTGCGAATCAGGTCATTTTTTTTCCTCTTTCTCGCTGAGGTTTTCTCGCAAATCGGCATGAACATGATGAACTTTATGGTACTGCTTTCGGTTTTCTCTTTGACTTCTTCAAACACTGCTGTTTCAGGGATTGTGTTGGCGTTTACCACTCCAGCAATTCTTTTTGCTGTTATTGCAGGAGCATATGTTGACCGGTGGGATAAAAAACGGGTTCTCTTTTTGACAAATAGTATTCGGGCACTTTTGCTTCTCCTCCTTGCGCTTTTTCACAGCAATCTTTTCGTCTTATATATAGTTACCTTTCTCGTTTCCGTTGTAACGCAATTTTTTATTCCTGCCGAAACGCCTATGATACCGGTGATTGTTGAAAAGTCATTGCTCCTTTCAGCGAATGCATTATTTGGTATTGCCTTATTTGGTTCTATTTTTGTTGCTTACGCACTCGCAGGGCCTCTTTTGCTTCTTCTTGGGGTAAAAAATGGCTTTTTTGTGCTAGCAGGATGTTTCTTATTATCAAGTTTTTTCATTTCACTCATTCATCTTCCGGAAAAGGCTACACCAACAGCAAAAAAAAATGTCACTTCAATTCTTCAGGAAGTGAAAGGAACATTGCGCCTTATTATTAAATTCCCAAAAGTGTTTCATGCTTTTTCGCTCCTCATAATTTCCCAAACACTTATTTTACTCATTGCGGCAATCGGTCCGGGGTATGCAAAAAACATCCTGCATATTCCCGTCAATGAATTTCCACTTCTCTTTGTAACGCCTGCCATTATCGGGCTTGGCATAGGGACGCTTCTTATCTCGCGCATCTCTTTATCCTGGAGTAAGCAAAAAATTGGCGCAACAGGACTTCTGATTAGCGCAATTGCACTGTTTCTCATGCCGTACGGTGCAATCGTTGCTTCTCAACAGTTTACGCAGGTAATTAATGCCTATGTGCCTCATATTTTGCAAATAACAATACTCCATATTATGATTGTAGTTGCGTTGATGCTTGGGTTTGCAAATGCGCTTATTTTTGTTCCCTCAAATACAATTCTCCAAGAAGAGACGACAGAGGAGATCCGGGGAAAAACATACGGTGCACTTAATTCGCTTACGTCCCTTATTGCGCTCATTCCCATTCTAGTTATTGGTCCAGTTGCTGATGTATTCGGAACTTCTTCTGTTTTAATAATTCTGGGAATTATTGTCGGTTCATTAGCGGTTGTCCGCTTCTTTATGAAAATATGATTGCGATTATTATTCTGGCATGTCTTGTTTTTCTTTTTTGCATCTATGAACTGGCAAAGGATGATTTTGTGCTCCTTCGAAAAAAAATTTCTCCGGAGCAGATATTTAATACACTTCTTATTGCGCTTCCTGTCAGTATTTTTTTTGCACGTGTGATTTATGCTGCGCTCCAGATGCCCAGACTCTTTTTACGACCGCTTGCATTTTTTGCGATTCCATATGTTCCCGGGCTTTCTCTGGGAGGAGGTATTGCAGGTGTCTTGTTATTCTTTTGCTTTGTTGCAACAAGAAAAAAATTACCGGTAGAGCGCATACTGGATATAATAACGCCAGCATTTTTTACTTCGTGGGCGGTTTATACCTTTTTCCTTTTACTATTTTATGCAGTTCTTCATAACCCACTTGGGATTGCAGCAGGAAGCGCTTTTCTTTTAACGGTTATTGGCGCGATAGCTTTTTTCATGTTGTTTTCAAAAGGGAAATGGATTGATGGAACAATCAGTTATATTGGATTGATGTATTTTGCAGTCATAACATTGCTTGTCTATCTAGTGAACAGTCTTGTCTTTGACAAATTTACTTTTCAATGGGAAGCCATCATTGCATCTGCTGTAGGGTTTGTTGGTCTCATACTTTCCGGAAAAAAATTGCTCCGCAGGAAACTTTTTACCAAAAAAACCCTATGACACGTTTTACAATCCTTCATGAAGATGATACTCTCCTTATTCTTGATAAACCTTCGGGAATGATTGTAAATAGGGCAGATACGACAAGATATAACCAAACTGTACAGGATATGCTTGACGCGCATTTCAATAGAAAGCCATACTACAGTTCTGCCGGACAGAAATCCGATGAAGAAATTTTCAAAGAACGAAGCGGTATTGTCCACAGGCTCGATAAAGAGACATCAGGCATTTTACTTATTGCAAAAACGGTTACTGCATTCCTGGATCTACAAAAAGCTTTTCAGGAAAGAAAAGTCAAAAAAACATATCTTGCCCTTGCTCATGGGCAATTATCTCCAAGTAGCGGGGAAGTTACTGTGCCGGTTGGCAGGTTGCCGTTTAATAGAAAACGTTTTGGTGTGGTGCCAGGCGGGAAAGAATCAATGACCCGTTATACAGTACTTCAGAGGTATCAGGACCCAAAAACAAAAGAGGTTTTCTCGTTTATCAAACTTTTTCCCCAAACAGGAAGAACCCATCAGATACGGGTTCATCTGAAGCACCTCAACCATCCGATTTTTGCTGACGAGCTCTATGCAGGTCGCAAAACAGCCAGAAGTGATAGAAAAATATTGCAACGACTTTTTCTGCATGCGACAGAAATTTCCTTTGCACATCCCGCATCTGGACAACAACTGGTCATTTTCTCTCCATTACCAGATGAGCTGCAGTTATTTCTGCAAACACTCATGCCTGTGCCATAGGTTGGTTGCGCTCTACGGATTTTTTTTGTACCATTAGTGTATTCTGAAAAGGAGGTGAGCGTATGGGGGGTTTTGGAAATTTTTATAAAGGCGACAAAAAAAAGAAAAGACAAAAAACAAACGCGAACGCAAATACGGTAAGCAACAGACCTGTTTTTGTTGTCCCAAAACGAATTGAGAAAAAGAAAAAAGAGTGGTAAGAAATGAAAAAAACAAAAAATTTTGTTGTTCCAAAAGTCCGACAGACGATTCTGTTCATCGGGTTGCTCATTTTTTTGCTTGTTCTTGCCGGATTGATAATTAAAACATTGCTTATTCTCAATAAAAGCTCTGTTAACCCGCACCATCAATTTATTTTACAGATAATGAATCAGCAGCAAAATATTCTGGTTGTTTTTTCGCTGGATACAGGAAATATGATGGAAGTTTTTTTGCAAAATAGTCACGGATTGATTACGAAGCAGCTGAGTATACCTGTTGATGGAACAGTCCATAATATTGATCCAAACAGTGATATTACCAGAAATCTTCTCTTTCATTTTCATGATTCGAATGCAACCATAACAATTTTTGACGCGCTGCAATTATTTTTCTTTAGTCATACGATTTCATCGGATAATATTCATAAGGACACCATAATCCTGCCGGCATCAGACGCAGTTTCACAGCAACAGATTGCAAAAGATTTTCAGGATACAACTCTTTACAAGGAAAATAAAAGCATTGCTATTGTTAATGCAACAGGTATTTCTGGGCTTGGTACTATGCTTGCAACGCTTCTGTCACACATTGGAGCAAATGTTATTTCTGTCACGACGGCACAACAGAATAAAGCATCATCAGTGATTTTATACAATGGAGAACAGTCCTATACATTGCAAAGGATGGAGCATATACTGCGCTTTCAACTGCAGCAGACGAATACACCGTCTCTTGCAGATATAACAATTACCATCGGCACAAAAGAAGGGAAAAACATGATGCAATGATTTACATAGCAGCAGCAATGATAGCAACTATTTCATTTTTCCTTGCATTATTTTCTTTGTGGAAAGAGGTACGGAAAACAAAATATGAAAAGATTACCCGGCAGGAGCTACAAAAGGAACGTGTTATTTTTCATTCATCAGACCCTTTTTGATGAATGAGCGCAAGATGCGGTTTATCACCGAAAAGAAACGACGGAGTGTCTTTAAATTTTGCCACACGCTTTATTTCTTTAACGAAGATAACAACGGAATGTTTGTCAGCGGATTTCACATACACTTCGTATGCATTACCACCCTCCAGAAACTTAATTAGTCTTCTGCTAATATCATCCGGTAGCATACCTATATAGGCTTTTTGTTCATCAAGAATAAAAATCTTTGATCGCTTAATACACATTGCTAATAACTGTCCGATTTGTAGCGACTTAATCTTTTGCATGGGTGCAGTATTTACCAAAGAGACAATTTTTGTTTTTCCACTTTCTTCAAGAAACATGTCTGTTGAAATCTTTAGCGAGGGTTTGACTGAAATAGTAATGCCATTCAGTTTTTTTAAATTTCTCTGCGCAATAATATTTGCCGGATCAATATGGAGAACTATTTGGTACGTTTCTTTTGAATCTTTTACCTTTCCACAAATTGCATATGCAAATGCAAGACGATTGAGGGTATCAATATCAGAAGGATTTTTACCAAGAAGCTGTTTATTGAGAAAAATTGCTTCATCCCAGTTGCCTTCAAGTGCTTTTTGAATCGCTTGGGATTTTAGAAGTGACATGGATTGGAATTGAAAAAGTGTACTATGAATTATTGCAAAAGTCAAGGTGAGATTGTACAATACTGCAATGAGCGGGCATTCAAAATGGGCAACAATTAAAAGACAAAAAGGCGTTAACGATGCAAAACGTGGTGCCCTTTTTACCAAGCTTTCTAAAGCCATAACCATTGCCGTGCAACAAGGTGGTGGTATCGGTGACCCGTCTCAAAACTTCAAGCTTCGGCTCGTAATGGAAACGGCGCGAGGTGCAAATATGCCGAAGGAAAATATCCAACGGGCAATTGAACGAGCAACAGAAAAAAACGCGCAGGCACTGGAAGAAGTTGTATATGAAGGGTTTGGCCCTGGGGGCATCGCAGTCCTTGTTGAAGCAGCAACAGATAACAAAAACAGGACAACAAGTGAAGTACAAAATATTTTCAATAAAAATGGAGGTAATATGGGACAGCCGGGAAGTGTCGCATATATGTTTATCCAGAAGGGACAAGTTGCCATAGTAAAGAATGGTAAAACCGCTGATGAAATATTTTTAGATGCAGCGGATAGTGGGGCAGAAGATATAGAAGAAGGGGATGATGAAGTATTTATCTATACTATGCCAACGCAACTTGCAAAAGTTCGTGATCTCTTGTCACAAAAAGGATATGACACGCAGGAAACGGAGGTAGTCCGTAAAGCGACAATACCGGTTGTCCTTAGTGATACCGATGGAGAAAGGGTAATGGATTTTGTTGAGAGACTTGAAGATTTAGATGATGTCCAGAAAGTATACACAAATATAGCGTAAATGACATGTTTCAGTTTATCGTATCAACTTTTGACAGGTTTCTTCATCCGTTGCAAATAGGGAAGCGAAAGCAAAAAAAAATTGCTCTTCATATCACAAAACGGCAAAAATTTGTCACCAGTGTTTTTTTACTCGCTGCACTTTTGCTATATGGTGAGTATCTTTTTGGACAATATCTTGTTCTTGTAGCAGTTGTATTAGGTATAGTTGCTGACGCATTTCTTGGCATTGCGCTTTTTGAGGATCTGCAAGCAAATTTTAATCCACAAGTTTTTATTCTCCCTTTTTTCTGTAGTCTTTCCTTTGGATTATTTTATTTCCTGACGCCATCCCGGCTCATTGCACGAATCATTCTTACTATTTTGTATGCTATTTCACTCTATTCACTCTTCTTAAGTGAAAATATCTTTGTTGTTGCGGCGAGCCGGACAATAGCGCTACTTAACAGCGCGCGTATTGTGACATTTGTTATTAGCTTGCTGTCATACTTTTTCCTAACCACCATTATTCTTTCATTGCGCCTCGTGTTACCGGTAACCGCTTTGCTTTTTCTTATCGTTTCGGTATGTTTTGTCTACCATTCGCTATGGACGTACACGCTTGAAAGTAAATTGACAAAGCATATTGCGTTATGGATCAGTGTTATCAGTCTCTGCTTACTGGAAATTATGTGTGTGTTATGGTTTTGGCCGACAAGCCCGACAGTTACCGCATTGTTTCTCACCTCAATGTATTATATTTTCATTGGGCTCACGCACGTGTGGTTTGATAAACGGCTTTTTAAAACAGTATTCTGGGAGTATGCATGGGTTGCTGTCTTTGCCGTCCTTATATTACTCTGGTTTACAACGTGGCAAGGATAATAATCACGTAATTAGTTTTATTGCTTTTTTTGGGTAATAACATATAATCAATTACAATGGACGATCAGGAAATTCACATTAAACATACATTAGTTCCTTCTCCTACAGACGTAGGATTTGAACCAAATATTCAAGGCCTAGATGTTACACAAAATAGATTCACTGGAATCACTAATACTACAGCTATCAGAGAAAGGCAGTGGAAGAATGCCTTACAAAATGTGGCACTTATTGCTGGAAATGATCAAATGAGACGGCAGGCAATAACAACATTAGATGCACGCCTGCTTTCACTAAATGAACAAGGTCAAGAATCTTCCGATGAAGCAGTACTCACAGAATATGTTAAAAATATGTTTACATACTTTCCAGAACCAACATATCTTAGATCTGTCATAAGGAGAGGGGGAAGATCCGTCTTGCAGGAAAGTTTACTACATGGAAGACAAGCATTTTTGGAGGGCTTTTCGAATGGTGCTGATTTGCAAACTGCAATTAGCGGATCGCTAGATTTAGCAGAGCAAATGTACTTACAGCAGCATCAGGGAAAAGATTACTTACTTCTGCAGAGAACAAAATCAGAAAATAAACCTCAATAAATTCTACGATAGCATCACGAGCAGGGAAGAGAGACGTCATTTAAAAATAACAGGAAATGAAGAAGAGGCGGTAGGTGATATAGAGTGATATAGTTAATATCCTATAATAATTACTGAATACAAATGTGGATAAACTATAAGTTTTCACAGGGAATTGGCTTCAGTTTTCACGGATCTCCAGAAGAGATACAGACATAAATAGAAAGACATGAGCTAAGAGTAAGAGACTTATACATGCAATTAACTGTAATCACATGCGTAGTGGAGTATTGTTCTCTCATTCTCTACAGATAAGTGCTAATATGATAAAAAAAATACGAACGGCCTTTCTTACGAAACGGATAGAATGGCTGTTGATATTGGCAAGACTAAGTACAACGAAGGTGGTGCAAGGACAATAAGACGCATAAGCATTCCTCATGCTATCTACAAAGCTGCAGTTCTTCACTCTTCTTACTGTCATGAAAACAGCGAAGATTGATGGACGGGAGGCTCAATTCATTACGTCGCACAATAATACTTTTACGACGTGATGAGCATTCTTTCTGGGGAACAGGTTTATTTTTACCTCCATTCAAATCAATGCAAAAGATAAATATTATTTTCATCTTACTCGAGGGATAACCAGTCCATTTCCTGCACCTTAAGCGATATTCAGTGCCAATCCCCTACTACAGGATGTCTTAGAGAAGTTGATTTTAAGAAAACCGTAGAGAATCTTGAGAAAATATATACCTTGAGTGAGTAAGTATATGGATTTTCAATAAAAACGCGTCCTAGGGTATTCTACGAGGTTGTAAATATGGTTGATTCTAGTGGATGAAATTAAGCGCGTATGGTGGCGTTGCCGGTAAAGGTTCTTTGAAAATAGCAGTATTGTTTTCAAGTTCGTCGAGTATGTTTATATACCTGTAGAAGATTGCGTTTGTCCAGCCAAATCCAAGTTGCGTTGGGTACCAGTATTTTGGTGGCATATCACCGGTTAGGCCATCCATTTTTTCAAGCATCGCGCCATATTTATCAAATGCTTGCATGTTAGCGTCCAAATATTCCTGCATGAGTTTTTTTGCTTCGTTGACAAAGTCATATCGTAAAAGCCCAATAACGGTAAGATAATGTAAAGGTGGCCAGATATTAGGATAATCCCATTGCTTCGGTTTTAATACTTCATCGATGGTAATTTTAAATGGTTCAGCAACTTTCGATGTATCAATTTTTGGTGGTAAAGATGCTTTATCAGTTATGGCAAGACCAAACTTTGTTTGAAAGAGAGAAAGCTTTTCAATGACTCTTTGCGCCTGAGTACGCGTTGCAATACCGGTCCACAAAGGAACAAATCCCGCAAGGGAAACAAAGTGACTCTGGGTCTTATGGATATAATCATAATCAAAATAAAAACCTTTTGCTTCGCTCCACATGTATGTATTAATCCGGTCCTTGCGTTTAGCCGCTTTTTCTTCCCACATTGTTTTTTCTTCCATATTACCGAAGATTTCAGCAGCTCTTGCAAAATCAATTTCGTACTTATATAAGAAGCAATTTAAATCAACCGGGAGGAAATCATCACATCGATTATAAAATCTGCTGGTCATATCCCAGCCTGACTCCTGCTCAGCATGGTGACCATAACCAACATCACGGTCTCCGTATCGGTTGAGGTTATAATCGGCGACTTTATGGTTATAGTGTTGATGGTCTGCATCCATTGGAGATTCCCAAACATCCTGATATTCCTGTATCGCAATCTTGATGCGCTTTTTTAGCCAGAGTTTTTTATTAACAATCAAATGTTGCGGTTTTTGTAGTTGATACGAAATGTTGTGATTGGTATGTAATACACGATACGCGTCAAAAATCATTGACGTTAAAAAGGGTGCCTGTGAACGTCCGAGTGCTTCCGGATGGCTGAAATTTGGAATAATGTGGTATTTATTAAAAATGTATATAAAATTATCCACCATTTCCGGAATAACCCACTCCTTACTAGTTCCAAGGAGACCACGGAACATGAAATAGCTGTCCCAATAAAAGATATAGCGATAAAAAGACGTGTTTGGTACAAGGCATGTATTCGGTACGTCGATAATATTATAATTTTTCTTAGGAATACGCATGACAACCCGTTGTAAAATACGGTTACCTAATTTGAAGCGTTGCGGTTTTAAAATAATCTGATTCCAATAATTTGCAATATAGGTTAGATATGGTTGATAGATATCCTTGTTCATAGAATGGTATCTTGTTAAAGATATCTGAATTTTCGCTTAAGTAAATAGTTTTTTCCAGTCTGCAGCAAACTTTTCAATTCCCGTGTCAGTGAGCTGATGATTAATATTGAGTTTTCCCGATTCTATTGCACCAATTAATTCTTCTGGCGTTGCAATGTTTCTTAGCGTATCTGAAGGAACCCAAAGAGATATTGTCTGTAGTATTGCTGGAGCTTCTACATAAATCGTAAGTTTTTCTTTTTCCGAAAGCCTGAACCATTCTCTATATATCTTTGCGGGAGCGGTTATTAGTTCACATCCCATGTCAATTCCTGCTTTGAGATGCGAAACATTCCGTACTGAAGCTTCCAATATCCACACGAGATCTTTTTCAAACCATTGATGTGTTATGCTCAGCGCATTTGATACAAGTGACATACCGTTTATTCCTGTATCATCGAGTCGCCCAACGAACGGAGAGATAAAACAAGGAACATGATTGTTTGTTTCTCCGTAGATCTTTTTCATCAATTGTTCGTGGAGTGTAATCGCAAAAACCTGCTCTTGGGAAAAGACTAACGTGTTATTAATCGTAATACCATCTTTTCGTAATAAGGTACGTGCTTTTAATCCTTCAAGTGTTGTCGGTAATTTTACGACAATCCGCTCATGCCATGAAGCGATCTCTCTTCCCTGCTCCGCCATTTGTTCTGCGCTGGTATGGTTATCTGCATAGACTTCTGCAGAAACAGCACCGGGAACAATTGCTAAAATTTCGGTAACGAGTTCTTTTTGCAACCTGAACGCTTCCTGAGGTGTTTCTTTATGATGGATAAGCTGCTCTTCGGTTTCTTCAATTAACGTCGGATTGGTTGTTGATCCCCACAATTCGTCCCCATCTTGCTTTGTAAGCGTAGCAATCTCGCGGTATTCTTTTGGATCGCCGCTATCAAGCAAGAAATGGGTCATACAAAAACTATACAAGTTCAGCCAGAAGCTTGCAAGAAGTTTCTTACTCATACTTTGCTGTTTAGAACATCATTCTTGCATTTCCATGGAAAATAAGGGACAATACATGATAGAAAACATATCTCTGCCAACCTAAAGATGCAAACCATTTTATAGGTTTCGTCTTGCTAAAATTCTTACGGAATTTCTATTTTATTCTTAAAAAGAAATAATAGATTTAAATATTAACCCTTTATGACGATTCAAAGTTTTTACCAAGAACAGCAGCACTTGCCAACAGTTCCTTTTTCGTGGTTAAAAAGACCAAGGGAGAGCGTTAAACTTGAAGAAAAACAGAGAAGAAAACGAGCGAAATTTTCTTCCAAAGATGTGAGAGCAAGACAAATACGAATATCCCTAGTTATGAAAAATATTTTGCAAAATGCAGAAAAGACACAATTACCTATAACAATACTTCTTATCGGTTCGGGAGTATATCGTAAAAAAACTACATATCAAAATGACATTGATATTGTAATCATCTGTGATGAGCTATTTCTTAGTAAGGATGGGATATCTTCGCTTTTGCAGGTTGTAAACTTTCCTTCCCATAAAATTTTTCTTCGTAGAGAAGATGAGATAGACTTATATAAAAGGAATATACATACACTTAACTACGTATATTCCTTTAAAGGAATACCGCACGATATTGTAATTACGACGTTTGAAATTCTAACATCTCTTTTTTCTGAAGGATATAAGCCACGAAGCAAACGAACAAATAGTATGCACGCTATTACGCGGGAACCACTTGGTAAAGAAACAACAGTGCAGGGAGAAGTTGTGTACTTACCCTCTTTTTTCTCTTCTCCAACCAATCATAAGGGAACCCCAGAATATGTTAGGCCAGGAATGCTTGCGGTTCTCGCTAAGAATAATCACGATGTTTTTTCTTATACGTTGCCTCATATGTTTCATACCTTGGAACCAAAAAAAAGTCTCTATGATAAGAGTGGAGGAAAATATTCAACGTTAGAAAAACTTATATGGAAAAAATTTCTAAGCATGTTTTTAGACGCTCAAAATCTTCTTGATACAAACGGTAAGCCCCTTCTAAAAGCACTCAGTAGGCAGTATTTCTTGCGGATGCTGAAGCTTTTCATCCGGTATAAAGGATTTTCATCAGCAACAAAAGAACAACTGATATTGCGGTATATTCAGGAGGTGGAAATGTTTCAGGCATGTAATTAGCTGAACAATTTACCTTCTTATCCTTGCTTTTGATACTCTTTGTTCGACAAATTCCTTTGCTGTATTCAATAAGTCCGAAATACTACTTTTTCCTCTTCTCGTTGGTACATGGTCAAAAATTGGCTTCATATATTCCATGAATAACGCAGGATTAATATAATGGGAACTGGATGGATCTGTGCTTAATTCAAAATCCTTTGTATTAAACGCTCCCCTTGGGTAACAAGCATTCCATAGATAGTCACACAATTTTTTTGGTATTCCCATTGCTCTTGTGCGGGAGAGTCCTCTCTCATTTGGAGCAAAATATGTTGCAAGATACAAAATATAATCTGTAGGAATACTTAATGGGTTTTCATAATAATCATAGTAACTATTTTTATATTTTACGCTATTTGATTTCATTACTGAAGCTCGAGATAATCCAAGATATGCAATAAAACTTTCACCTTCTGTCGGTGCAAATCGTCGATGGTCTGCGCTTGATATAACAGGAATAGTCATCGATGTATTTGTTCTTGAATTCTGTAATTGATATTTTCGCGCAAGTCTGCTTGTAACACGCAGCATAAGCGCCTCGATAACCTGCTTGCGGCTTTGTTGATCCAGTTGTTCAATCCGAGAAGGAAGAGGTTGGAAAAAATCGTCTGCATTGATCCAGAGCCTGACTTCATCTATATCTCTTAGTTGTCTGTCGTAAGGCTCCCCATGATGTTCGCGAAACAATTCCGCAATTGCATCTGTCGTGATATCAATATTTGTAAGTATGAAATCATCACCAAATTTTGGACCAAAGCGAGAATTATCGTTAATTTCTTTTAATCCAGGCGCATCATAGCGGTTTATCCACACTGGTTGTCTTATGCTATGAAGATAATCCAAAAAATTATCACGGTTCCCATGGTAAAATACATTAATTCCTAACTCGAGAGATTTTTTTCTTGCAAGCGCCTCGAGTTTTGGATCGTATAATGCATCCTCTATCAGTTTTAGTAATGCTTGCTGTACGCTGGTACTCCCCTCTCCTATAATGCTATTAATTATCGCTAAATCTCTTTCTACGGCTGGATGAAAACGTATTAATCGTTGTATACGTTGTCCATGTGAAAGTTCGATAAAATCAGGACGCTCTAGAAGGTATAGCGGTATTTTTTCTCCTGTCCCCGGTTCTACCCCTCTCGCTTCAAATACTAACTGAAGTGAATTTTCACTTGAAGGAAAAATAGCCCGTGCTTGTTGTGCATATGCTGCGATTGTTTCGGGTGAGGGTGGTGTTCCATTTCCTATTCTGGCAACAGTAAATGAATCACCGTAATAACGAAAAATATAATGATTATTTCCAAGGTTCTTGATTACGCTTGAGTTAATATCGTGTAGTAGTAAATCTCCGATTTCAATGCTGACTCCGTTTGCTACGTCGAGTTGCCGGATGTCAAAATCTCCTTCAATTTTTCCTCCAGCAGAAAGAAATCGGTAAAGCAGTGAGGGGTTCAAAACTGAAAGTGGCTCTCGTTGTGCCTGCACATGTCTTCTCATCTCTTCTGTAACCGATTGAAAACGGGATGGAATAGAAATATTCTGAGGAGGGTGTAAAAGACCTCTGTCAAAAATATAGTTACCAATCAAAGAATAAATAACTTCTGATTGCTCAGTTGCGTCAATTTGTGCAATATCGACAAGATTTCCCTGCGCGTCTCGCAGGTTGAGATATGGGAGAACTTCTCTTGTTTGTACAGCCAAAAGATGCAGGAATTCATTTCCTCCAATGCTCTCTGGTATTCTATTGCTATCATTTCCTTCCTGTGTCATAAAAATAATGACTGCTTTCAAAGAGCAGTTAAGAGCATACAAAATACCACGACGACAAGATAAATGCAATGCTGCTGAGTCCTTGACAAAAGCGATATCACGTCGCACAATATAATTGTGGTTGCATCACTCTCTCTTCAACAAGAACAACTTATTACGCAGATTAACCAGTTTCTCGAATACCTTTCTATTGAAAAAAATGCAAGCAAACTGACTATTCGGGATTACCAGCACTATCTGGAGATATTTGCTGTCTGGTTCTCCTCCACCCTGCCAGGAAAAAGTTTGAAAGATCTGGATATAGCAACTGTACGAAAATATCGTGGTTATCTGGCAAATAAAGTTGACGATAAAGGATTAACGTTAAAACGGGTGACACAAAACTACTATGTGATTGCGCTTCGTTCGTTTCTACGGTTCCTTATCAAGAATGACTTTCCTACCCTTGAACCATCAAAAATCGATTTACCAAAAACAGAAAGCAGGAGCCTAAAATTTCTGGAACGGGAACAGGTTGAACGCCTTGTAACAAGTGTTGATACATCTAAAGAGGAAGGTATTAGGGATCGCGCAATACTCGAACTCTTATTCTCAACTGGTCTTCGGGTTTCAGAGCTTTGTAAATTAAACCATGAACAGGTGAATTTAGAGCGGAAAGAATTCGGTGTTATCGGTAAGGGTGGACGGGCACGTATTGTATTTATTTCAGATAGAGCTGCAGATTGGATTGCAATGTATCTGAATGAGCGAAAAGATAGCTTCAAACCCCTTTTTATCCGCTATTCCGGAAGAAAAGATGAAGAAAATAACGGAGAAAAAATGCGGCTCACTCCCCGCTCGATTGAGCGGATGGTAAAAAAACAGGTAAAACATGCACGAATTCCCATTGATGCAACAGTTCATACGCTAAGACATTCATTTGCAACGGATTTATTAACAAACGGGGCTGATTTGCGTTCTGTTCAGGAAATGCTCGGACACAAAAATATTGCGACAACCCAAATCTATACCCACATAACCAATAAACAATTGAGAGAAGTACATAAGAGTTTCCATAGCGGGAACAAGCATTAATGCTAAATTTGCCTCTTTGACTACTATAAGATATAATTAATAATTATGCCGGGAATTTCAGAACTTCCAGCAAGGTTTCGTGAAGGAATACAAGCTGGTGATGCGGGTAATCTTCCTCCAGGAACAACAGAAGTTCCTTTGAGCGATACATTTGGAAAAGGATGGCAGGCATTTAATAAGCAAGGTGCTGTGATGAGCGCATCTGATCCCGTCAGTGATTTAGGCCACATTGGTGGCACTGGTGATAGAAAATTTTTTGATGTTGTCGGGTTAAAAAAAGAAGGATCACATGTGCAGCCCGCGATCAAACAGGAGCCAGCAACAACGGATCCTCAAAAACGAGCAGGAGTTGGTATCATGTTGGTTGATAGAAAAACAGGACAACTGTTGGTGAATTATAGGAATGATATTGGCGATTCGGAGCTTGGTGCAACGATTCAGACAAGTTATACAAATTTGGCAAACCGTGATGGTGGCATTCCATTTATAGAATTTACCAAACATCCTTCGCACTATTCATTTGCAGAACCTGCTGATCCGCAACGGATTGTAAAAGGTCGTGTTCGGCTTGGAGTTGAGTTAATTGATAAAGAAAAAGTTGATATAACAGGAAAAGAAGATAGTTACCACTGGTATTCTCTGAAAGAAATTTACGGCTTAACGAAAGAAAATGTACCAGCAAACGCATTTTTCGATGGCACTCTGAAATTAGTATTTTCTATGTTAGACAGCGGACAAATAAAACCAGAAGTAGCGAGAGAACAACCTCAAATAGTACATGTTGAAGGCGTAGAAGAACACCCGTCGCTTTGGCAGCGACTGAAGCATTGGATAAGAAGACTTTTTGGAGGAGAGTAGCTTAGTAGGTCTGGTATGAGAGTGTTACCGCAATATCTATAGTATTTTCTCCAGATGTCACATTAGTTGGAACAGCGTTTGTGCTTTGTACAACCGCCAGCGGTCGAGGTGGTTGGACACTATTATTGTTCTCGCTCACGTCAACGATATTTCCCAAATGAATTCCCGTAGCGTCTGCAAGATTCTGCGCTTTTTCTTTTGCCGCTGCCACTGCTTCCTGGCGTGCCTGATTTTCCAACTTTTTTTGCAACGTGTCAGAAAACCCAAATGCAATTTGTCCGACAAGATTTGCGCCGTTTAAAGTTATTGTGTCAATAGCTTGATTAACCTGATCAATTGATAAAACATGGATAGTAACATTTTGCGTCACTGAGTAACCGGTAATATTTTGATTGTCGTTATAGTTTGGGTTAAGGGAGTAATTTGTTGTTTGAATATCGTTTGCCTGAATGCCAAGCTGCTGCAATTTATTGGTAATTGTTGTTATAACAGTATTTACCTGATTTTGCGCAGAGGTGACAGTTGCTGCATTTTGAGTAACACCGAATGAGACAGTTGCTGAGTCAGGAACTGCAGTTGCCCTCCCTTCTCCATCAACTTGAAAAAGATTTGTTTTTGTTGTCTGAATTTCATTAACAAAAAAAGGTATTGGTCCGGCAAATTTTGTATAGAGAAAAAGGCAGAGGAAAATAACAGCAACAACGATAATTGATTTCATGTTTACTCGTGAGATACTTCCCAAAATCCCTTTATACTGTCCCAAGGGAGACGTCTTTCATCCGGATCTTCCAGTAAAAATTGCTCACTGACAAAGTATAAAACAGTTACCGGTTTCGAAGATACATTCATGTAACCATGAGCAACTCCTTTGGGAATGAGTAACAAGTGCGACTTCCCTCCTCCCAAAACCAATTTCATGGTGAGTCCTTTTGTCGCGGATTCTTCCCGAATATCCCATAAGCCGACAACCAGATGATCTTCCGGTCTGACTGTCTGGATTTCATCCTGCTTGTAATGCAGATGCCATGCTTTGATTGCGCCTGGCATCATTTTTGAGCGATTAACTTGCCGTAACTGAAAACCCGCAAATCCCTCTATTTCGCCTGTTTCCGTAAGGCGGATAAGTTCGGAAAAATCACCATCCTCCCCTGCCATATTTTTGATCTCTTTTACTTGCACACCCGCAATTACCGGTTTTTTGGAGTAATCTTGCACACTAATTTTTTCCTGAAGCGTTTTGTCAATGCTGTCCTTGGTGAGGTAGCTCATAACGAACTATGAGTAGTATAATTAAGCCTCAAAGAAAAAGCAAGGAAGAACTTACGGAGCAGTCTGTTTTGCGAACAAGCCCTTATATGTTGATTTTCCCTCAACCCGCTGAAAAACAAGCTGGCAGATACATTCTCCCGCATGAAGCTCCAGGGAATTTGGTCCAAGGTTAGTCATCTCCAGAACCTGCTGGTTATCTACTCCAGGTTGGATAAGTCCTGCCGAAATATGAATCAAAAGTCCCAAACGGGCAAACCGGCTTCGTCCCTCAATCCATGCGCAGATGTCCTCAGGTAGAGTAATTTTCTCCAGAGTAATGCCAAGAATGGTTTGCTGTGGAGATAAAAGAAAAGTATCTGCCTGCACTTCTTGAGTATAGTTTTTGTAATCTGTTGTTGATAAAACCGGAATATTGCTATTCACTTTTTTAAAAATACGAAACATGTTGCTCAATCGTAAATCCACAGATGCTCCGCCAATTTGTGAATCCCCTATTGTGGGAGAAATTTTGATAATGCCTTTTTGTAAAGCAGCCACAATTGCATCGTGAGAAAGAAGCATAAAAATAGTATACATGTTCTTTTAGGAAATGGAAAAAGAAAATTATGCAGCTGAAGCAAATGTTGATGGTGTCGTAGTCCCAGTTCGTCTTGAACGAGACGTATCTGGCGGAAGATAATCTAAGTGTTCTGCTTTTGCTTTTCTCACTTCAGCATCTGCTTTCTCGCTTTTTCTCCGCTTTACTTTTAATCCCCATGATTCGATTGACCCGAGTTTTGCTGCATTATCGGTTATCATTTCATAAAATTCTTCTTTTTCTCGGTGTGGACCGAAGATTTTTATGATGAGTTCGCCAATATCCTTATAGGCTGTTAAATCTTTAGGAGTATTTTCCCCAAACCACCCTTTTCTGATTGGCATTGTAGTATGAAAAACTTTATCAGCCTTACCAGGTGCTTTGCCAGTATCTAATGTATTTGTAAATATTGCTGCTTGTTTGTATTCTAAGGCATTTATAGGTGCTCCATAAGCCATGCTTTGATCAAGTTGCAGAAGTACCATAACGCCATTCTCCCGTAATGTTGCTGCGACTCGTTCCGGCATTTGTTCATAACAATCGCACCCTCTTCTCGCTCCCATACAAGAACAAACCCTCTCAAGAGAAACAAGCTTTTTATTTTCCGATACTGGAATAAAATCAAATTCGCGAGAACCTTCAGGTCTCTCTTGATCTTTTTTAGCAAGTTCACGAAGTTTTTCACGAAGCGGTTCAGCGCTAAGCAACTTAATAAATAACCTTGTGCCATTACGCTCAGTCATCAGCCGTAGTGTATATAACTTATTTGTTGCAAAAGGCGTTTGAATTTCCCTTTGTTCAAATACATTCCATCCCCGAAAACCAAACGGCTTCCTTCTTTCTAATTCTTCCTTCTGTTTCTGCTCTGATAAATTCTTTGGTAACGGATCGGTCTCAGGAATTGCCATTTTTTGAATAACGTTTTCATTTGTGTTAAGATTAAGCCGTTGGTTAAGTTTCAGCATTGTTCTCCGGATGGCCGCTTCGTCTGGCAAATCTTCAGGAACAATAGTGCGAGTTGGATCAAGCCGTTCTACATGTACAAGTTGAACTATTTGTTTATTTTCAGAGCTAAAAACAGAATTTTGCCATTCTAATCTTCCTGTCTTGTCAAAGTAATAATGCTCTTCTCTCTCCATAAACCAATTAGTTGATATCTGAGTAGCAGAACGCCGTTGTGATTTTTGTTTTCGGAGTTTATCCATGGCTTTTTTTAGCTCCTCTGATGCATAGTAGGTTGAGTTATTTTCCTGCTCTAAGGAGTCCTGAATCTCAAGGGGGACGCCTTTGGTGATAACACGATAATATACATCTCGTTGTGTTGCATCATCAGTGACTTTTGTCAGATACTCAAACGCCAAAGGAAGATTGTGTCCTTTTACCTCGGCATGCATAAGCGGAGAAGGTTTATATACGGTGAGATCAGGACTATGATAATACCAAAAGAATGGTTGATCGATGGTGTATTGTGGTTTTCCATCAACAAACGTAAAGTCAGGGCGATTTACCAGGAGATGATTTTGCTGTTCAGGAGTAAGTTCTGGTTGCGATGATTTCGTCTTTCCTGCATCTGCAATTCGCAGCTTAGCGTCTGCCGCTAATCGGGCATAGTCAACTGCAGATAAATTTGATGCTTCTCTTCCTTGTCCAGTGGATGCTCTCTCTACGCTTGCCATATTCTCTCCTTTACATTAAAAAACAGCCTTGCGGCTGCATGAACGAAGAGTATGTCCAAGCGTAAGAAAGATAGTTTGTTGCTTCGTACAGATCATCTTACCTGTATAGTATAATGCACGTTTTTTAAAAAATCAATAGGAAAAATGTAAAAATTGCATCATTTTTGCCTATTTAGCTTCATTTTCATAAAATATGAGTCAATTTATTAAAAAATGAAGCTAAATTGCATATTATAATGTGAAAAACCAATATTACGTTAGGCTCAAAAAGGAAAAAGAGAAAATTATTTGATTATGTTTACATGTGACATACAGAGAATATGTTTTGAGACCTGTAACAGTACAGTAGTGAATAGCTTACCATGACTCAATTTTACTGAGTACTTTTTTCTCAAGATTTTCTAAATCTTCCAAGCTAACATTTTCTGTTCCGCTGAAAACAAAGCCCGCTCTTGGTCGACATCCCGGATACTTCCTGCTAGGTCCAACAATGCCTATTTGCATACCTTCTTTCTCTCCCTTAAGAGCATCTGTCTGAGTATATTCTAAAATACGTGAACCATCTGGGGAGAGAAAACTGTCATTTGGAATTTCTACAGATGCTCTTGACATAATTGTTTCAATCGGTTCGTCGTCTATTTTTTTATCTTGGAATGGTTCTATGACTAACTTTGAGCCTGCATCTCGCGCATTGACTTCAATGACAAATGCGCAAATAGGAATAATGACTGAACCTCTCCTTTCTGATCTCGGCTTCGATCTACTGCCTGCCATATCAATATTTACCGGTCCGACTATTCTACCATCCACCCGTAAAGCATCCAGTGCAGCAGATACTGTTTCTAAAATATCCGAGCGCATTCCAACACCATGTCTCCAACCCTTTCTCCATATATTTCCATCATGTTTTGCATATCCTTCAGGGGTCTGTTTTATCCGTTGAACGGTATGCGAATTGATAAATACCTGATTAGGTGTAATATTTGCTGAAACGCATATGTTTTGACCGCTTGCAATCTTTATTCCCTTTTGAAATTGCAACTTCTGTGGATTTGGATATAACGCGATGTGTTTTCCAAGCTCTTCAATCCGAGAGCCAACGCTGCCAGTTCCCCCTGATCTTCCATCGGTAGATTTGATAAAAAGATACTTATATTTTCCCAATTCAGTATCCCGAACTATATTTGCAATCATCTCAGGACTATGTATTTGGGGATCATAATATACATATTGTGTTTTAGGTGTTGGAATTCCTCCTGGAAATCGGTCTGTCAGTATGCTTTGAAAGAACTCCTGGGCTCTCTCTTTTGTGCCTGCAATATTATATGCTAATGTACGCAGATATTTTCCTACTGCATCAGCTTGACTTTCTCCGTAACTTGCAACATGAGAAGGAAGTGGGACACTCGGACATATAGCCAAACTTCCGTTCTGCTCCAGTATCCATTTTTCTACATTAGAAGTTGGTATAAGATGGTCTTCTGGTGGCAAACTGAGACCAAACGATTCCATCGATGGTTTCATTACTCTTGCATAAGCATCTATCATCCATTCCTCATCGCCTTCAGTAAAAACAAGGAAATCGTTTGGAGTAAGTAGTCCCAATGGTCGTAATGCATATACATAATTATTCACCCTCATTTCTTCTGCTTCTTGCGGATCGATACGAGGATCAACAAGCGCAGGCGTAAAGTCTAGTGCACCGGTATTAGCAGCATAGTAAATGCTTGGGGGATTTGGATTTTTAGAAAGAACCATTAAATTATGGCGTTCCTCTGAAATAATCCAAGGAATGTTTACTTCAGCTAATGATTCGTCCGCAGGAAGGAATAATTCCGGGTGCTTGAACGCTTTAAGAACTAAATCTCCTTTTCTTGCAATTTCTGAACCATCATGCCTATAAAGTATTTCTTCTACGTCAATCATATAAAAAAAGAAAAAAACCCTCACTGCAAGCGAGGGTAGTTACTTGTTGTAAGATTACAAATATTGTTGCAATTATAGCACGCAATCTGCTTATTGCAAGAGGCTAAACGTTAATTTTTTTTAGAGCTTTATGATAGCTTTCTAGCAATTTGTGAGCTTCTTCTACTGAAGCGATAAGCAAAACATTATTCTCTTTTGCTTTATCTTGAATAAATTGCGCTGCTTCTTTCTCTCCTTGTGTCAATTTTTTTGCGGAAGGAATACGGATAATGACATCAAAACGGTTCTCAAGTAATAAAGTACGCAAATTCGGCTCTAAATGTTTATGCATCATTTTGTTAACAAGTATTGATGATATACCGTTCCTCGCAAGAAATTTATGCGTTTTGTATGTTGCGTACAGTGTTACCCGGTCTCTATCGATTTCCCGAAGCGATTGGATAAGTTTTAATTTATTATTCCGTTTCCCAATGGTTAGTAAAATATTACTTTCTTTTCTATATGCAAGGCGCATGGGAAGTGAGTGAATTTCGATATAGCCGGGAAACGCGTGAGGGTTTATGATGCTATAATCTGCAAGATGCATTGCACGTTTTCTCTCAAAGATTGTTTGGGGAGCTCTTACATTCGTAATATCCATATTCCCTTTATACAACTGAATACTTACGGTACCGTTTACCTTTTTATTAACCGTTGTAATGAACGCATCAATGTCTGCAATAAGTGGTTCATACCACAAGCCATCGTGGCAAAGCGACATCCACTTTGTATCAATAAGCGGTTTCATATCATTTTCCTCCCGCGTGCATACGTACTTTTCCAGTTCTTTGTGTGCATTGATAAGTAACGTTGCGGCTGGTTCTTCATCAATACTTCGCAGTTTTACGCCGATAATAATGTCTGTAATGTGGTAGGAAATACCAACACCGTTTCTTCCGGCAATGATGTTTAATTCCTGAATTAACGGAGTAAGCGGCATCTGTTTACCATTCACCTTTATTGGAAGGCCATGGAAGAACTCTACTGTAACACTTTCAGGAGTATCAGGAGCTTTTTCAGGTAAGGTTGTCATACTGAGCAAATGTTCAACATGGATAAGCTTGAACGTATTTTCCACAGTCCCGCCAAGTATGCTTGCGCCCCATAGCGTTTTATCTGTAGCATAGTACGGATCCTGATACTCCTGTGCGATTTTGTATTTTTTTGCATATTCTTTAGAATCTTTCAATGAAAACTCGTTTCCGCGTAACGGCGCAATAATTTTCATGTCCTGATTCAGTGTGATGATTAGGCTTTCATAACGTACCTGGTCATTGCTTTGCCCTGATGCGCCATGTGCAATTGCTGAAGCGCCCTCCTCTTCGGCTATTTTGACTACATGTTTGGCTAGAAGGGGACGGCTTAAGGGAGCAGATAAATGATATCCTTCTCTATATGCTGTGTTTGCTCTAATTGCTTTTGCAATGTACTTTTCTGCAAACTCCTGTTTTGCGTCAATAAAAATGGCTTTTGATGCGCCAACTCGCAACGCGTCATCTTTTATTTCTGCGAAATTCACCTTTTGGCCTATATCAACAGTAACCGTGACAACTTCAGCCTTATACGTTTCTTTCAGCCAGGGGATCAGTGCGGTTGTATAAAGACTACCGGAGTAAAGGAGGACAATTTTTTTCACCTGCCCTTTTCTCGCTTCGTATGAACTTATCTTATAGTAATCTTTATTCGTATCCATCGCCGATAGTATAGCATATTATGCCAGTCTATACTATTTTGGTTACATCATTGCTTTCAGGAAGGCAACAAAGAGTGGATGCGGAGCAAGCGGTCTGCTTTTATATTCCGGGTGACCCTGTGTGCCTAAATAAAACGGATGCATGGTTTTTGGTAATTCAATAATCTCAACAAGATTTTCAATTTTCGATCGCGCAGCAATAATGAGTCCTGCCTTTTCCAGATCTTTTACAAACCGCTCATTCACTTCATAACGGTGGCGATGACGTTCACTGGTTAATCCTGTTTTGACATTGATTGATCCGCCGAATTTCTCATAAAAGGAAAATGTTTGAGTTCCCTTTTTTACGATCGCTTCCCAACTGCCCAATCGCATGGTGCCGCCATACGCACGTCGTTCCATGAGTGTTTTTTGTGAAGGGATTAAATGAATAATATCATGCTTTGTTTTGGGATTATTTTCCGACGTATTTGCATCACTCCAATCTAAAACACTTTGGGCAAACGCAACGACTGCAAGTTGCATACCGTAGCAAAGCCCTAGATAAGGAATTTTTCGTTCCCGTGCATACGTTGCTGCCAGTATCATTCCTTTTGCGCCGCGTTCTCCCCACCCGATTGGTACAATAATGCCGTCAGGGTTGCCAATGATTTTTTCCGCTCCTTCTTTCTCCACTTTTTCCGCACTGACCCAACGCGTTTTTACCGCAACACCAGTTTTCCAGGAAGCATGGTCGATTGCATCGAACAGTGCTGCGTATGCATCACGTAACTGGTATTCCCCTGTCCCGAAGTATTTACCAACAATTGCTATTTCAATTGTTTTTTCTTTTTTCGCAAGAATCGTATCAATAAGCTGTTGCCATTCTTTGAGGTGAGGTTTCCTAACGGGGAGCTGAAGTTTTTTCAATATCTTTTCGTCAAGCAGTTGCTCATGGAGTGTAAGAGGAATTTCGTATGCAGAGTCCATGTCAGGGTTGGAAATAATATCTCCTTCATGCATATTGCAAAACAATGCGAACCTGTCGCGCCGTCTCTGGTCTAAAAATTTCTCGCTTCTTGCGACAATAAAGTCCGGCTGAATTCCCATTGAATTAAGCGTCCGAACAGATAGTTGCGTTGGTTTTGTTTTCGGTTCTCCAAGATGACGTGGTGTCGGTACGTAGCTGACGTGAATGTGGATAACATCCTGCGGATGTTGTAACGTCATAATACGGGATGCTTCATAGTAAAAAATATTCTGATACTCTCCTGCGGTTCCTCCTAGTTCAATAATGACAATATCAGCCTTTTTTTCTCTCGCTAATCCCTTGATGCGCTTTATGATCTCATCAGTTATATGCGGTATTGCCTCAACATCCTCTCCATTATATTCAAACCTCCGTTCCCGCTCGATAACTGTTTGATAAATCCGTCCCATGGTAACGAAGTTCCCCTTTCCCATATCCTCATGGAGGAATTTTTCATAGCTGCCAATATCCATATCTGCCTCTGTTCCATCCTCACATAAAAAAGGATCTCCATGTTCTATAGGATTTATCGTTCCTGCATCAAGGTTAAGATAGTTTTCAAATTTTATTAATGATACTTTGTATCCTGTAGATTTAAAAAGAAGAGCAATTGAGGCAGCGGTCGTACCTTTGCCAATACCTGAAATAAGTCCACCAGAAACAAATATATATTTTGTATTATGTTTGCTATCGGGCACGATTTATGCTAGCAAAAAGAACAGTACTCGTCAACTGATGATTTGTATATTTTTCTGTTACTTTGTAGATCAGGAAATATTCCTATTCATCCACTAAAAATTGGAGGGTTTTTATTATTATGTTACTGCATTTTCTGTCGCGATAACAAGATTCTCCATCAGACAGGCAACATTGACCGGTCCAACACCACCAGGAACTGGCGTATACCACGAAGCAATGTCTTTAATCTCCGTCTCGTTATAATCTCCTGCAAATTTTCCCTCATCCGTCATGTGTATACCAATGCCGATAAGAATAACATCTTTTTTCAGAATATTTTTGGTAATGACATGTTCCTTCCCAACAGCAGAAATGATAATATCTGCCTGTTTAAGGATAACCTCAGGGTGTTCTGTTCGAGTGTCAATAATCATGGGATGTATGCCTTTCTTTTGCAATGCATCAATAACCGGCTGTCCGCCTGTTTTGCCTTTCCCGATGACAATAACTGTTTTGCTCTTGAGCCATTCATCAAATATTTGTTCTGTTTTTTCAGCCACTTTCACATACGGAATTTTCAGGCATTTGATAACTGCCTGTGCAATCGGAACAGGAAACTGTGAATTCGGACGGAATCCGTCAACATCTTTTTCAGCCCTGATTTCCAGGAGCAATTTTTTCCCGTCCAGATGCGGAGGTAGCGGTAATTGAAGAATGGTGCCATGGATATTTGTTTTCGTTTGCAAGAAATCAAGGCATGCCTTTAGTTCATCTTCGGTAACATTTGAAGGGAAATTGTATACACTTACTATTGCACCGATTTTTTTTGCCATTTTTTCTTTTTGTGCAATATATGAAGTAATTGCCGGATCCTCCCCTACCCTGATAACAACAAGGTGTGGTTCTATGCCATAATTTTTTTGCAATTTACGGATACGTTGCGAGAGGTTTTCAAGAATGCTATTGGCAATTGTCCGTCCATCTATAATCATTTTCCGTATTATACCAGAACAAAGTATTACTTTTCCGCAACACAGGTGGTAGAGGCAATGTGGTCTCCAGAATGAGAGAATCGCATGAGAATGACCCCCTGCGTTGCACGAGAGAGATGCGGAATTGCCGTTACATCAATCTGTACTACCTGTCCCTTTTTGGATGTCATAATAACAGATTTCGTATTTGGCGGAATAATCTGCGCACTTGCAACTTTTCCTGTCTTTTCTGTCACATTGGCAACTTTTACACCCATGCCTCCCCTGCTTTGTCCGCGAAACTCTGTTGCAAATGTCTTCTTCCCCAAACCGTTTTCCATGATTGCCAGGAGTTCTGCTGTTTTGTCATTTTTTTCAATGATATCCATGCCGATAACTTCATCCGTTGTGTTTATTTTGATTCCTCGTACACCTTGTGTTGCGCGTCCCATCGGACGGACTTCAGATTCGGAGAATCGGATTGCTTTTCCTTCTTTTGTTACCAGCAGAATATCATCATTACCTGTTGTGAAATTACTCCATACCAATTCATCACCCTTATCAAGCTTGATTGCGACAATACCGCTACGCCTAATATTTTCAAATTCAGAGATCTTTGATTTCTTCACTGTACCGTTACGTGTTGTCAGAAAAACAAAACCAGACATTTTTCCTGAATAGTTAATAAAAGATTCAATTTGTTCTCCCGCTTCTATGTTAAGTAAATTAACAATTGCTGTTCCTTTGCTAACCCGGCTGCTTTCGTTAATTTCGTAGGCTTTCAGTTGATAAACCTTCCCTTTATTAGTAAAGAACAGTAAATTATCATGTGTTTGTGCATAGCGGATATTCATGATTTCATCTTCTTCTTTTGTCGTCATGCCTTTTACTCCTTTACCCCCGCGATTCTGTGTTGAAAAAGAGTTTGTGCTCTGACGCTTGATGTATCCTGTTGTTGTGATTGTGATGACAGTTGGTTCATTTGGAATCAAATCTTCTTCGGAAAATTCACCGACTTTTCCCTTGAAAACACGAGTCCTTCGTTCGTCACCAAATTTTTCTTTCAGTTTCTGCAGTTCTTCTTTGATGACCGTCAATACTTTGTCCGGATGTGCAAGTAAATCCTCAAGGTAGGCAATTGTTTCTTTAACCATCATGAGCTCGTCTTCAATTTTCTGCCGTTCTAGCGCTGCCAGGCGGCGCAACTGCATATCAAGAATTGCTGTTGCTTGGATTTCAGACAGCGTAAACTTATCCATCAGATTTTTCTTTGCTTCTTCCTGGTCTTTTGAGCCTCTGATAGTTGCGATGACTGCATCAATATGATCGACTGCAATCTTCAGTCCTTCTAAAATATGTAGCCGCGCCTTCGCTTGTCTTAATTCAAATTCACTTCGCTTCGTGACAACAAGAAAGCGATGCTTAACATATTCTTCAAGAATAACTTTTAGCGTTAAGGTTTGTGGCGTGCCGTCAACTAAGGCAACAATATTACCAGGAAAGGTTGTTTGCAAAGAGGTATTTTTATATAAATTATTGAGAACTTTTTTTGGTGTAGCGTCACGTTTCAACTCAATAACAACGCGAAGGCCGTGTCTGTCTGATTCGTCGCGCAAATCCGTAATACCTTCCACTTTTTTCTCTTTGACAAGATCAGCAATACGCGCGACTAATAATGCTTTGTTTACCTGATAAGGAAGTTCAGTAATAATAATCGCCGATTTTCCCTGTCCGATGTCTTCAATTTCTGCTTTTCCCCGGATAACTATTTTCCCTTTGCCTGTAGCATAGAGATTTTTAATTTCATTGATGTCATAAATCGCTCCTTTTGTCGGAAAGTCAGGACCTTTTACATACGTAAGCAGTTCTTCAATAGAGATATCAGTCAAAAGATGTATCGTGTGATTATTACTGTTGGTTACGTTTTGTACCTTATTCATTGGATTTGTTCTTATTGCAGATTTTTCTGTATGCGTATTCCCTGGTACAGTCTTCTCTATTTTGCTTTTTTCAATCATCGCAATGATTGCATTAATAATTTCAGTCAAATTGTGCGGAGGAATTTTAGTTGCCATACCAACTGCAATACCTTCTGCGCCCATTAAAAGAAGGTTGGGCAGTTTTGCAGGAAGATAGAGTGGTTCTTGCAGTGTTGCATCAAAATTTGGTTTCGTTGTAACGGTTTCTTTGTCTAAATCATAGAGCATTTCTGATGTGATAGCTGCCATTCTCGCTTCTGAGTAACGCATCGCCGCAGGTGGATCTCCGTCAATGCTTCCAAAGTTACCTTGTCCGTCGATTAGCGGGTAACGCATGGAGAAATCCTGTGCAAGTCGTACCAGTGCATCATAAATTGGCATATCACCATGGGGATGATATTTTCCCATTACTTCTCCGACAATTTTTGCAGACTTTGCATATTTTGCATTGTGCACAAGTCCCAATTCATGCATTGCAAAAAGTATCCTGCGGTGTACAGGTTTCAATCCATCACGCACATCAGGAAGCGCCCGGTCAACAATAACAGACATCGCATAGTCTAAATATGCGCGCTTCATTTCGTGAGTCAATTCTGTTTTTTGTAATTTACCTATTTCCATAAAAAAGAAAGAAGTGAGAAGATAGATGGGTTATTACCCTCTCACTTCTTTTTATGCCTTCAGTGATTCTTTCACAGCTGCAATTGCATCCGATTTATCTTTCCATTCTTTCAGTTTTACCCACTTTCCCGGCTCTAGTGACTTATAATTTTCGAAAAAATGTTTGATTTTCTTTTTAATCGCTTCTGGAACATCATCGATATTTTTATAGATACCAAATAGCGGATCAACTTTTGCTGTTGGTACAGCAAGGATTTTTGTATCAATTCCCTCCTCATCTTCCATTTCAAGCATACCGATAACAACAGAAGGTATAACACTTCCAGGAACAACTGCGTGTTCTGAGAGAACAATGACATCAATCGGATCGCCATCCTGTGCTAATGTGTTTGGTACAAATCCATAATTGAACGGATAACTCATTGCCGTATATAAAAATCTATCCACTAGTATGAGGCCTGAGTCTTTATCTAATTCATACTTGATATTATTATCTTTTGGAATTTCAATCAGGACGTTTACGAGTCCATTTTCCGGATCTTTTCCTGTTGAGAGTTTCTTGTAATCCATTATTGTTTCACCTCGCTTCCTTTTTTTACTACATATGTTTGCTGCGGATTTTGCGGAAAGTTAACTACATCAAAAAGCACAAAATACTCGGGAATAATCTGGTACGGTACATGGTTATCCTTTCCTTCCAAGAGATTGTGTATTTTTTCACTTTGGTATTCCATGCGCTTTGCAAGAACTTCAATTGCATGGGAGAATTCTTTCTTGTCAGTGAGCTTTTTGGCAATTCCCTGAAACTGTAAACCCCGTGCTTTCTGATCTTTTGTGTGTGGAATGACAATTGTTCCTGCAACCAGGGCATTTTCTTCTATTTCCTTCGAATGTCTCCGATCCGGCTGTGAAATCCAAAATAAATGTAGAGCATTGTCTGAGGCAAAATGCACAGTGCAAACCCACGGCTGATTGTTTTTTGCCGTTGCAATCTGCATAAGCATCGCTTCCTGCAAATAGTCCTCAATAAGCTTTCGTACGCCCATATTATATATCCAATGTCGCCTGTGTGGCATTACTCTGAATAAAATGTTTTCTTGGCGGAACTTCGTCACCCATAAGCATAGTAAAAACAGCATCTGCTTCTTCGGCATCTTCAATAGCAACTTGTTTCAAAATTCTATTTTTCGGATTCATCGTGGTATCCCACAATTGTTCAGCATTCATTTCCCCAAGTCCTTTGTAACGCTGAACATTCACTGCCTTTCCATTAGAAAGTTCTTTTACTACTTTGTCTTTCTCTTCATCAGAATAGACATAGCGTACTTCTTTTCCCGCAGACACTTTATACAACGGCGGTTGCGCAATATATAAATAGCCATTCTTCACAATTTCAGGAAGGTGGCGGTAGAAAAAGGTTGCAATAAGGGTTTCAATGTGTTCTCCATCAACATCCGCATCAGTCATAATAATGATGCGGTGATACCGAAGTTTACTCATGTTAATCATATCTCCTATGCCCGCGCCCAATGCAATGATAAGGTTTTTGATACCGTCATGCTCTACCATTTTGTCAAGGCGTGCTCGTTCAGTGTTCAAAATTTTTCCCCAAAGTGGAAGGATTGCCTGATATTTACGGTCTCTTCCCATTTTTGCCGTTCCTCCAGCGGAATCTCCTTCCACAAGAAATAGTTCTGAGATACTTGGATCTTTTTCCTGGCAATCTGCTAATTTTCCCGGTAAACTTGCGCCCTCAAGTGCACCTTTTCGAAGGATAGCTTCTTTTGCAGCCCTAGCTGCGAGCCGGGCCTTTGCTGCAAGGTATAATTTCTCAAGAACTTTTTTTGCTGTTGAGGGATTTTCTTCAAAGTAAACACTTAAACCGTCTTTCACAATCTGCTGCACGAGCGGCTGGATTTCGGAATTTCCCAGTTTCCCTTTTGTCTGTCCTTCAAATTGAATATTGTCCTGGGGCATTTTAACAGACACAACTGCAGTAAGTCCTTCCCGCGTGTCTTCGCCGACTATGGAGTCTTCTTCATTTTTAAAACTGCCGATTTTTCTTCCGTAATCATTGACTGCTCTGGTTAACGCCATGCGAAATCCTGTAAGATGCGTTCCGCCGTTGACCGTGTTGATGACATTTACATACGATTCAACGTTTTCGGTATACCCGTTGTTATACTGTAATGCAACTTCTACTTCAATATCCCCTTGCGCTTTGCGAACGGTAATTGCTTCGTGGATTGGTTCTTTATTCTCATTAATTTTTTCAACCAATGACGTGATACCGCCTTCAAAGTAATAATGAATTTCCTTTTCCTTGGCGTTTCGTCTGTCAAACAGGTGAAAGAATAATTTTGGTACCAGATAGGCACGTTCCCGAATCGCCTTTTTGACAATTTCAAAGTCAAATTCTCCTGTCTGGAAAATGGTTGTATCGGGAAAAAACGTAACTGTAGTGCCATTTGGTGAATGCTTGGAAGGAAAAATCGTTGAAAGGAGTGGGTCTTTCACCGTTTCTACCTCAGTTGTCGGAACGCCCTTTTCATACTGTTGACGGTACACGTTACTTCCCTTTTTCACTTCAACCCATAGTTTTTTTGAAAGCGCATTCACCACTGCTGCTCCAACACCATGTAATCCTCCAGAAATTTTATATGCCCCCCCGCCGAATTTTCCGCCTGCATGAAGTTTTGTCATGACAATTTCAAGAGCTGATTTCTTGTACTGCGGCATGATATCAACCGGAATACCCCGTCCGTCATCGCTTACTGTAGCAGACCCGTCGGCATTCAGCGAAATCCACACGTTTTTTGCAAAACCTGCTAGTGCTTCATCAACCGCATTATCGATAATTTCCCGCAACGATTCGTGAAGGCCAATTAAATCAGTCGAGCCAATATACATGCCTGGGCGTTTTCTTACTGGTTCGAGTCCTTCTAATACCTGAATATCTTGTGCAGAATAATCTGAAGCTTTTGCCATACCCTATATTAGTATCTTAGCATACAACAGAAGCTCAGGCAATGTGTTATAGTATGAAGAGGTATATCCTCATCTCTGTGCAATGTTACCAGTACTTACTGGTCCAAATACCCTATTTCGAAGTTCTGCGATCCGCCTTGGTTGTTCCAGCCGCATAACTTCTGCTTGTTCTCTGAATGATCCATCACGGTCTCCTAGCGCATAAAGAAGCGTTGCCAGTGCATTATGGTAAAAAATACTCTGCCGATTATGCTTTGAAAGTTTTCTGAACCACCTCACAGCTAGTTCGGTTTCCTGTTGTGTCCTTTTCTGCTTATATAAAAGTGTTTTTGCGAAGTATTCCATTACATTACGTAAATCAGGATGTTTTACTGTATGGTCTCTTTCTGTTGCTTTTATTGGAGTAGTAGTTTGCTCTGGTACACCGTTTGATGAGCCACGTGACCAGGTTGCATGCTGTTCCAGTTGTGCTTTTGTCATAGGAATAGTAGTGTCGCTATAATGTGCAACACGTAAAGCAGAAGCAGGAAGGAGTTGGTCTTCGATGAATGGTAATTCTCCGGTATCATAATCATGTCCTTGCTTATGGATTGGAGATGTTTGAACATGCACAACCTGAAGCCGGTCATCCTGATTCAGTAGTGATTGTTTATGAATACTGAGGGGAATTTCTGATATATGGGTTCTTGGTTCCGCGGATGCGAATCCTTCTGGTAGCACCTTGATTTTTGGAAATCCTCTGTTTCCATTTCTTCGAAAAAGTTTATCATATACTAATTGTACAGAATCAGGGAAATCCGCATAGTTTATTGCTCTTAACTCTTCAGGTGTATGGTGAAAATCAAGAATAGACAGTTCTCTTTTTTGATTGTAATTAGGGAGGATTGTTTCAATACGAAGATTGCCTTCAGGGGACGTAACGAGCATATAGGTAGCAGGATACGGGGTTTGTCGGAGTACGGCATACGCAATAAGCGCTAATCTGTTTGCTCTTTCTTCTGCGGATATGTTAGTTTCTCCTTCTACAATAGCAGGTATTTTCCTCATCAAAGCCGCAAGCTTAAAAGTCGTAAACTCCCTGTCATTGAGCCTATTATTATCCTTACGCAAGTTTTCAAGGAGTGGTATGGTATACATTTTCAGTTCTTCGTCAGTAAATACCATCTCAGCTGCATTTGCATCCAGAAGCCTTCCCCGTAATGGGTCAATGCTTCTTAGTGCATCTGTTGGTGTGTGTTGTTCATTATGCTGCAAATCTGAAGCAGGTTGCGGTAGCAGTACAGGTGGTTGTTCACTCATATTTGTGTTTCCATTTTCCTGTACTTCTGCGGAAGGTAATTGAGACGGTACTGTTGGTGTTTGTGTGTCCGGTTGCTGTACTGCAGGTTGTGCGAGAGACTCATCGTCATAGATCCAAGATCTGTTATTTCTTGCCGCTGGTACTGCTGAAGCAGGAGTGGTTGGAGTGCTAAGAGGAAGTAAATGATATTTTCTTGGATGTGGCCTGGTATATGTGGCCTGTGGTTGTGGCCGGACGGTAGATATTTGGGGTGGTGTTTCGGATAAATCTTTAGTAAGTGCTGTTGAGATTGCTACGATGTCGTTAGCAGTATCATGCATATCAATACCTGGGGGCGCTTCATTAAAAAGATGACTGCCTGTATCCTGTCGTGATTCTGAAGCATTTCCTTCTCTTAGAAATTCAGCTGATGTTTCTGTGGGCAACAGAGGATGTAACGTTTCCTTCAGTTTCTTATAACTTTCCGTAGGAGTATTCAATGTTTTATAATACGCAGGCGAATGTTCTTGATTTCCAGCGGGTAAAGGAGATGTTGCTTGGAGATCTTCCTGTGGTGTCATACCTTTACAGTACACGAATTACCTGTATCCTGCAAAGGGGTATTTATTGGATTGAAGACATGAGATGGAATTCATAATGATAGAAGCATATGTTCCGCAAGGAACCGTTTATTGACTGTTGTTGTTTGCAAAAGTTGGTGCATATACTGTAGCTGCGTGAGAAGTCGTAACAATTCTTGGTTGGCTTCATCAAGAAACTGTTCCCGTGCGACAGGTAGTATTTTTTGTGTCCAGGCAAACATCTCATCTGTTGCTATTTTCTCTGCAAGCATGAGCTTTTCGCCAATTGTACCGTGAAGACAGGTTAGTATATCTTTTTGCAAATGCTCTTTTTCTTCTTGAAGCAGTAATACCGGTTCTTCAGAAAAACGAACCAGTTGACACCGGGAGATAACAGTTGGTAATAGTCCATCCAACCGGGTGGTGAGAAGAAAAAGGAAAACATGTGCTGGTGGTTCTTCCAGTATCTTCAACAAGGCATTTTGTGCCTCATGGGTTAAGCGCTCCGCATGTGTTATTATGATACTTTTTTCTTTTCCCTTTAAGGGAGAAAGGAAAATGACTTGTTGAAGATTCCGGATAATTTCAATGCCTATACTTCCCTCAGAAGCAACAGTAGTTCTGTCAAAACGGTCAATCGTATGTTTGTTATGGAAGATATCCAGATAATCCTCAACACTTTTTTTCCTGAAGGAAAGCAGAATAAAACTTTGCATCTTCCTTGACATTATACAGCCAAGTTACCTACTATTACAGTAATGCCCACACAATTATCAGGGAATACGTTTTCTGTACCAAATATGACAAAACAGCTTGTTCCGGTAGCGCCAAACGGTGTTCTGTCTTCTTTTTCGAACAGCCAGGATTCGTTGCTCACAGAACTACTGAACGAGAAATATATTACTAAAGCACAGTATGACGATATACGGGCGAAAAGTGCAACAAATGGAATACCTATTGATCTTCTCCTATCGCAATCCGGAATCGTGACAGAAGAGCAGCTCGCACAAGTGAAAGCAAAAATACTCGGTATTCCGTTTGTCTCACTTGCAAATACCTCGTTTTCACCACAGGCTTTAAGTTTTATACCACGAGCCGTTGTAGACAGATTTCATCTCGTCCCCTTTTTGTACGACGATAAAACAAAAACGCTCTTTATTGCCATGAGTAATCCCGTTGACCTGGATGCGCTACAATTTGTCAGGCAAAAAACAGGCCTTACGATAAAAGCATTTGCAGCTTCATCCACAGATGTTGAACATGCAATTAACACGCAATACCGGCAGGAACTTGTCGGTGAAGTCGGCAGGGCGGTAAAAGAAACAGAAGAAGTTGAAAACAAGACGAAAACCATTGACAGTAAAAAAATCGGTGAAATTATAAAAGAAGCGCCAATTGCTAAAATCGTCGCAACGATTCTTGAGTATGCAGTAACTAGTCGTGCGTCTGATGTGCACATTGAACCGCTGGAGGACCGGGTACGTGTTCGCTACCGTATTGATGGTATTTTATATGATAGATTAAGTTTACCGAAAACTGTACAGGGAGCAGTTATTTCGCGAATCAAAGTTTTGTCCGAAATGAAAATTGATGAGCATAGAACTCCTCAGGATGGACGATTTAACTTTAAAGCAGACGATCAGGAGGTGGATTTACGTATTTCTGTATTACCTACTGTTCATGGAGAAAAGATAGTCATGCGGCTTTTGCGAAAATCCGGCGGCATTCCCACGTTTCAGGAATTGGGTTTGGGCGGAACTGCATTAAAAAATCTTGAAACAGCAATGTTGCGGCCGCATGGCATTATTGTTGTTTGTGGGCCGACAGGTTCAGGAAAAACAACAACACTCTACTCTGTTCTATCCCGGCTCAATACACCAAGTGTCAATATTCTTTCACTTGAAGATCCGGTTGAATATGAAATTGTCGGTGTAAACCAGGTACAGATAAATCCGGCAGTTGGACTCACCTTTGCATCAGGATTGCGTGCGTTTTTACGACAGGACCCAAACATTATTCTTGTCGGAGAAATTCGTGATCGCGAGACAACAGATCTTGCTATTCAGGCATCGCTCACCGGACATTTGGTCTTTTCGACATTACATACTTCTTCTGCCGCTGGAGCCCTCCCGAGATTGTTGGATTTGGGAGCGGAGAATTTTTTGCTTGCCTCAACAATGACAGCGATTTTAGGGCAAAGAATTGTTCGCAGAATTTGCCTGCATTGTAAAGAGGCATATACGCCTCCAGCACAGGTTGTCCAGGAGCTGAAAACAGTTCTTGGACAACTTTTTCCGACCTCACAGGCAAACATACAATTGTATAAAGGAAAAGGATGCGAAGCATGTGGGGATTCCGGTTATATAGGACGAATTGGTATCTTTGAAGTATTACCTGTTTCAGAGAAGGTGTCACGGCTTATTCTGGAACACCCTGATAGCGAAACTGTTGAAAAAGAGGCGGTAGTAGAGGGCATGATAACTATGAAGCAGGATGGGTATATGAAGGTATTACAGGGTGTGACTACAATCGAAGAAGTATTACGCGTTGCACAAGAATAGCATGGATTTACAAGAATTATTAGCGCTTACTGTTAAAAATAACGCATCTGATTTACATCTGATGCCAGGTATTCCGCCAGTTCTTCGCATAGACGGTGAGCTTACTTATTTATCTTCTTATTCCATACTTTCCCCTGAGGCCGTTCAAAGTATGCTTTTCTCTCTTCTGACACCGGAGCAAAAAAATCTACTAATTTCAGGAAAAGAACTCGACTTCTCTATTCCCTATGGTAAGGGAATTTATGGTGACATTGGCAGATTTCGCGTAAATGCCTATTTTCAACGTAATCAACTCTGTGCGGCACTCAGGTTCCTTCAAAGAGGTATCCGCACTATCGAAGAATTGCACATTCCTACCATTTGCCATAGTTTTACCAAACTCCGTCAAGGGCTGGTTTTAATTACAGGTCCCACAGGGCACGGAAAATCAACAACATTAGCAGCAATTATCAATGAAATTAATATGACCCGTGCGGCTCACATCCTTACAGTTGAAGATCCGATAGAATACGTTTATCCGGTTGGCAAAAGTATGATTTCCCAGAGAGAACTAAAAACAGATACACTTTCATGGGCTGCTGCGTTAAAATCTGCCTTACGGGAAGATCCTGATGTTGTTTTAGTTGGAGAAATGCGCGATCCGGATACAATGAGCGCAGCGATGACAATCGCAGAAACCGGGCATTTAGTATTTTCGACCTTGCACACGAATTCAGCCGCACAGTCGGTAGACAGAATCATCGATTCATTTCCAACGAGTCAGCAATCACAAGTACGGACCCAGCTTGCATTTGTATTGCAGGGTATAATATCACAACGTCTCTTGCCGATGTTATCTGGCGGACGGATTCCGGCAGTTGAGGTGATGATAGGAACACCTGCGGTTGCAAGTAACATAAGAGATGGAAAAACCCACCTAATTGATTCTATTATTCAAACGAGTCAGGATGTTGGCATGGAGACATTGGATAGTTCACTTGCACAACTGATCCTTTCTGGAATCATCAGCCTTGATATTGCAAAGAATTATTCGCTGCACCCAAATGAATTACTGCAACTGGTAGGATAAGGAAATGAAACTGACATACAAAGCCACTACTCCAACAGGAAGAATTGTACAGGGTGTTATGGATGCAAAAGATATTCAGGAGGCAGCGTATTTTTTACGGGCAAAAGAGTTACTTCCTATCCGTCTTGAACAAGAAAAAGCAAAAGAAACAATTCCGTTTGTTTCATATTTTAATCGTCTGACAACAAATGACCTTGTATTGTTTACGCGTCAACTTTCTTCCATGCTAACAGCAGGCTTAACGTTGACGCAGGCATTAGACATTTTAAAAGACCAGATACAAAATGAGGGCATGAAAGAAGTAGTCAGCAGTATTATTTCCGATGTACAAGAAGGGAAAGCGCTCTCAACTGCAATTCAGAAATATCCGCAACTTTTTTCCCACGTATATATTTCCCTTATTAAAGCTGCGGAGTCATCAGGTTTTCTGGACAAAGTACTCTTACGACTTGCAGATAATTTGGAAAAAGAACAAAAACTTCGTTCTACGATTCGTGGTGCACTCACCTACCCAGTCATTATTGTGATCCTAATGGTTGTGGTAATGGGAGTAATGATGATATTTGTTATTCCGCAACTCACTGTTTTATATAGTAATTTGAATATTCCACTGCCTTTACCAACTCAAATTGTTGTTGGTCTATCGAATATCGTCATAATCTTTTGGCCTTTTTTAATTGGGTTGGGTGTTGTCCTTTTTGTATTATACAAAAGATGGAAAAAAACAGACTCTGGTGAACTTATCCACGATAGCCTCATTTTAAAAATTCCGGTATTTGGTAATCTTATTAAGAAAAGAATCCTTACTGAATTTTCCAGAACTTTCGGACTACTTATCGGAGCGGGGACACTTGTTGTTGAATCACTCAACGAGTCTGCAGAAGTTGCTGGCAACAGAATTTACAAAACTGCAATTATCGATATTGCAAAGCGCGTTGAGAAAGGAGTGACAATTGGAGATGCGATCAGCGCCTACCCTATTTTTCCTCCTATGATTGTTCAAATGGTGAAAATAGGTGAACAGACTGGTAATCTTGATGAATCGCTTCTAAAAGTTTCTGAATATTTTGAACGGGAGGTAGAAGGGACAGTTAAAACTCTCACAACAGCGATGGAACCGTTTATTATGATAATACTTGGTATTGCAGTTGCTTTCCTTATCATTTCTATTATCACACCAATTTACAATTTAACTTCATCAATTCAATAGATTATACTATCAGCGAGCTATGAAAGGGATGCAAAAACTTATTATTGTTGCCCTGTTACTTTTTCTTGTTATTGCAGCGCTTATCATCGAGCGCACACTACAAGATCAACACAGTACTACTTCAGGCGGTCCGCCTCATTTGTCGCAGCAAACAGTACTCAGTGCAGGTAATGAGCAAACTTTTAAACTGAACATCCGGCAGGATATGAACTTTTTTGATGCAGCTAATTTTCAGGTGAAGCAAAATAACGCGGTACTTCTCCGTGTTGTCTCGGATACATCCGGACAATTAACCATTGATAAATATTCTCCTGTTTTTTCTCTTGAAAAAAATAAAGAGGGCTCATTTTCCTTTACTGCGAATCATATTGGGTCCTTTATCATTCGTTTCTCCGGAAAACCAGTTGGCATTCTCTTTGTTAACCCGCAATAATTTTGTTTTGCTACTTGACAAATTTTTGTCACCTATGCCATCCTAATAATGTAATGAAAGGAATAAAAAACTTCCGGTTTTTATTATTAAAAAAGATGCATTGTGATGTGAAAAAAGAAAAAGGGTTTACGCTTATTGAGCTACTTGTCGTTATTGGTATTCTGGGTATTTTGGCAACCGCATTAATAGCAACGATTGATCCGTTTCAACAATTGAAAAAAGCGCAAGATGCAAATGTTAAAAATACTGCCGTTGAGTTTGTTAATGCTGGAACCCGTTACTATACCACACATAATGCAATGATGTGGAGCGTTGATACTGCTTGTGGTGGAGCGGGACTTACTGCGCCAGTAACGGCTAATTTAAATTCTGCTCAAATGATTACCTGTTTGACTGATTTATTAAATGATGGAGAAATTAAGGCTGGTTTCACGACGGCAACAGGGTTGTTAACCAGCATTTATGTCAGTGGTACCACAAACTCGCTTACAGCATGTTTCCTTCCTCAATCAAAGTCAGGACAAAATGATCCAAATGCAAAATATAATAAAGACGGGACATTGACTGGTGCAGCTGCAAATTGTCCTGCAACAAATCCTGGTGGTACAACCTGCTACTGGTGCTCAGAGTAAATGACGCAGAGGAATTTTTTCCTGCTTTCTGTTAGCGTTCTCTTCTTGTCTTTTCTTTTGTATGTTCACAATCTCTCAAGAGGAGTTTATGGGGGTGATGTTGGCGATCTGGTAACTGCAGCGTATGTCGGAGGTTTACCTCACGCGCCAGGGTATCCCCTGTTCACCTTTCTTGGATTTCTTTTAACGCGTTTTCCTTTTTTTCCGTCCCCTGCATTTACAGTTGGGCTTATTTCGGCAGCATCAGGAGCGCTGAGCGTTCTCTTTTTCTTTCTTACTATAAGAAAACTCACAAAAAATATACTTGTCAGCCTTATTACTGGAAGTATCCTCTCGTTCTCATTCTTATTCTGGTTTTACAATGAGATTGCAGAAGTTTTTGCTTTAAACTCTTTTTTTGCAATTTTTCTTCTCTATCTCGCTATCTCATTCTATCAAAAATCAAAAACATATCTCTTATTTTTTTTTACATTCATTCTCGGACTTGCTGCCTCTCATCATCAGACAATTGTTTTTATTTTTCCTTCACTTTTTCTTATCATCCTTGCAGGATACTGGGAAAAAAAGAAAACACTATTCCGTTTACTTCCCTTTCTTGGATTTACTTTCATTTGTGGTTTCCTACCATATGCGTATGCACTGGCTGTATCAAGACATAACCCGCCAATTTTATGGGATAAGGTGACGGATTGGCAATCATTCCTCTATATTATTTTGCGGAAGGACTATGGAACATTTTCCGGAGGTTTTTTTGCTCCGCCAACAGTATTGCAACGCTTTGTCATTATGCAAACGTATTTGTTTACGCTACTTGTCCAGCTTACCATCCCAGTCATTGTCATAAGCGCAATTGGTGTTATTTCCTTGTTTCGTAAACAGAAAATCCTTTGCATTGCTATCCTTCTCGCATTTTTCTTAAGTGGTCCTGTTTTTATCAGTTATGCTGGATTTCCTTTATATGGTGCGTTTTATATTGGTACCTACGAACGATTTTTTGTCTTATCAAGTATTATGCTTTTATACTTCTTTCCCTTTGGACTTATTACTGTTATAAATGCGTTTGCAATTTTTTTGCACAGAAACGTATGGCGTATCGTCATACCATCTGTTTTTTTCATCATTCCTGTTGCTCTTCTTTTCTATAACTTCCCTAAAACTGACCTATCGCATATTATGACTGGTGACTATTTAGGGGAAGACTTTATCCAATCTCTTCCAAAAAACTCCGTATTTTTTGTTGGAGGAGACACAACATTGTTTAATACCCAGTATGTGCACTTTGCTCTGCGGATACGTCCTGATGTGCAAATTGTTAATCTTGATAGTTTAGGGCGAGATGCATTTTTTCTTAGCGAGGAACAACAGTATAAAAAAACACATCCCTTCTCTCCGTCAATACTCAACGAGGAAGTGATCATACGGGAGATTCAAAAGACACATCCTGTTTTTGCTATTTCAGGTGTGCAACCAGAAAAGAAAAAAGATTTACAATGGATTCCGTTTGGATTAACATTTCGTCTGCTTCTCCCTCACGAATTGCCACCAGATGAGTTAGCATTTACCGATAAAGAAAATTGGGTATGGCAGTCACTGCACATTCCATCATTTGCTCAACAGCAAACTGTCAAATCTCTGCAAAGTCTCAGCATTGCTGATATTCCCAATACCTACGTATTAGGAATGTTGGTAGCGGGAAATTACTATCTGACGCAATATAAAGATATAGGAAAAGCAAAACAATGGTATGAAAAGGCACTCGTAATAAATCCTGACTTCCCGCAGACGCACCAAATGCTTGCTATTTATTACTTAACTGGGGAAAAAAATTGTAAAGCTGCAGATATAGAATTTCAAACAACACTTGCTCTGGATCCGCTGGACAGGCTTTCCTATTTTCTTTTACATAAAGTCTATGCTGATTGTGAACATAATAAGTCTAAGGTTTTGCTGCTTGAGCAACAGTTTCAGCAGATATTTCATGAATCGTATCAAAAGGCGTTTTCTGCTACGATGAAAGCGGCATGATTATTGCATTGTTGCCTTGTTTTATAGGGTTATGTATCGGTTCTTTTCTCAACGTACTTATTGATAGAATACCCCGCGGCGAATCGTTTTTAAAAGGTAGATCGCATTGCGATTTCTGTCTTCACCAGTTGCGATGGTATGATCTTATTCCCCTTCTCTCATTTTTTTTACTCAAGGGGAGGTGTCGGTATTGCTCAAAAAAAATCGGCTGGCAGTATCCAATAGTTGAATTAACAACAGCAATTCTTTTTATTCTCACATTCCAGTTTTCCAGACAACAGTCGCCTGTGGAAATAGCCTTTGCGTTTTATGTAATAAGTGTTAGTATCATTATTTTTTATACCGATTTATGGTTTGGCATTATTCCTGATAGCATATTACTCATTTCTTCATGTATAACTATTCTCTTTTTCCTCTTTGAAAAAGAACAGTTCCTGTCTCATATTATCGGCTTCTTTTTTGCAGGCGGACTTTTTGCTTTTCTTTATTTGATAACGAAGAAAAAAGGAATGGGATTTGGAGACGTAAAGTTTGCCGCATTTTTGGGACTTCTTTTTGGCATTCCTCTGATTATCTTGACATTGTATGTCGCTTTCTTGACAGGTTCCATTCTCGCACTCATACTAGTAGTGGTAAGAAGAAAAAGATTCCATAATGATACTATTCCGTTTGGTCCATTTCTTGCTTTCGGAATGGTTGTTGTATTTTTTTGGGGACAAAGCATATGGCAACTTTTTACAAGGTTAATTTTTGGCTGGTAAAAGAAAAGGAGAAAGGATTTACGCTCGTTGAGCTCCTTATTACCATACTCATTTTTAGTACCTTGGTTACTTTCCTTTTCATCTTTCTCAATCCACTCGAACAGATTCAAAAAGGTCAGGATGCGCAACGTGAACACGATCTGAAATCAATTCAAGCAGCCCTCGACACATACCTGAATGATACCGGATGTTATCCGACATCTTTGGTATTTGGGCAGCAATGGAAGGCTGGAGGGGCAATATATATGGCAAAAGTTCCTCAGGACGGAGCCTGTAATGCATCACAAAAAAACTGCTATCGTTATGAAGTAGATACAACAAGCAACTGTCCACAATGGAACATTCTCTTCGCAAATTTAACAAGCAATCTTGCCCATAACAATCCTTGTCCGCTTGCGACTCGTCCTTCATGCATGCCTGTTAATTACAGCACGACACAGATTAATTACTGTATAATTTCAGGGAATCTTGATTGTGTATATGTCAATGCACATACTATTCCACCAGGCACATAGTAACTGTATATGAAGCAAAAAGGATTTACGCTTGTAGAAATGCTCATCGCCATTGGTATTATTGGAATCCTTTCCATAGTTCTTCTAATGGTTGTTAATCCTCTAGAACAATTCCAGAAAGCTAATGATTCGAGGAGAAAGTCAGATCTGGCGCAAATTCAGCGAGCCTTAGAACAGTATTATCAGGATCATGGACAGTATCCACGATATTCAACCGCATCCCCGCTTTATGAAATTGTCGACTTCAATAATATTAATGCAAATCCGCGTCCTGGTATTGCATGGGGAAATCCATGGCAACCGTATATGAATTTTTTACCGAAAGATCCTGATTCAGGCAGGACATATATTTACGTTACTGACTCTTCGTATCAAACGTACTGGCTTTATGCTTCTCTGGAGCGGGGTACAATAGACTCACAATCGTGCAATAATGGAAGCGTATGCGGCAATGTTCCCGCTAATGTGACATGTGGAGGAAGTAATGTTTGCAACTATGGCGTATCGAGTACAAATACTTCGCCGTAGTATATACTTTATTATATAGATATATGAAAAAACAAAAACGTATTACCCAACACCAGACAATGAATTCAGGTTTCACATTAATAGAATTGTTGATTGTTATTGCAATTATTGGTATCCTTGCGGCGTTACTTCTGACAAATCTTGTTGGCATTCGACAGCGAGCAAGAGATGCACAGAGAAAATCTGATATGCGGCAAATTCAGGCCTCCCTTGAATTGTACCGTTCTGATAATGGGAGCTATCCCGTAACGGCAAGTTTTCCAGCATGTGGTAGTCAATTGCAAGGTACAGGGGTAACACCGCCAACGTATATGCAAAAGATTCCCTGCGATCCGCTTACCAACGCATCATATGCGTATGCAAGTGACGGAACAACTTATACGATTATCGGATGCCTGGAAAATAGTAACGATAATCAAGCTGACAAGAATAGTGGAGGGACAAACAATACTAGCGTGTGTCCAAGTACCACAAATACATACTCAATTACGTTGACAAATCCATGAAGCAGACAGCAGGTTTCACCCTTATTGAATTACTCATTGTTTTTTCTGTTACTGCGATACTTTCTTCAATTGGTATTGCTTCTTTTCTTTCATATAGCAGATCACAGGATTTACGGGAAAGCACATACAATCTGCAAACATATCTACAAACGGCACGTGCAGATGTACTTGCACAAGTAAAACCAGCTGGTCTTTGCGGTGGTCCGTTGCAGTCCTATGAAGTTTTTGTTTGTTGTAAGGGTGGAGGATCTAATTGCCCAATATGCAAATCCAGTGATAACATCGAATTGGATATCTCTTGCGGAGGCAGCACGCACGTCGTCATGAGTAAGTCATTTCCCTCAGATGTTATTATTGATAATATAAACACGACAAACCGTTCATTTGTTTTTACTCCAATTTCTGGTATTGTAAGCGGCCTTACGTCAAATGCATCTATTGTTTTACAAGGAAAGGCCGTTGGAAGCTCTCAGCAGAATGCTACTATTACCGTGACGACTACAGGAGTTATCCAATGAATAAGCAAAAAGGACAAACACTTATTGAAATGTTGGTTGGATTGACAGCAGGAGTTATTGTTGTTGGAGCTATCACTTTAGCGACAATAACATCACTCAGTAATGAAGAATATAGCAAGAATCAAAATCTTGCAACCCAATATGCTCAACAGGCTATGGAAATGATTCGTAATATGCATGAAACGAATTTTTCGTCCTTCAATGCTTTGTCAGGTTCATATTGCATCGGAAAAACATGTACAAGTGTCAATGCATCACAGAGCAGCCCAAATCCAAATGGAACGTATTGTTGGGTTGCTCCTCCAACCGGTTGCGGACAAAACACCGACATATTTGTTCGACAGGTTTCTTTCGAGCAGAGATCTTCCTATTGTAACAATGTGGACACGAAGGTAACCGTCTCAGTTTCATGGTTTGACAGCAAGTGCACAACTGCAAGTAATACATTCTGCCATAGTACTTCTCTTGCGACATGTTTATCATCGTCATAGTATGAAACAAAACCAGAAAGGATATACATTAATTGAACTTTTGGCCGTTCTCATTGTTTTTATTGTTATCAGCACATTTATTGTTACAATTGTCTTTACTGCACTTCGTGGGGATACTAAAGTAAACTCTATCAGCACCGTAAGGCAAAACGGTAATTTTGTTATTTCCCAACTTGCGAGAAGTATTCGAGAGGCTCATGCTGTTATTACACCCTCACCGTGTGGAACAATTGAAGTGCCAGTTATCAGCAGCAATGTAACTATTAATACAGTTACCGGCGATCAGATTACATACAGTTGTGGTAATGGTAATATTGCTTCCAATGGGGCACAATTGCTTGATGCAAAAAACATTACCGTAACAGATTGCTCTTTTTCCTGTGGACAAACGACCGTGAAGAGCCCGCCAATTATCACTATCAGTTTTTCTCTAAAACAAACTAACGTGAGTACATTTACTGAATTCATAGCATCTGCAAGCGCTATACCATTTCAAACTTCAGTAAATCTCCGTAATACAAATTTGTAAAGTTATATTGACACAGAAGGGTCCCGTTGGTACGCTAAAACTGTAATGAAAATCCATATCAGAAAAGATGAAAAAGGCCAGATGCTTCTTATTGTTATTTTGGTAATGGTTATTGCGTTAACTGTGGGTTTGTCACTGGTTTCTCGAAGTATCACTGACCTAAAAACAACAACAGATGAAAGTGATTCGCAAAAAGCATTTTCCGCAGCTGAGGCAGGTATCGAAAAAACACTGAATAATCCGACACCTATCCTTATCGCGCAAGATTTAGGAAATAACGCAAAAATTCAATCAGTTACTATTAACGATATCAACGGCTCGCAGATTATTCTTAATAACGGTAATCCGGTTCCCAAAGATGATGGTGTTGACTTATGGCTTTCCACCTATAATACAAATATTGCACAAGCATATCAAAACCCTTGGTCGGGGAAATTATATGTTTATTGGGGAACAAAGAATGGTTGTAGCGATGCTGCTCTGGAGGTCATCGTTCTTTCTGGAACACGTCTCAGTCCAACAGTTGCGAAATATGCTGTTGATCCATGTCTGGCGCGTGCGAATGTAAATAATTTTTCCTCCATTGCTGGTGGCGGAACAACATTTTCCAATAAAACATTCTCTTTTGGTACGTCGATAATAATCAATGGCGGTCTCCTTGTACATATTATTCCTCTTTATGCGGGGACTCCCTTAGGATTTGCTGGAGACGATGGAAGTGGTAGCGCAAAAGCGCTCCCATCCCAGGGAAAAGTATATACTTCTCTTGGTAGTGCCGGCTCAACACAGCGGGAAATTACCTATTTTCAGCTATATAATTCAATTCCTTCAGAATATTACTATTCTTTTTTTAACATACAATAATGAAACAAAAAGTATTCGGTCTTGATATTGGGTCTGCGAGTATAAAAGCAGTTTGGCTCTCGGTTGAAACAAACACGTATTTTTTAAGCGGTGTGGGTATTGTTCCTGCTCCTGAAAAAGGCATGCGTTCTGAATCACCGCTTGATCAGGAAGAACTCGCTCAGGCAATCCGCTCTGTTATGGTACAAGCAGGAATAACAACAAAATATGTTGCCGTTGCATTACCGGAAAATCAAGTCTACACGCGAGTTATCGAAATGCCAAACCTGTCAGACAAAGAATTGGTTTCTGCAATTTACTGGGAGGCAGAACAATATATCCCAGTTCCATTAAATACAGTAACTATTGACTATAAAATTCTTCGACGATCTGAAAAAACCGATACAGCAGGAAAAATGGACGTACTTCTTGTTGGAGCACCAACAGTGTTGATTGATAAATATGTAAAAATCTTATCGTTATCAGGATTGGTAATTTCTTCTATCGAAACTGAAATCCTTTCGGTAATACGCTCAACCATACTTGGTCCTCGAGCTCCGTCAAGTTTACTCATTACCATCGGTGCGGTAAGTACGTCACTTGCGATTGTAAGAAACGGTGTTATTGTTTTTGCTTACTCGATTCCAACTGGTGGCGTTGCGTTAACAAGAGCTATTGCAGCAGATTTTGGATTTTCGTTGCAACAAGCGGAACAATATAAGCAGGCATATGGTCTTTCAGAGAAAACACTGGGCGGAAAAATTGCTCAAGCAGCGCAACCCGTCCTTAGTCTTATTCTGACTGAGGTGCGTAAGGCAATCGCATTTTATACAGAGAAATTTCCTGATGATCCTGTGAGACAAGTTCTTCTCGCGGGAGGTTCTGCCAAACTACCTGGTTTGACAGTGTACCTTGCGAATGCACTAGGGATTGAAACGGTAGTGACAAATCCATGGAAAATTCTCGGAAAACAGGAAGTACCGAAAAACATTATTGATAATGCTTCAGAATATGCCGTTGCGGTAGGTCTTGCCATGCGATAAGCTATGACTAAAGAAATCAATTTACTTCCCCAGAGAAAACTTGACATTCTCCAGCAGGAAAAAACAATTCGCTTTGTCAGAGGTATTGCTGTTAGTTTGCTTATTTTGGTTATAACCGCATATGTGAGCATTTTTCTTCTCAATAAAAATTCTGCATTACCTAATTTACGGAATCAAAAAAACTCCTTGGAAGCAAATTTATCTTTATTAAAAAGCAAACAGGAAAAAAATGCTCTCCTGCTTGATCGTATAAAAAAGATTGAACAATTACACAAGAACCAATCGTCTCTCACGAATGATGTTGCAACAATTCAATCATTGTTGCCAACAGATACAACAATTACGACTTTTTCTTTGTCTCAAAGTACTCTCATTCTTGAGATTTCTTCCCAATCGCTGCAATCTATCCACACATTTTTAGATACTGTTAACCAGGTATACCAGCAGAAAAAACTATTCAAAAAAGTCACCATTGACGATGTTGTGGTGGAAACTGTTAGTGGGAGCTATAGTGTTTCTATGCATGCAACATTATTATGAACAAAAAAATCAATCTTGATCAAACGGTTTTTCTTTTATTGTACTACAAGTATAGAGAGTACATTTTTCCATTTATTGTCATTATCAGTTGCCTTATTATCTTTTTCCAATTTATTATGCCCCAAATACAAGATTGGTTTACTCTGCAAGATCAAATTTCAATAACTTCAGAACAAATTGATACTCTTTCTCAAAATGTGAAGATACTATCAAATATTGATGATAAACGCCTTGATTCGCTTTTGACAACAGCAAAAACAGCACTCCCAGGGCAAAAAGATTTTGCCGGCATACTCAATGCCATTTCCTCTGCAGCAAGTATTGCTGGTGTGACACTTGGTGATTATAGCTTTCAGGTAGGGAGCATCCAAGGTAACGGAACACAAACGTATAGTGGACAACTTTCTGTACAAGTACAACTTACCATCTCTGGTGGGATAGAAGAAGCAAAAAGTTTTATCGCAGCATTACATACTCAATTTCCTCTTTCCAATGTTACCGGTCTTGTAATTAATAGCTCTACGCTAACATCAGTCACAGCAAATTTCTACTACAGTCCGTTTCCAATGACTTCATTTGACGAAACAAAACCTGTACAAACAATTACGAAAGCAGATGAGGATTTTCTTAATCAGCTTGCTATAGCAAAACAAGTACAAATCACTCCTGTTGCAACAGAAGAGGCAAAACCATTAGGAACTTTGTAGAAGATCGGGCCTATGCCTTTTTGTTACTATTACGGCCTGTTCTTTTCGCCATTTTTCTATTTCATTATGGTTTCCGCTTCGAAGCACTTGAGGAACCTTCATATATCTATAAATAGCAGGTGTTGTATACTGGGGATATTCAAGGAGCTTTTCTGAAAATGATTCATATGCAGTTGCTTCATTTTTTAACACACCGGTAATAAGCCGCGAAACTGCATCGGTAACCAGCATGGCAGGAATCTCTCCGCCAGTTACAACAAAGTCTCCGATTGAAATTGTTTCATCAACAAGTTGTCGTATCCGCTCGTCGACCCCCTCGTAGTGACCACACAAGAGAATGAGATGCGTAAGCTTACTAAAACCAACAGCAACTTTTTGTGTAAAGACGGCTCCACGTGGGTCAAGCAATATAACCTTTTCTTCGTGTGAAAGTTTTTTATCCCGTACTGACTGTATTGCTTTATCTAAGACAGCAACTTTCATAACCATACCGATCCCTCCGCCGTATGGTTTATCATCTACGACTTTGTGTTTCCCTTCTCCAAAATCACGAATATTCACCATTTCAATTGTCAAAAGGTTTTTTTCCTTCGCACGATCCAAAATGGACATGTCAAACGGCCCAACAAACATTTCAGGGAAAAGTGTCAGAATAGTAATTTTCATATGAGAGAAAAAAATAACGAAAACGGATTATTGTAAGGAAGATAGATTACAATAGAATCTGTATTCATCGTGCGGGAAAAATTATTCACTTAATGAAATATGTATCCGTTTCTGTTCTTTCATCGCAGGAATTTTCATGATATTTCTGATTGCCCGGATAACCTTTCCTTCCTTTCCAATCACTTTTCCCATGTCTTCTTTTGCAACATGCACGGCAAACACAACAAAACCATTTTCATCGGTTTCTTCAATCGCAACGTCATCAGGAGAATCGACAATAGATTTGATAATAGTAAGCAGTGTATTCTTCATCACTTTAAGAGCTGGCGTACTGTATTGCTCATTTGTGCGCCAACTGACTTCCAATAGGCAACTCGATCTTTGTTGACCTGTAATGTATTTCTCTTTGCTGTTTTTTCAAACCATCCCAAAATTTCCACAGCTTTCCCGTCTCGCCTGTCTCGTTTTTCTTTGACAATAACACGATATTTACTTTCTCCTTTTTTTCCCGTCTTGGTAAGTCGTATTACTAATGACATAAAGTGTATTATACAATTATTTACCTATCTTCTCAAGCGCTTCCTTTGCCGCGATCTCTTCAGCGTTTTGTTTTGACTTTCCTATCCCCTGTCCTAATAGCTGTTTTTGAATATACACACCAACAGTAAATTGTTTTGCGTGTGAAGGACCCTCTTCAAGGAGTACCACATAGTACGGCGCTGTATGTGCAGTTGCTTGAGCATATTCCTGTAATAGACTCTTGGGATCCTTAAAATCTTTTTTTCTAACGATTTCTTCAGCTTTTGGCAAAAGCGTCTGAGTAATAAAATCAGATGCTATCTGTAGTCCCTGGTCGATAAACAGTGCGCCAATGAATGCTTCGTAACTGTCTGCTAAAAGGCTTTGGTTTTCCCTGCCATTTGACTCTTCTTCTCCTTTTGAAAGCTTAAGCAGTTTGCCAAATTCTAGGGACGAAGCAACTTCTGCAAGACTTTTTGTATTGACAAGTTGGGAACGCAAATTAGTTAATGTTCCCTCATCGAAGGAAGTATATTTTCGATAAAAATAGTTAGAAACAACAAAGGATAAAATACTGTCTCCCAAAAATTCCAGACGTTCATTCGATTCATGTAGATTTTTCGCTTCATTTAAATATGAACGATGAGTAAATGCCTGTTCAAACAATTGCTGACTTTTAAATGACGGTAGTTGCATATGTTATTGGATTAATTTTCCTAAAGCGCCATTGATAAACCCTGAGCTGCTTTCTCCTCCAAACTCTTTTGCTAACTCGATTGCTTCATCAACAACAACTTTTGGTGGTTCTTTTTTCTCAAATAATAATTCGTAAACCGCTAGACGTAAAATCGCAAGATCCACTTTATTGATCTTCTCGACTGGAAATTCCGTTGCTGCTGAGGCGATTTTTTCATCCAGTGTTTTTTTTTGTGCAAAAATCGCTTTTGCATTCTTACTAATGGATTGATGGTGAAATTCTTCTTCAAATATTTCCTGGATCAGCCGTTGTCTTTTTTGATGGCGTGGGTCAAGCGGATTTTTCATGAGAAGTATTTTTTTGTTTTTTCTGGACGATTTGCCGCCCTTTGTAGAAACCGCAATACTTACAAACCTTATGAGGAATCATTGGTTCGTTGCAATTAGAACACATAACTGTTTTTGCAACAGCTAATGTGATGCTTGCGCGTCTCTCTCCTTTTCGCTCGCGCGAATGTCTTCGCTTGGGTTCATGCGGCATAATTAAGCCTATTGTAGCTGATTTTATCGATTTTCGCAAGAACACATTCACTTGCTGAACAAAAACTTTCCGAGGGTTGTAAATTTCCTGCTCTTACATTAATCTGGGGAAATAAATTGTTTACTTTGTTGGACAAGTTTTTTAGAAAGCAGAGGATATTCCCTCAAATGAGGGAATAATTTATTCGCTGCTTGCTTTGCTTTTTCAATCAGCGCCGTTTCGCTAAACGATGCAATTTTTAACCACTGTTTTCCATGCTGCTGCGTTCCATATAATTCCCCGCTACCACGGAACTTCAGATCCATTTCTGCGAGTGTAGCACCAATGTGAAGTGTTTCGAGTGCTTTTAACCGCACAAAAGTTTGTGGACTTTTTGTTTGAGCAAAAAGTAGGCAGAAGGATTGTTTTTCCCCTCTTCCCACCCGGCCCCTGAGTTGGTGAAGTCCGGCAAGTCCAAAGCGTTCCGCGCCTTCAATTACCATCACTGTAGCGTTGGGAATATCTATGCCGACTTCAACAACTGGAGTCGCAATCAGTATATCGTATTCGTGACTTCTAAATGTTTCAAGGATTGTATCTTTTTCTTTTGCTTTCATTTTGCCATGCAGCATTGCAAGTCGAAAGGTAGGAAAAATGTCTCTTTGCAATCGTTCAAATTCTTTTGTCGCCGCTTTAACGGTCGTCATACTTTCAGATTCCTCGATGAACGGACAGATGATAAAGACCTGATCACCATCGTGTATCCTTTTTGCAATCCACTGATATGCGCCAGATCTTTTTGTTGCTGGAACAAGCCATGTTTTGATCTCTTTTCTGCCTTTTGGCATTTCATCGAGATACGAAACATCCAGATCTCCGTATAAGGTTAATGCAACGGTCCGGGGAATCGGCGTTGCCGTCATAGTTAGGAGGTGTGGATTTTTCCCCTTTTGCCTGATAATACTTCGTTGTTCGACACCGAATCGTTGTTGTTCATCTATCACTACAAGTCCTAATTTATTAAATTTTATGTTCTCAGAGAGAACTGCATGTGTGCCGATGAGTATATCGAATATACTCTCGTTTTTTATATTTTTCTTGCTTCCCGTTTGTAGGACGATTTTCATTCCCTGAGGTTCCAGGAATTTTTTTATGGTTGCAAAATGTTGTTGGGCCAAAATTTCCGTTGGTGCCATCAATACCGATTGGTATCCACTCAGAAAAGAAAGGTAGATGACAAAAGCTGCAACAATTGTTTTACCACTTCCTACATCGCCTTCGAGGAGTCGATTCATAGGTTTTCCTGAAGAAACATTCACAAATATTTCTTCAATTGCCCTCTGTTGCGATTTGGTCAAGGAAAATGGAAGACTTTTTTTTAAGTCGTTCATTGCTTTAGAAAATTTTTCTTCTTCAAATAGAAACCCTGTTTTATCCTTTCTCCATTCGTTTCTCCTCTGTATTGCGCTAAGTTGCACGAAAAATACTTCATCAAAAGCAAGGCGCTCTTTTGCTTTTTGCGCTTGATCAAGATTTTCCGGAAAATGTACATAGCGGATTGCAGCAGGTAGTTGCATATATTGCAATTCTTTTTGCATACCCTCAGGCAGAAAATCAACCAACTCCTGGGAAGATTCAGTAAGTAGGCGATATATTTGCCTTCGTAGCCATTTTGATGAAACGCCGGCAGTTTCCGGATACACAGGGACAAGTCTTCCGGTATGTATTGGTTCACTATTCTGATGCAGGAGTTCATATACCGGAGAAATAATTTTCTTTCGAATCATATTTCCTTCGATTCTTCCGCCTACAGAAATGACATCACCAACTTTGAGCGTTTTTATTATGAAAGGTTGATTAAACCATACAATTTCAAGAATGCCTGTTCCATCATCGACTTCTGCCTGTTGGATTTTTTTATGATTTCTCGTGTAGACATTTTTGATTGCCATGATTCTTCCCTGTACGGTAACAACAGTACCAATCGGTGAAGCTGCGATTGTGGTTACTATCGAGAAATCATCATAGCGATGGGGTAGATGCAGCAAGAAATCTTGCAACGTTACAATGCCAAGTTTTTCAAGTCGTTTTGCATATGCCTTGTGGGATATGGTAATAGGGGTAGTCAGTCGCATGGTTTTCATTCTACCACTGCTTGCGTCACTTAGTGAAGGGTTAACGAGAGGTATGGTAAGATAGATGCAGCGATTAACGCAAGGCTTGCAACAGCGATAACCCCTTTCCAGATCCAACTGTGTTTTCTGAAGATTTCCATGCTATTTTTCTCGTGTCACTTCAACAAATTTCCTCTTGCCTACTTTTACTAAAATTGTATCCTCAATGGTAATTTCCTGACTTGGATTTTCAATTTTTACATTATCTATTTCTAACCCTCCTTGTTCAATAAGTCGTTTCGCCTCTGACTTACTGCTTGCAAACCCTGTATAAATAAGAAGTTCAGAAGCAGCAAAGAGATTTTCTGATCGCGGGATAGTAATGGTGGGTATATTTGTTGGTAATGCTTTTTTCTGAATAACGTTTTCAAACGTAACTTGTGCTTTGCGAGCGATTTCTTCATTGTTCAATTGTCTGACTATTTCGAATGATAATTGTTTTTTAAACCGGACAGGGTGCTCGCCTTTTTTCAACTGCTCGTCGATATTTTTTATTTCAGTCATTGGTATATCGGTTAAATATTCCATTCCCTTGATAATGACTTCATCGGGAAGAGCCATAATTTTTCCAAATAAATCTCCCGGTTTATTATTTAAAGCAATAACATTGCCCTCTGTTTTGCCAATTTTTCTCCCCTGGGCATCAGCCAACAGTGGTGTTGTTAGAACATATTTTTCTTTATGCAACATGTTTTGGGCAAGCGTTCTTCCACAGAGCATATTAAACATTTGGTCGCTTCCTCCAATTTCCAGATCAACATCCATTGCAACTGAATCATATCCTTGTAAAAGTGGATACAAAAATTCCCGCATATTAATCGGTTCACCTCGTTTTGCCCGTTCAACAAACATATCCCTTTCTGACAGCTGTTGCCAGGTAAAATGTCCAGCAATTTCAAGTATATCTTGCAGTGATAATTTCGTGAGCCAATCACCGTTAAATAATATTTCAACTGGATTTTTGCCTCGAAAATCAACTATTTTTTCTGCCTGTTTGACATAATCTGTCGCATTTTGTCGTAAATCTTCTCTGGACAAAAATTTTCCCCTTTCTCGCGTTTTGCCTGACGGATCACCAGCTAAACCAGTTCCATCACCAATAAGGAAAACAACATGATGACCAAGTTCTTGAAATTGGGCAAGTTTGCGAAGGCCGATCATGTGCCCAATGTGCATCTGAATACCTGTTGGGTCGAATCCTTGATAGAGCTTGAGTTTTTTCCCGCTCCTGAGAATTTTTTCCAGCGCCTTTTTTGTTGGATAGACTGTGTCAACGGCCCTTGTTAGCACCTCTTCTATTTTGTCCATAATTTCTCAAAGTATAGCATGAGAAGGAAAAAACTGCACGAGCTATATTGGTGCTTCTTTCAGCTTGAGCAAATACCCGATATATGATGAAGCCATGGATATCATAAATCCAATGATGACAAGAAAGAGGTACTCAAGCCAACGAAGATGGACATAAAGACCCGTACATAAAATTCCTCCAATAACATAATCGAGTTGGTCAAACGGAAACCATGATGTTCCGGAAGGAATACAGAATTGGCGTTTGAAAAAACTTTTTATGATATCTCCGCCTAATGCGCCAAACGCACTCAGAAAACCTAAAACAAGTGGATTAATAAGCTGATAATTGATCGTACTAAAATCATATATTGCTGACAAATGTATATAAAAATATTTTTGCAACATTACGGTTCCTATCGCAGCTATGATTCCGGTAACCACCCCCCGGATTGTTTTATGGTCGCCAAGAAGCCGTTTCCCTCGAACTGTATAGTGAAAATCCAATGGGAATGCAAGCGCGTCGATGACCGGAATTTTTTTTACAACTATAGGAGTAACATTGGCAATACCAATTGGGAGAAAGAACCATAAGACAGATATTACTTCCTTAAAATCCATATTATACAAAGGGCGTTGTTAGTAGATCAATGTGTTTGTTATCATTGCAAAGAAAATGTACTGCTTTTGGAAGGATTGCAATTTCTATTGGGCTGTTAATGAGGGCAGAATCACCATCAATTTGTACATATGAGTCTCCTTCTATTTTTATATGCTTTGCTTTAAAATACATTTTGTTATCTTCTGAATAAAACGGATGCTTAAATCCTTTCAGCCGCAAATTAGTAATATATGAATATTTTGTTGAAAAAAGAATACAGGAGAGAAAACCGTCATTGAGTTTTGCATTTTCCGAAATGACAACATTTTTTCCAACAATAGGAGCATTGGTAATAACCAATGAAGATGCAGTGGCTTTTACCGTAACGTTATGATCAATAGTAAATGTAAGCTGTTTCTTTTGATGCTGCATCATACCTGTTATTGCAGATAAAATATAAGATCGAAACCCAATATACCGATAATTCCTTTTATAAACTATATAGCCGTCAATACCGACGCCCATGGTGAAGATGCATAAAGGAAATGCTGGAACAGTGGTTGAAAACACATCAATTGCGATACTTTTCTCAGCATACTTTATTACTTCGGCGGCTTTCTTTGTAGTTTCTACACCCAGACAGTGCGCGAGAGCATTGCCAAATCCAAGCGGGAAAATGGCTAATATCGGTTTTTTCTTAAAAGCAATTATTGATTCACATATTTTATTAATCGTTCCGTCGCCACCTGCTATAACAATAATATCCGGATTTTTATCAAGTAAAAACGATTTTAAATCTGGAATATTGAGGATATTTACTGGTTCTCTTGGAATATGAGGCATCTGTCTTCGTGCTTTTTGCCAACTTGACATTGCCTGGTTTTCATTTGCGCTCGGATTAATGAGATAGAGAATCTTTTTCATGATGTAACAATTTATGCAATCTGTTTAATTTCGGCATCATATAGTGCCAGTATGGAAGGTAGGTTTTATAATACGACGCGTTTTTAAGCATTGTGACGAGTGTATTTTTTTCAATTGGACCACGTATTTTGCTATATGCATAACCCAATCCTTTCTCGCTGTGTGCATCACTACTGCTTGCTCCACGTATATTATAGTTCTGTGCATATTTTTTTGCTCTTGCATTTTGATTTCTCCAGACAACACGGGCATTAAATACTTCAACAATATCAATATCACTTTGATGTATCTGTAACAATGTCTCACCTATTCCCTCTCGCATGATATCAAAAGGATGAGGAACATATACAAGTCCGTTTTGCTCTTTTATCTGAGTTATTGTCTCTGCTATAGATTGGTAAGCAGGAATGACTTCAGCAAGAAACAATCCAATGAGGTGGCCCTCATTGGTTGTAATTTCTTCACCAATAATGATTTTTTTTCCAAGTTTTTTTTGGCAGGACAATGCGAAATCAATCGTATTATGATCAGTAATTGCAATACAATCAAGTATGCCATGCTTCAGCGCATTGCAATAATCTTTCTCGCGTATTCCTCCATCATGTGATAATATGGAATGGGTATGAAGGTCAATATTCATACAGCACGATATGCTAACAAAGCATAAATCTTTTTTTGAGCCACTATTTGATAAAATTGCCGTTAGATTAACAAGAATTCATCCACATTATCTCACACTTCTAAGTTTGCTGTTTTCAGTAGTTTTTTTCATTGCACTTCAATTAAAATGGTATATTCCAGGTCTTATTTTCTATCTTGGACAGTTATTTGATGCGCTTGACGGTTTTGTTGCAAGAAAAACACATAAGGTAACTGCATTTGGAGGATTCTTAGATTCTACGAGTGATAGGTTTTCTGATTTTTTTCTCCTTGCAGGTTTTGGTTATGCAAATCTGGTTCCATGGGAACTTGTTGTACCTGCCATTGCAACAAGTTTTTTTATCAGTTATGTTCGAAGCAGGGCAGAATTTGCAAGCAGCAAAGCTATATCGTTTTCCCATGGAATAATGGAGCGGACTGAAAGAATTATGCTAGTATTCATTGCTTTTTTTTGCTTTTTGTTGTTTCCTGCATTGCAAATATTGCATATGTCAGTTCTTGTTTTTGCTTTTATCATCTTAGTTGTATTTAACAGTATAACCTTATTACAAAGAATATTTATTGTATATAAATCCCTGCACGCCGCGTGAACATTGCTATTCTGTAAAAGAACATATTATAATAACTTGTCTATGCCTGATTATCGGACACGAAGACGGAAGTTTCCTTTTCTCAGTGTTTTCCTCAAAAAACTGCTCTTTCCAAAGAAACAGTATTATTCCGTTACCAGCGTTATGCTTTGGAGCAGGATTACTACCATTGCCTTTTTTGGACTTATTGTAGGGATTGTTTTAATTATTGGTCTATTTCTTTGGTATAGCCGTGATCTTCCCAAGCCAGGACAGCTTGTCAATAACAATTTGTCTGAATCAACACGAATTTATGATAAAAGCGGAATACTCCTTTACTCTGTGTATAAAAATGAAAACCGGGAATATGTACAACTTAAAGATATTCCTGCATATTTGCAGGAAGCAACGATTGCCATTGAAGACAGAAATTTTTACAAAAATCAAGGATTTTCTGTTAACGGATATTTGCGCGCAACACGGGATATTATTTTACTCAGGGGTGTTTCAGGAGGGTCAACGCTCACGCAACAGTTAGTAAAAAACGTATTACTTACTAACGAGCGGACACTTCCCCGAAAGATAAAAGAACTTATCCTGGCAATCCAGGTAGATAAAACGTACTCAAAAGATCAAATCCTGGAAATGTATTTGAACGATGTTGGATATGGTGGCGCAAATACTGGCGTTGAAGCAGCTGCCGAGACGTATTTCGGCAAACATGTCAAAGAGTTAGATTTGGCGCAAAGTGCAGTGGTCGCCGGTTTACCACAGGATCCAAATTATTACGATCCACTAAATGGTCAACGGAATTATGTTGCCCGTTCGTATAACGTTTTGCAGGCAATGGTAAGTCAGGGTAACATTACACAAAAACAAGCTGACACTGCATATAATGAATTAAAAAATTTTACATTTTTGTCTCCGCAGGATGCGTCCATTAAAGCTCCGTGGTTTGTTTTATACGTAAAGCAGCTGCTTGCACAGCAGTTTGGTGATAATATGGTGGAAAATGGCGGATTACAAGTAACAACGACTCTTGATTATGGCATAGAACAAAAAGCAGAACAAATTGTAAAGGACCAGGTGACAAATCTGGGTTCACTTGATGTCGGGAATGGCGCGGCACTTATTATGGATCCACAAACAGGTGATATATTGGCGATGGTGGGCGGTAAAGATTACTTTGGCGATCCCGCGCCAAACGGTTGTAAGCCAGGAGTTAATTGTATATTTGAGCCGAATATTAATGCGACGATTATCAACAGACAGCCTGGCTCTTCGTTGAAGCCGGTTATGTATGCCACTGCATTTGAAAAGGGCTATACACCTGCAACCATGATAATGGATGTCAAAACAGATTTTCCGACCGGAGATCCAACCAGTCCGATCTATACGCCGGTAAATTATGATGGAAAATATCATGGACCAGTGCAACTCCGCTTCGCCTTGGCAAATTCTCTTAACATACCTGCTGTTAAGATGCTCGCCCGCGTTGGCATCAAAGACGTCATGCAGAACGCTTTTAATATGGGAATTCAAAATTGGAATCCAACATCGGATAATTTGAAAAGCGTTGGTTTGTCGCTTGTCCTTGGCGGACGTGAAACAACACTTCTTGATGAAGTAACGACGTACAGCGTGTTCGCTACAGGGGGTATTAAGCGTAACCCGGTGTTCATTACGAAAGTTACTGACAGTAAAGGAAATGTATTGTATCAAGCGCCGACTCAATCGGGAAATCGTGTGTTACCTGAAGATGTAACCTTTCTTATTTCCCATATTCTCTCAGACAATAACGCACGAACTATGGAGTTTGGTCCATACTCATCGCTTGTTGTCTCGGGGAAAACAGTTTCGGTTAAAACAGGAACAACAGACAGCAAGCGCGACAACTGGACTGTCGGATATACTCCTGATTATGTTGTCGGTGTGTGGGTTGGGAATGATGACAATGAAACAATGAACCAACAGCTAGCGTCAGGAATTACCGGAGCTGCGCCAATCTGGAACGCTATCATGTCGACAGTGCTTAAAGGAAAACCCGACAATACCTGGTTACAACAACCACCTAGCGACGTTACTGCAATGCAAATAGACGCTTTATTTGGAGGTCTTCCGGTAGACGGGCAACCAACGCGGTCCGAATATTTTATTAAAGGTACTCAACCAACAGGTCCAAGTCCTGTGTATAAAAAGATTGGTGATAAAACATACTACGTTATTCATGAAGACGATCCGGTTTCAACTGACGGACAAAACAGATGGCAAGCAGGTATTAATGATTGGATAAAACAAAACCATTCAGCAGCAGACTGGCAATGGTACCCGCCATCTGATGCGTTGACCGGTACGCCCACTCCTACTCCCTCACCAACCCCATAAATTTGACATCCTATAAGGTTATGTATACAATGAGTGCCTGTTTATGGATATTCGCCGTTTTCTTACTATTGCAATACTCGTTATTATCGCTGTTGTTTCCGGTACTGCGGTATTTCTCAATATTGCAGGCGTACACGCAACTTGGAATACGACACAATCAGCTCAGGCATCATGCGATCCTCAAACGCAAAATGCACAAATATTGGTTCAGTTCAACAATAACGGTACTAAGCAAATAGCTGCGTTAGCAAAAGATAACCAAACAGGCGTAGCCGTGCAGTTGGGTACTGTCAATCCCCATACGCAAAAATCAGCTACTATTAGCACGAATGTAATACAGCTTAATAACGGATCTGTGACGTTTTCTCTCAAACAAGGTTTTTCATCAGCGCAAAAAACAGTAAGATACCTGGGTACATCAGTATGTACTATCAATACAGCCTCTTCTTTCTTTGTGTCACCAACGCCAAACACATCTAAACTGCCTGGAACAGGAGTATCTTTTATATCTTGGTTTTGGCTCTTGGCAATTATCCCTGCTGGTTATTTCCTGAAAAAGTTTGCAAGTACATAATTCGAATAATACATTCCCATTTTTAAGTATTTTCGTTATTTCTTTCCTTCGATTTCCGCAAGCGATCGTTTACTCGCTGCAGAAATATCATAATCATTTGCTTCATACCCTATCCGTGCGTATTGATCTTTGTGTTTCAAAAGAAGCCAAGAATCTTTCGGGCCCCAACCCTTGGTTTTGATAAGAGCGAATGATCCACGCAATTTTTTACCATATAAGAAAAATTTCAGCTCACCTTTCCGTAATCCCTCTTTCATTGCCTGTTCTGATGCTTTTCTTTCAGTAACTTCTTTTCTAACTCCTTTTGCTATCTCAATTTCCGGAATATAGTGTCCTTCATCCCAAATCATGACAGTACCTGCTCCGTATAAACCATCCTGAATGATACCTTCAAAATGTCGATAGTCTAATGGATGATTTTTTGTAGGGAGAGCGAGTCGCTTGATTGTATTATCGAGCGTCGGACCCTTTGGTATTGACCATGACGGCATGGTTCCATCTATTTCCAATCGAAAATCGTAGTGCAATGTTGTTGCTTTATGTTTGTGGACAACGAAAACAGGAAACGAATTATTCATATTTACCGTATATGCAAGATTCGCTTCAACATTATTTGTTATGCAATAAGTTGCAGGAGTAACGGAAATGCTTTGTACGGTTGATTGTATGACATTGATCCCATATGTCCGTCTCCGTGTCTGATAATTTGCATCCCGCCAAGATGATTAAGCATTATTCTTCCCTGCTTGTCATTTGCTCCCCAGGGATCATTATCGGAATTGATAAAAATAAATTCCTTCGCATTTGATTGAATTTTCTTCCACGCAAAATCTTTTACTATATGTTTTAAGACCGGTTGTATAACATCAACAAATCCTGAAACACCGATCACTTGTTTAACTGGTGAAGAAAGTTGTTCCAAAACGCCAAAAATTAATGCAACTCCTGCCGAATGTCCGATCATTACTGTTTCTTCGCTAAATGTTCCGTTCTCTAGGACAAACGGTATTTGTATTGAAAGGGTTGGATCATCTGGTTTTGGTAAATGCGGCGTCCACACTTTATAGCCCTTTTCTTCAAGTCCTTTTTTAATAAAGGGAATCCAGTAACTTTGTGGTTCATCGCCAATACCATGAAAAATCATTGCATTTTTCATAACGATAGAGTGTATTGTATACTATTAGTCCTTTCCCCTTCAAGGTAAAGGCGTATTGTTTCACTTTTGTTTTGCTTCGAATTTTTCTTTAAGCTCTACGAGTATTTTCCCTCTTATGTTAGCAACTTCTTCTGTCGTCAGATTTTTCTGCAGACTCTGGTAGATAATATGAAATGTCCGTGTATTTTGGTACCAGTCGAGAAGTGTTACTGATGCAATCAATGTGTTTTGTTTTTTGATTGTAGTTATTATGTCACCTGTTTTTACTTTTGCACTTACAGCGATTGTCAGATCCTCAGATGCAGGTGGATATTTTGAGATTGGCTGAAAGATAGTATCTTGCTTTACATCTTTCACAAGCTCCATGTACGATATTTCAAAATATATTCCGTTCTCAAGAATTTCAATATATTTAGTTGGGTCCTTTGTACTTCCCAGTATTTTAAAAAGTCGCTCAAGTACTCCCTTTATTTCTCTGTAGGATTTTTTCAAAGTAATCCCCGCGAGATGATTTATATCATTGGCAGCACTAGCTGTTGACCCGCAATATACTTTACCCAATTCGAACAAATTGATATCGTCAAAATGTACTTTGTTTTGATCAAATGCTTTGAGTAAGTTTATTTTTAATGTCGGACGAAGATACTCATAATCTCGACTCACCGGATTATCGATACGCAATACTTTTTCTGAATTCACACCAACCTCTGCCAGATCTTTCTCGCTGACTAAACTGTATGTATATATCTCAGTAAACCCTGCTGCCACCAAAAATTCCTTAACTTTTTCGTCTTCGCGATAATTTTTATAGAATGGAATTTTTACTGTCGGAATTTGTCCCTCAGGAAGTGTTTTTGGAAAGTTATTATATCCATATAATCGTGCAACTTCTTCAATCAGATCTTCTTCAATTTGTAGATCATTCCGGTATGTTGGTATAGTACACATGATAATACTATTGCCATCCTGTCCTTTCGCTGTGGAATGATGAAGCGTTGGAGCAAGATGCAATCTTCTCAGAATATCTATGACCTCTTTATCTGGAATTTTTATACCAAGTACAAATGCTAATCTTTCAAGCCGAAGTGAAACTTCCCAAGGAATAAATTCTTTTTCTTTCAAATCAATAAGATGACTTGCAATCTCTCCGCCTGCCAGTTCTAAAATCAAATCAACTGTTCGTTTCAGAGCGTCAATCGTACCGCCTTTATTTACTGCACGCTCAAAAATTGCACTCGCATCACTCCGTAGGCTTAACGCTTGAGAAGCTCGTCTAATTAGTACTGGATTGTTAACAGGAACAAGGATAAAAACAGTTTTTGTATCACTATATGTTCCACTGTTTTTTCCTCCCTTTATTCCTGCTAGGTCAAAAATTTTTTCAGAGTCCTCATAAATAATTGCCTCTTTTGGTAAGTGATATGAAATACCGTCGACCGATTCAAATACTTCTCCTCCTTTTGCTTGTTTTACCCACATTTCATGTCCTGCAATTTTTTCATAATCAAACGCATGTATCGGATTTCCTAATTCCCACATAACAAAATTGGTAATATCAACAATATTATTAATTGGCCGGAGTCCTATGGAAAGGAGTTTTTTCTTTAACCATTCAGGTGAGTCCTTAACAGAGACATGATGAATGATAATGCCAGTCATTCGTTGGCTACAAAAAAAATCCGGATGAATTGTTAGTGGTAACAAATGCACCCCTTTTTTCGGAATGAGATCTGTTTTTAATTTGGGATATGCTACTTTCCCCTTTTCAATTGCGGCAATCTCTCTTGCAACGCCGATCATTGATAGCCAGTCAGGACGATTCGGTGTAATTTCTAGGTCAAAAATAACATCATTATTTTCTTTTCGGATCCGTTCTGTCCCCAGTCCAATCTCTGTCAATTTTTCACCCAACTCTTCAGGTTTAATCGTTATGGAAATGTATTCTTTTAGCCAAGATAGTGGTGCAATCATTGCTTTCTTTCCTTTCTCATTTCATCAATAATTTCCTGAGTGAGAGCGGTAATGTCATGGAAAAATCAATATCCTCATAGGTAAACCACCGTGCATCGCCTGTATGATTATCTTGAGACACAGTAATTCCTGTTTCATCTTTCACTTCCCGCTTGGCGCAGTTTCTTGGATGTTCACCAAATGCAATGCCTCCTTCAGGCAGTTGCCATTTTCCATGAGTATATTTTGATGAAAGTTCATCCCTTTGTGCTAAAAACATGTCACCTTTCTTATTAAATACAACAGCGACTACTGGAATATGTTGTTGCTTCTTCATAGCTCAAAATTGTTCTAAAATCCGCAAATCCGGATTTGTTAGAAGACGCAAATCATCCATTCGGTAACGAAGGGTAACAAGACGGGACAATCCGATCGCAAACGCAAATCCACCGACTTCTTGCGGGTTATACCCAACAGCTTGTAATACATTAGGGTGTATCATTCCTGCAGGCATGATTTCACTCCATCCACTCATTTTACAAAAACTACATCCTTTTCCCTTGCAAACAGTACACTGCATATATGTGTCAACTCCAGGTTCAACAAACGGAAAGTTTGTCGTAGCAAATTTTAACCTGATGTCTTTTCCCATGAGTTGTCGAAGAACATAGTCAATCGTGCCAAAGAGATCAGTTAAGCGAATATGAGTATCAACGCAAAATCCTTCCACTTGCCAAAACTCAAAACCATGTGAAGCATCAACCTGCTCATAACGAAAATTTTTTCCCACAACAATAACTCGTACAGGAGGCTTAATTTTTTCCATTACACGTCCTTGCATGGCGCTCGTTTGAGTCCGCAGAATAATTTCACCAGGTGTTGTCTTACTGTTTCGAGTATCCAGGTAGAAAGTCATTTGTGTGTCCCGGGAAGGGTGATCTTTTGGAATATTCAAGACTTCAAAATTGTAATGGTCTGTTTCTATTTCTGGTCCGTCTGCAGCCTGAAAACCAAGTTGCTTAAACACATCGACAACATCAGAGATCACTTGCGATACCGGATGTAAATGCCCGATGTTTGGAGGAATACCGGGAACGGTAGTATCAATAGAAGCCTTCTTATCCGATATTGCATTTGCTCGAAGCAATTTTTCCTGACGTATTATTGTTTCCTCAACAGTTTGCTTTACATCATTTATCAACCGCCCCAAGTGAGCCCGATCTTCAATTGGAATATATTTAATTTCTTTAACAGCGCTTGTTAATTTCCCGTTCCTGCCTAAAAATTGCACTTTCAGCTCCTCCAGACTTTTTACATCATCAGCGGCGATGATGAGTGACACCGCTTCATTTTTGATATTCATCAGTTGTTCTTCCATAATTTTTTTAAGCATACCATATTTTTATTTGCTTTAACATAAAAAAACTCCCTCTCGGGAGGATTCACTTACCAGTGCAAACTCCCTTCTTAGGAAGTGATACTGAAAGAGAAAATAGTTTGCTTCATAATTAATGTATATTTTTGACTTTATGAACAATTTGCCGAAATACTTCTGGGTCGTTAACAACCAAATCACTCAATATTTTTCTATCCAGTTCAATCTTTGTCTTATGCAGCTGGTTAATAAATACGCTGTAGGAAAACTCATATGGTTTTACTGCTTCTGAAATGCGGACGATCCAGAGGGAGCGCATGTCTCGTTTTCTGTTTTTTCGTCCTTGAAATGCATATTGTCCTGCCTGCAAAACAGCTTGTTTTGCTGTTCTTACCAGTCTTGACCGTGTTCCGCGATAACCCTTTGCAAGTTGCAAAAGTTTATTGTGTTTTCTTCTGGATACTATCCCTCTTTTTACTCTCATACTTTCCTTATCTATCAAACATGCATTTCATGCAACACCAAGTAATTTTTTCACTTTTTTTGCAAATGCTGCATCCAATACGCCTGGGATATTCTGTCGTCTGATCCGGCTTTTTGATTTTTTACTCATTAAATGTCCATGATATTGATGCGCAAAAATGACTTTACCGGTTTTTGTTACTTTAAACCGTCTGGCTACTGATTTTTTGACTTTTTTCTTTTGTTTCATGTTCAATCCTTTCTTCTTCCGTTTTTCCTGGTGATAAAATAGCGATAATTTGTTTTCCTTCTAATTTTGCTTCCCGTTCAATCCGGGATACGTGCTTTAACGCTTTTGTCACCTTTTTAATCATTGTAAACCCTAATTCCGGATGCGTAATCTGCCGTCCTTTGAATTTCAACACTAATCGCACTTTATTGCTGTCTTGTAAAAATGTTTCTGCACGTTTTATTAATGTGAGCAAATCATTTTCACCCATAAACGGTCCGACTCTTACCTCTTTTGTTTCCGTTACCTTTGCCTTCTTCTTTTCTTCCTGTCTTTTCTTATTCTGCTGATACAAAAATTTCTTGTAATCAACAATTTTTGCAACCGGTGGTTTTGCATTCGGCGCTATCTCTACTAAATCAAAACCTACCTCCCGTGCTTTTTGTAACGCCTCAAATTTTGAAAATACGCCGATTTGCTTCCCTTCATTATCTAATACACGAAGCTGATGAGCGAAAATTCGCTCATTCACCCGGTAGAAAAGCTGTTGCGTATCCTGTTGTCGTTTATGAAACCTTTTTATCAATTTTTTGTCTTAATTCCCTAAGGAAATCCTCTAATTGCATTTGTCCGAGATCTGTCCCATTTCGTTCTCGAACAGAAAGTGCATTATGCTCTACTTCTTTGTCCCCTATTATACCCATAAACGGTACTTTTTGTAAAGTGTGAGTCCTGATTTTTGCCTGTAACCGCTCTGAGCTTTCGTCAACCTCTACACGAATTCCCTTCTCTTCTAACATGTTTGCAATCTTTTTTGCTGCATCATTGTGTCTATCCGCAATTGGTAGGAGAGCAACTTGTACAGGGGCAAGCCAAAGAGGGAAAATACCAGCAGTATGCTCAATATATACTGACAAAAATCGTTCAATTGAACCAAGCAGTGCTTTGTGAATCATAAACGGATGTTTATCCTGTCCATCGGTATCCTTATAGGTAATATTAAACCGTACCGGTTGCACAAAATCCAATTGCTCAGTTGCACATTGCCATTCCCGCCCAAGCGCATCAACGACCAGTATGTCGATCTTTGGTCCATAAAAAGCCGCTTCTCCTGGAACCACCACATAAGGAATCCGTAGTTTCTTAGCAATGTGTTCAATTGTTTGTTGTGCTAGTTCCCAATCCTTTTTATCTCCGAGATATTTATCTTCATCATTTCGGAAAGAGAGACGTGCATTAAATTCCATATGTAAGGTTATATACATTTCCTTAATCATGTTCATAATATTTTCAAACTCCTGTTCAATCTGATCAGGTCTTACAAAAATATGTGCATCATCTATCGTAATAGAACGAACCCGAGATAACCCAAGCATTTCACCTTTTTTTTCATCCCGATATTGGGTCGTTGTTTCCATGTAGCGAATAGGAAGATCACGGTAACTTCGCGGACGCGATGCATAAATCTGAATATGATGCGGGCAATTCATAGGTTTCATGACAAATTGGTCCTCAGTTTCCTGACTTTTTACAAGAAACAATTCGTTGCCAAATTTGTCCCAATGTCCAGAGACTTTATATAAATCGTTTTTTGTAATATGCGGGATCCAAACTTTTTGATAGCCATATTTCTTTTGCAAATTCTCAGAGAATGCAAATAGCTCATCACGCAAAACTGTTCCCTTTGGAGTAAATAGGGGTAGCCCAGCTCCAATTAGGTCAGAAAAAACAAACAAGTCCAATTCTTTTCCTATCTTTCTATGATCTCGTTTTTCTGCTTCCTCAAGCATATGTAAATATTTCTCCAATTCTCCATCACTAAAAAATGCTGTTCCATAAATTCGGGTTAACATAGGATTTTTTTCGTTGCCTCGCCAGTACGCTCCCGCAAGTTTCATAAGTTTAAAATACTTGAGTGTCTTATCTGGGTGTTCTATGTGTCCACCTTTGCATAAATCCCAAAAATTACCTGATTTATAAAAACTAACTTTTTCACCGTTTTTGGCAAACTCCTCAATGAGTTCTGCTTTAAATTCGTTCCCCGTATATTCTTTCAGTGCTTCTTCTTTTGTCAGTTTGTGTTGCTCAAATCCTTTCCAGGTCCTGGCTATTTCATGCATCTTCTGTTCAATTTTTGGAAAATCTTTCTCAGAAATTTGTACTCCTTCAGGAAAAGCAAAATCATAATAAAATCCGTTTTCAATTGCAGGGCCAATTGACCGTTTGGTTCCCGGCCACAGTTCTATTATTGCCGCTGCCAACAAGTGCGCTGTGGAGTGCCTGAGATGTTGTAATTGTTCTTGTTTATTGCTATCCATAGTTAATGCCAAAGAGAAAATTTCCTTGTCAGCTCGCTCACCTGCTCTATTGTACCAAATAACACGATTCCGTAGTACTCCAGTAATAATTCGTGTGTTTCTTTTGTCCTTGCTAGCTGGTCTAAATATGTTCCCTCCTGCATAGTATCGGTAAAATCAACAAACATAATTCCCTTTTCCTGTGCCGCACGTTTGATATTCCTTATTTGGTTACTATTATCAGCAGCTAAGATGACAAAGCTGTTTTTCGATGCTTTATGGCTATTGTTATCTCTGTCTCGATAGTCAACAATCCCTACTGTTTCTACTTGTCCTAAAGGAATTTGCGCAACAAGACTTACGGTTATATGTGCTAATACATTCATTACTTTGCCAACAGTAATCTTTTTATTTAGTATTGCAACAAATTTATGCGTCGTTACGTCTTGATTACTCATATCACTTCTGACATAAAAAACCTCCCTGCAGGGAGGTTGCATGAAAAATAACAACCTCCCCTCAAAGAGCTGTTGTTATTGTAGTGGTTTGTTTCTTCATGATGTTGCTATATGCTAACAGTACTTTCTCTTTTTGTCAATCACGATTTTTTCTCATGTTCTTTCAATTTTTCCGGGAAAAAACTGATGATACCATCAACACCAAGTTTTTTCATTTTTCTGAAAAACTTTGTTCCGTCTTCAGTTGTTTTTACAACCCAGGGGAATACTTGAATATCCTTTTCCTGCAACGAATTTACCAGTTTCTCTGTTGTGACTTTACCCACAGGTTGAACGGAAAATAAATTGTAGCGGTTGGAAACACGGATAACAAGAGATGGAAAGTAACGCAGAATAAGTGATAAACGGAATTTCTTATCCCGTTTATACACTTCCCGGAGAGTCAAAATATTCGCAGAAGCAATAACAAAATCATCGTATGAAAGTTTTTTCCTTTGTATATTGTGGCGTACTAAGTCAACAATCGTTTTTACAGAACCTCGTGTTTTGATTTCAATGTTGATGACTGTTTTCCCTCCCAACAGATCTATCGCTTCTTGAAGTGTTGGAATTCTTTCTTTTTTATCAATGCGAAGTGCTTGCAACTCGGTCAAAGAAAGATTCTTTACTTTCCCTTTTCCGTTTGTTGTTCTGTCAACCGTTGCATCGTGCATAATAATCGGTTCCCCTGTTTTGCAAACACGAACGTCAAGTTCAATCATGTCAACGTTTGCGTGCAGCGCTTTTGTAAAAGCAGTTAGTGTATTTTCTGGAGCAGAGGCCAAAGAACCTCTATGTGCAATATGTCGCATAACTATGTTTTTTTCATAACAGTTTTCAAAAGGTGTGCCTTGAAATTTTGTAGAGAATTGTCATCGTATAAAGAAATTGATGCAATGTGTTTTCGCATTTTTTGTAGCTCTTTTGTCTTTTTCAGGAGCATTTCTTTTGTTACAGTATCATGTTTTGTCAATAAAATAATTTCCTGTTTTTCTAAAAGTGCCGGGTTATACTGCTGTAACTCATTCCTGACAATGTAGTATAATGCAGTAGGATTGTCAGTTCCGGCATCAATACAGTGAATAAGAACTGTCGTTTTCTCGATATGTTTCAAAAATTGAATGCCCAACCCTTTTCCGCTTGACGCTCCTTCTATGAGTCCTGGAATATCAGCAATCGCAAGATAATTCATCATGCCAATATTCGGTTCAAGCGTTGTAAAGGGATAGTTTCCAATTTTTGGTGTTGCATTGGTAAGCACTTTGAGTAAACTGCTTTTACCTGCGTTTGGAAGACCAATAAGTCCTACGTCAGCAATAAGACGGAGCTTGAGATCAAATGTTTTTTCTTCACCTCTCCCTCCTTTTTCCGCATACTTTGGGGTTTGATTTGTTGCGGACTTAAATTCATTATTTCCTCTTCCGCCTTCTCCACCTTTTGCAACAAGCAGTTTGGCTATTGTGTCTGTTATTTCAAATGATTTTTGCGTTACTGTGTCAGTTACCAGTGTGCCAAGTGGGATATTGACAAGTAAATCTTGTCCACTTCGTCCGTATAAGTTTTGCCGTCCACCATGAATGCCATTTTCAGCTGCAAGGACTTTTTTGAAACGAAATTCCCTTAGACCCAAAATGTCATCAATACCTTGAAAATAGACATCTCCGCCTCTTCCGCCATTACCACCATCTGGTCCACCCCAAGCAGTCTGTGCATTTCGGCGAAAATGTACCGCACCGTTTCCACCATCTCCTGCTTTTACAATAACAGTGACTTCATCGACTAGCATGATGCTATTCTAGCATGTGCACAAAGAAAATACGAAAGCTTACCAAATGAGATATCATCCTGCCTGCTTTTGTCAAGGAACTGTTAACGTGGTACAATTTTTTTATGAAAGGGCTACTGCTCTCTTTTTGTTTCTCGCTTCTTTGTATTGCAGGATTATTTTTCTTATTACTCTGGCTAATAACACCGTACATCAGTGCAGAAGGTCCAGTCTTGTCGCCTATGCCTTCGTTTCTGACGCGGTCTAAGAACAACCAGGTGACAACACTTGATATATGGTTACCGTTGGAAAGTCCGAAAGCGACAAATGTACCGTTTGCCCTTTCTGCAAGAGCAGCATTGTCCTATGATTTGACGACAAATCAAACCCTCTATGTCAAAAGTCCTACGACATCCCTGCCAATGGCGTCGCTGACAAAAATTATGACAGCCATTGTCGCGCTTGAACATCCGCAAAAAACATATACCGTTCCACAAAGCGCATTAGTTGGTGAAGATAGCATGGGTTTGTCAGCAGGAGAAACATTATCACTCCCGGAACTTTTATACGGACTAATTCTTCATTCTGGTAATGATGCCGCAGAAACACTTGCTGCAAATTTCCCACAGGGAAGGGGTGCATTTATCCAGGCAATGAACGACAAAGTCCAGACACTTGGCTTAACGCATACGCATTTTACTAATCCGACAGGTCTTGAGGGAGACGGTAGTCAGCGCACAACTGCATATGATCTACTTGTCATGACGAAATATGCCCTTGAGAATTTTCCGCTTTTTGGAGCAATTGCGGCAACTGCCGAGGAAAATATTTCCCAGACTCAGACACACAAAGCATATTCTCTGGAGAATGAAACAAATCTTTTAACAAGTTACCCTGGAGTACAAGGTGTAAAAACCGGTTATACCCCCGAAGCAGGTTTATGTCTTGTTACCTATCTCAATTATGGGGGTCACCAGCTTATTGCGGTTGTTTTGGGAAGTGATGATAGAAGAGGTGAAATGATAGAGCTTTTGGATTTTTCACTAGAAAAACTTGGCATTACTCCCCCACCACACGGCTGATTATCCAGTTTGATTTTGCACATTCCGTTCACCGGAAAGAAATAGATTCATAGATGTTTTTACCTTGCCAACTAGTTGTTTCTTGCGTGATTTACTCGACATTGCGCTAAGCCATGCACCTGAATCGTCGACCTGTCGTCGCGCATCCTGAACAAACCGTATCATCCACTCAAAAAACGATTCATAGTATTTGCCGGTTTGCGCTTTGACAGAAGGGCCGAGTGCTTGGATAACAGATCGCTCAACAGTTTTGACACTTTTCGCGAGCTGTTGGAGTTCCTGAATCAGTTGAACGATTCGTTGTTCACTTTCCTGTTTTTCCTTTTGATTTTCCGGGTGAAGAATTTCTCTATTGTAATCAATGGCACCTTTTGCGTCGCTATTTTCCTGCTTTGGTGCTTCCTGCGCTGCATGTTTTTCTTTGTGAACCGCATAATCAACTCCGGGGGTCATAACTTGCTCAATTGCCCTGCCGATGCCAAGGATTTCTCTCCACATCTCTTCTGCCATGTTTTTTGCTGCTTGGGATACTTCGTGAGTTGCCGTATCTCCGAAGTTTTTGGGACGATATATCTCAACATTTTCGTTATATGCTTTTTTTTGCGGCTTCTTCCCTTGTGGTGAAATAGGTAGTGCTTGCATTTATCCTGCCCCCTTCTTTATAAATGTTTTAAAAAATCAAGCGTTTTTTGTTGTCGTAAGATTGTTGCTAAAAGATACGTATTTGCCTGAAGATTTTTTCTTTCATTTTGATCTCTTGCCGCTGCAAGTGCCTCGTCAATTTCTTTTTGCTCAACAGCAATGTTTTCTTCATCCGCAATTTTCTGTAAAGCAAACTCGAACATAAGATCCCTTTTTGCCCGCTCTTCGTATTCCTTTTTCAATTGTTCAATACTTTTATGTGTCGAAGCAAGATACTGATCAAGTGAAAGGCCAAGGCTTTTAATTTCATCCAGCAATTGCGCGAGCAATCGTTCCGTTTCGCTGTCAAGCAATACGCGAGGTAAAGTCAGTTTGACTTCATCGAGAATTGCTTTCACAATCTCTTCCATATTCGGTTCCTGTGCCTCTTTGCCAGGAACAATAATTTTGTTTTTCGCCGTAACATCATTCACTTTTTTCCTGTACTCCCCGAGGTGTATGTTTGGCGTTTCACAAGTTGTCGCCGTGAAGATCCAATCTTTGTCTTCCGGCAGTTTTTCAACATGAATTTTCGGGCTAACAATTGGTTTCAGTTGATGTTCTTTTATCGCCTCAGCATAACTTACAGGAAGTAGCTTCTTCAAAACATCTTCCTGTAATTCAGTCTTTTGTAGTTTTTCCACAACAAGCTTTCGTGGTGCCATTCCTTTGCGAAACCCCGGCAGCGTCGTATTTTTAACAATATCATCAATAACTTCTTCACTCGTTTTTGTAATTTCTTTTTGCGGAATAGTGATTGTAAGAGTAATTGTTCCGTCTTCTTGTTTTGCAAGTACCGATTTCATATATATGTTTGTGCGGACGAAGGGACTTGAACCCCCATGGCCTTACGACCAATAGGTCCTAAACCTATCGCGTCTACCGTTTCGCCACGTCCGCTCGTTGTTTATCCCTGTCCACGCTCCATAGTATATCGTATTTACGGTGAAATAGGAAGAGGTTGGTTCTCTGGAAGTAAAGCAAATGCCTTGATTTGATCCATAAAAAATTCGGTGTGAGAGGCCCATGTTGGCGATGCAGCATAATACTGTCCGATGCTATAAATATCAGTTGCTCTCCATTTATCAATGTATTGCTGTTTTATCCCCTGTGCAATTGTCCGGATTGCTTCGTCATAGGAGTGAAAACAGTGAATGTGGTCTCCGTAAATATCCCACCCCCATGAGTTATAGCAATGCTCCGGTTCTGCCGTTGCAAATGTAGACTCCGTACCTGAAATAGCAGGAAGCATAGTCCAGTCGAGTTTATAGAGATCAGCTTGAGAAATGAATTCGGTCGCATATGGTGCGAGTGGCGAATCATGTTGTTCAAAGTATTTTTGAAGAATTTCTGCACGATTATCCCGAAGCTTTTCGACAATAATGTCATTAAAGCTCGATGCGGATGATCCAGAAGCTTTTTCTTGCGCCTGGATTTTATGTGGTATAAAGAGGGTAAATAAGAAGAGAGTGAAGGCAAAAAAGGAAATTTTTGCTTTCATAGATATTGGCCGAAGCCATTAAAAAATCCTGACGTATACATTTGGAAGGTATACCTCAGGATCTGCTGAGGAGTATATCATTAAACTATAAGTTTGTCAATACCACTATAGGATTAAAGGAGACTCATGAAGGAGCTCACATTTGCTTTCCAGTTGTTAAAATCAGTTGGATTATAGATGTTTCCTATTTGCTCAACGGTATTCATGCCGTTATCTTTCTTCTTCGCAAAGTATCGTGTGATAGTATCAATTGCCTCCTGATAGCTGGAAAACTTTGTTACTTTTCCGCCATAAATCCCAAATCCCCAGCAATTATGAGTTCCGGAAATTTCCCGTCTGCAAAGGAGCGATTCCTGCATGGCGATAGCTACCGGGAGGCGGTAATCAATGCCATATCTATCTGCGTCTGTAACAATAAGATTTGCGTATGGAATAAGCGGAGAGTCGTACGTCTGTAAAAAGTTAAGCACCTTTCCAACACGTGCGTCAGATATGCCAATAGTTGCATTCATGGTTACATTACCGGGGAGTGCTGCGTAGGCAGTAGTGGAATTTGCCGGATAAAATAACGAAAGAGATTTTCCATATTCTTGATGCTGTTGAGACGAAAAAAACAAGAAACAACCGAGTGCAACAAGAAACAATGGAGTTACAGAGAAAAAGCCAATTACGAGCAGAATTTTGCGCATAACGCTATAAAAACCATCGTTACATACTTTCCTATTATTGTCAAGTTTGCTCGCTGTTGATACAATCCCTTTGCCAGCCCAGATGGCGAAACTGGTAGACGCGCTGTCTTCAGGAGGCAGTACCGAAAGGTTTAGGAGTTCGAGTCTCCTTCTGGGCACACGAGGAAAAAACATCTACAAGAATTTAATTAATAGTATCCATCGGATCTTTTTGCTATAATCTGCAATACGCTCCTTTGATATTTGCGGATGTGCTGAAATGGTATACAGGCATGCTTGAGGTGCATGTGCCGTAAAAAGCGTGGAGGTTCGAGTCCTCTCATCCGCACCATAGATAATTTTTTAGATTAGGTTGATTTGATAGTCCATTGTTAGGTTTAAGCCGATTAATTTCCTCTTTTGTTCGTATAGCGCCTTCTTTATACCTAAAAAAACAAATATCGAAACTGGAAATGCAATTTTTGATCCAGTAAGATCTGATCCAAACCAACTGTCTTAAAAATAATTTTTTTTGCTTTCTGACCCGTCTTTGTTGAATCATTTAACTGCTAGCTGACCGAAATCAAAACTATCTTTCTCTATTTCAACTAATTCAATTATAAGTTTATATAAAATTTCATAAATATATACTTTACAATCCCTCCTTTTCACGGTAGTATGAACATACAAGATATGTTGCATATACGGCTATGAAAATGAATATACTTACGTCAGAAGAAAAAAGAATCATTGAAGATAAAGGAACAGAAGCACCATTTAGCGGAGAGTATGATAACTTTTATGAAGATGGTACGTTTATCTGTCGACGATGTAACTCTCCTCTTTTTTCTTCAAAAGCAAAATTTGATGCTGAATGTGGTTGGCCGGCATTTGATGAAAATTTTCCTAACGCACTAAAAAGACTACCAGATCCTGATGGACAACGAACAGAAATAGAGTGTGCTAATTGTGGTGCACACTTGGGTCATGTCTTTGAAGGAGAGCATTTGACAGATAAAAATACCAGACATTGTGTCAATTCGTTATCAATCCGTTTTATACCCAAAGGAAAAGAATTGCCGAAAGTGGCGCATTGGTAAGACTATACTTGTTTAAAGTGCATCGTTGGCCATGTGGCATTTAAGCGAAACGTGTGAAACACGATCTAAATCTAATACATTTGATATATCTACCGTAATGCACGTATGTCAAGTTTTCATTTGGGAGTATGATATACTCTCGAGATGATTAAAGCTATCATTTTTGATTTAGGGGGAGTTTTAGTAGATAATCCTGTAGAAGCAATGACCGCTTATATTGCTCAAAATCTTGCTGTTACCAAAGAGCAATATATGCAAGTTTTTTCTCAATGCGAAGCGCAATGGCTCAAGGGGCAAATCGCGGAAAGAGAGCTTTGGGAAAAAATAACAACAAAACTTAACATTGCAAGGCCAGAAGCAGAATCCCTCTGGCTTGAAGCGTTTCTTCGTGTTTATAAGCGGAAAAAGGATGTCTTCTTACTTATCAAAAGGCTCAAGCAGAATGGTTACAAAATTGCTCTTTTGTCAAATACTGAAATTCCAATAATGGATCATATCAAAGAACAGCATTGGGAAGATTTTGATCTTTTTATTTACTCATGCGAAGTTGGCATGAGAAAACCGGATAGAGAGATTTATGATTTTACGCTTCAAAAATTGAACATGGAACCTCGGGAAGTGCTATTCGTTGATGATAAAAAAGAAAACGTGGAAGCAGCAAGAGATATTGGCATGCACGGGATAACTTTTGTTAGCGGACCTAAATTAGGCTTACAGTTAAAAAAACTGCAGTTACTCTCTACGTAAATTGTGGCAGAATCACTATTCCACTCTACGGCTACTTAATAGCATTATCTTCGACATGCTTGTGCTAAGCTAATGCTTATCAGCAAGATGCAATCATAATTGTCTCACAATTTCTTGCATGGTATTCTATACTAAACACATTCGCTCTGATTTCCGCACATGCATAAAAAATGAAAAAGAAAAATTCCGTTAAAAAAATTTTTTGCTTCAAGCAATCCATTGTTATCAAAACTTTGTTTATTATAATAAGCGTTGTTGTGAGCATAGTGTTGCCGCAAAGTTTTAGAAAAGCATCTGCTAGTGTATTATGGAATGGAGATTTCGAGACCGGAAATCTCAGTCAATGGGCAAACATTCACCAAGGAGGATCGTGGGGCAATAGTACTATACAAATAGTTACTTCTCCTGTCCGTCAAGGTAAATTTGCTGCCAAATTTACGGTTATCCCAAATGGACAAACAAATGGGCGAGCTCAATTGGATATTACTCAACAAATGACAGGAGGATATCCAGGGCAGGATTGGTATTATTACTTTTCAATATATATTCCGAGTAATCCAATGAAAACAAGCGGATGGCAACCTGCTCTTATTGCTCAATGGATGGATCTTCAGCATAGTTGTTCTCCGCCGAATGCAGTAAGAATTCAACCAGGTAATCCTCCCCATTTCCTTTTCTCCCATATCTATTTAGATAATAATAACGGGTGCAAAAGTCTCACAACGTTATCTGAACATAATGCCGGTCCCTTTAATTATAACATTGTCCATGATCTCGGTCCGTTTCAGTATGACAAATGGTATGATTTTACCCTTCATTTTAAATGGTCTGCAGATGCAACAGTAGGATTTAATGAGATATGGATTAATGGCGCAAATGTGTTGTCCTTAATCCACGAAAGAACGCTTGACAATCCAACAGGTGGAGTTTATATGACACAATCACTGTATCATCCTGGAAACAATGGGACAAGCGTATTATACTTTGATTGTGCTCACAGAAGTGACGTTCTTGAAATTGATCCGTGCGGTGCCGGAATAACCACTACGCCTACCCTTTTGCTTTCGAATTCTCCCTCCCCCGTTCCCTCCCTGTTGCCAACTGGTTCTCCTGTGCCTTCAGATACGCCTACGCCGCAACCGGCAGTTTTATCTCTCACTGTTGGTCTTGACGGAATAGGAGTGGCAGGAGATGCTGCTCATCCTCTTGGCGGCGGTA
>DASYZL010000003.1:0-28625 GCA_035946335.1 Patescibacteria group bacterium | reverse complement strand
ATAAAGCAACCCACGACCTGACGGTCGGGGTTTTAGCTGATTTCAAATTTCATTTGCCCTGAATCTTTTCTTCCCTGGTTCTCAATGTATGCCCTGATAACTTTGTCATTTATCCCTACTGTTGACACAAAATATCCTTCTGACCATACTGCTTCCGTTCCCCAGTAGATATCTTTCAGAAAGGAGAATTTTTGCTTTAGATCCTTTGCTGTATTCTGTTTGATGAGTCCAACAACTTTTCCAACGGTTATTGTTGGCGGAATGGATACGAGCAAATGGATATGATCCTTATCATGGTTGACTTCCTTAATCCGTATCAAAGGATAGTGTTCTGAAAGTTCCGCCAACCTGATCTTGAAGTACGCAAAAATTCCTTCATTGAAGATCGCCTTACGATATTTCGTAACGATGACGATGTGGTAGTCGCATTGATACACGCAGTGGGATAAATGGATTAAACCCATACCTCCCATTATATCCCAACCGGAAGATTCAGGGATCACTCCATCCCACGACCTGACGGTCGGGGATCTAAGTATGGAAGGATAGAAAAAGTAATTCTGCTTGAAAAAAAGGTGAATATTTCGTTCCGAACGTTCTGAAATCAATACCATACCTGCTTGTCATACTGAACGATTGAGCAAAGTCAAGGACATCAAGTAAACACGTTCCAAAATCTGAAAGACTCAGGTATACTTTTCCTTCCTTCAGGGAACGATCTAGTGCTAACGCAGGAAATAACACACTGCCAAATTGTACTTTGTTCCATGTTGAATCGTGCTGTGCATTGCTGGAGTAAAGATCTGAAACAAACTGTACAGTGGAAACCGGCTGTAGTTGCACGCCAAGGTAACGGATAACCTCCTGATGCTTTGGAGCATTCAATAAGTGCATTGCCTGAGCAAACGGATACTTCGCCTCAGGTATGGTAATTTCCGTAGTATACTTGCGTTCAGTCATGAACGTAAGTATAGCAGGCGGGATTTTTTGCTTCAAATGCAATGAAAATATGGAAAGCGAAGAGAAGAAATGTTCACAGATACACTGATTCACTTTATGCAAAATTGATGTATTGGTGCGTATAAATCAAATAAGAGAAATGCATTTGATTATTCCCCAGGTAGTGTTACTATGCTGTTCCCTGATTCAGGCATCTGGACAAGAAGCGCAAGGTAATCTTCGGGTATCATCACTAGCATATTGTAATCAAAATTTCTTGTATCGTTTTCGTCTATTTGACTATTTTTCACAGCATCAAGATATAACTTTTTTCGCCCGGATAGTTGCCGGTTTGCAGCAAGATCGCGATAAACATCATCCAAGACAATTGGAGAAGTGAAAATGAGATATCCGTTAGATTTTGGATAATCGAAAAATAATGTACTAATCGCTGCATTTCCGCATGGTTGTTTAACGAGCGCGGCTGTTAGTCTCGTATCGTGCCGGGCGATGATAAGACCGTCTAACTGATTTAGTGTATTATCCCAAACAGCGTCTGGACTGATTGCCATGGTACATTGCCCGTGAGACAACGAATGGATACGCTGCAAATCCGTAAGCAAATGCATATTGTCTGACAGGAAAGAAGTAACAGTATCAGCAGCAAATCGTCCACGCAACTGTTCTCTGTTCCATAGCGACCGCATGCGCTCATCGGTTATTTCACTCCCTGCAATAGCTACTTTTGAAGGAAAAATGTCATGGTGAAGTTTTCGTACTAATTCAGGTAACACGGGAGTGTATTATACGGTGCAGATAGGGTATTTGTAAAGAAATATGAATCTACTCGCATGTTGCTGGCGCTTTATTTGGATCAATCCCAACAATCCAGATCTGCCCTTCCGGAGGAAGAATAAATCTTTCTATAGTCGGGAGTTCAGCGCTATTTCTCCACCGATATGGAGAGCGCTGGGGAGGGCTGCTCAGAGAATTACGCCCAAAACGGTCTAAAGTGGTTGTCCGGATATCAGCGACATCAATACCCTGTGTAAGGGAGTGAACAGTAAGAACTGTACCACTTTCTGTCTCTTTCATGTCTATTAGCTCAAACCGCTGCAATGTATGTACATCTTGAGAATTACCAATAACTATCTCATAGAGTGCCTCTTTCAAGGGTTTTCCTTTATTTTGTTTTTCCTCTTGCATCAAAGCATTAAACTCGTTTCTATCTGCTTCAAGTCTATACAAACGTTCAAAAGAATCCAGTAAATATCGCTTATGTATTTGATCAAAAATGTATTGCGTCGTCCCATACAAAGCATGTTGTCGCGCACTTTGCGTCATTGCAATATCATACGTTGCATAGTTTGAGAAAAGTTCCTGTTGCATGAGACTCTCTTCTAAGGTAAGTGGTGCCACAACAGGTTCAATTCGCACGATTCGTATTTCATGTTCAGGCATATGCGCATTATATATAAATTCGTGAATTTTACAAGCATGAAGTCTGGTGCAGGGAACATTGACAGTCAACTCGCATGTGTACTATGATTTGTTTGCTATGGCTGCCACCGAACAGATAGTACGGCAAACAAAAAGCAACATCCCGCCAGAAGTAATGAAAGAGGTCTGGCAAGCTCTTTCGATGCCCACAGTTGTGATACGCCGTGAACACTCACTCCCTGCGTCACCTGCTTCAGTAACCCCACATAACGAACAGCAGGGTAGCGAAGTGATGCAACCGGTGACCTCTCCAGGCGAACCAGAAATACCCACTATTTCATCCCCAAATACATCAGAGACATCCATAATACAGGTGCAACAAAATCCCCACTATCTGCTTCCTTCTGATTTGCGTAGAAGTATACCAATGGAACAATTTCGTAATAAGCAGGATGAGACACCGGCAGAACAAGCGGCAAGGATAGCAAAGGAAATAGCTGTACAGGCAGAAGCATTGAGAAAAGAACTGGAAAAGGCACAACAAATAGCGGAAGAACAGAGAAGACAAGCTCTCATACAACAGCAGAAGGCTGAAGAACTAAGAGTGCGAACAGAAGATGCAAAAAGCCGGCAAACACAGCCGCCACCTGATAAACCGAAAACGGAATAGACAGAAACCCTCGAAAGTGTCCACATCCCCGATAAACTGTAGATTAGCTTCTATTTTGTTGTTTGCTGATAACAGGCAATATCATACTGTGAAACTGCATGTATACTGTCAGCATGTGACAGTGACGGTGTCCCTGGATTTCCTGCATAATGATTACCAGCATTCCCGTTAGGATTGAACGGTGCATTCGCCTGCGCTGCATTTCCTGGTGTTACGATAAACTGCTGACACGTTGTATTTGGTGCACCAGGTTGTCCAGTCCCATTTGGATTACTTGCTGCAAACGCAGAACCGGTAACAACAAAGGGTAACATTGTCCCCAGAAAAATACCTGCAAATGTTTTTTTATTCATCTCTCTCACCTCCTTTCTATTAACTTATTATTAAAACTATAGTATAGCATTATGAAAAATGTGTATGAAAATACACAGAAGAATACAGCAACAAAAAAATCCTACATTGCTGTAGAATTTTTTTCAATCCTTTCATAAAAATACTGTATGCTGCATTACTGAAAATTTCCTTAAAATGAGAATGTGTTTCGACCCACTTTTTTACTTGACAACACAGGAATAATTGAGAAATAATATGGTATATGTCTGATGGTGAACCAATACCAGGCGTTCCGTTCAATCCAAATAAAAAACGGCTACCCTCAGTTGCAGAGAATTGGAAACCAAAACAATCACCATTGCCTACTGGATTAACGGCATCTCGTCCACAACTGTTTCATGAACCAAGTGGAGCTGTCAGAGATGAGGAAGGAAACCGTATTACAACTCCAGAAGCATTCGACAAAAAAGTAAATCAGATATCATCAACAACTACTGGATTCGATGAGCAGGAAAGGCAAAAAGAATTGAAAATTAGGGCAGAGTTAGAAAAACTCTCGCAATCGTAATAATCATTCTTTCAAGCGTGAGGAAACGTTTGAAAACTATTTAGTATAATTTTGCTCCTTTTCTTCTAGAATCCTGACATACTGTTCCGGAACATCTTTCAAAAAATGTTTTATACTGAATGCATGACTTTCTCAGAAAAGAAACTGTATCATCAAATTCACCCGGTAAAACTTGCAACAGATATTGCTGCATCCATTGTGTCTCTTTACTTATTCTGGCTCCATTTTTTTTGGATAGCTCTTACGATCCATTTTCTCCTCCCTGTTCTTGGATCATTTTTTGTTATTACCTTTACAGATTTAGAAAAACTCAAAAAATCTTCATTGGGAAAATATGTGAGAAAGTACATGACAGGCAGGATGGAGGTAATACGACTAACAGGGGATTTTATTACCGTTTTTGGTGCATGGTACCACCAATGGCTGGTTATTGTGTTTGGCCTGGTCATGATTGTAGCTGCCTGGCTGAGCGGTAAACTCCGGTAAGCTTTCTTCTTTCTCCTCTAACCAGCACTCATACCCCCGTTCTGCAGGTTGCATGAAAGAGATAATCTTTCTTATCTTGCAGGTATTTTTTTCATTTCTCCCTAAGAAATGACATTATTGTTCTGCCAAAAACTCCCCGAGTTTATCTAGACTCTGACTCCAGCCCATTTTCATACCTTTGAGCGGATCCTCTGCTTCGACTGTTGCTTTTGTAACCACAACATGAAGCGTCATTTTTGTTTTATTGCCTTCTTCAACAAATGTTACCGTGCAAAGAGTTTCAAGAATAGGATATTCATCGCCGTCCCGTAATGCACGGGAGGTAAAAACAAGCCGCAGTGGTTCAGTTATTTCCTGTATCTCCCCCTTCATTGGCCAGCGAGCTCCCGTAAGATCACCCAGGGTTTCCCCTGCCAGCATGACAATATGGATTTTCCCACCCTGCGTTGCGTCAAACTCACAAACCGGATTGGTAACACCCCGGGGACCCCACCACTCCGCAAGGAGTTTTGGGTCAGTCCATGCTTTCCAGACAAGTGCACGGGGAGCATCAAAAATACGGATAAGCGTTAATTCTTTCGTATTACTTTCCATTACTCACCTCCTTTCGTATCGTTTTCTTTTTTTGTTCCTGCAGTAGCTTGTCGAGTGCGTCAAAACGCTTGCTCCAAAGCCTGATAGTCTGATGAATCCATGCTTCTACAGCAAGCATCGTGTCGGGATTAATGGCATAGATACGTTGCTGTGCCCGTTTTTCCACATCGACCAGTTTTACTTCACGGAGTATTTTCAGGTGTTGTGAAATAGCAGGTTGGCTGGACTGAAAGTTACGGGAAATATCATGTACGGATAGCCTACCATTGCGCGCAATGAGTTCAATAATGGTGCGTCTTGTGGGATCGGCGAGGGCTGCATAGATGTCCATATATTTACCATAAAGCATGTACTTATATAAGTCAATGTTTATTTATGAAAGAGGTATCTCATTCTATTTGTTGACACCTGCAGAAACAATGGCTATTATAATTTGACAATGAAAACTGACGATCTAAAACAAATTGCAAGACTCCTTGACCAAAAATTAGAACCAATCCAAAAACAATTACATGAGCAGGGGAAAACGTTGGATAAACATGGGAAAATATTGACATCACATTCTAGATTGCTTAAAGGGCTTAAAAGAGATCAGGATATGATGCTTAAGATGTTGGACAAGGAACAAATGGATCAGAGAAAACGACTTAAGAAAATTGAAGATCATCTCGGTTTTCCTCCTCCAAATCTTTGATATGCTATCTAGTCTATCGGTGCTGGGATCACTTATCCTTCTTATTCACCGGTTTACGACTATGTTTCCCACAACATGGTTGAAGAATTTTGTTACTTTTTTCCATCCTTTTCGAAGATACCCACCTCTATGGGATTGCGAGGATTGGGCTGGTAAGGAAACCGGTTGCCTAACAGGTAATAATGGTTGAGTTGGTAGCTTATCTATGTCTTCTTTTAATGTAGCAGGTTGATTCCTGACTGCAGGATGTGCATATGGATTGGGAGTATACGCATGCATCGGCTTTCTGAATTGTTCCGACCCCCTCCTCTGGGATTCCATGATACACAACCGTAATAAAATACCCTCTGCTGCCTGCTTTTGTTTTTCCTGGTATGAAAGCTGTCCGTCATCCTGACTTTCCGTTGATTGTGCTAATCCGAATGTTTTCATGATAGCTTCATTTGGTAAGAAATGATTTTTTTGTGGCCGGTGAACATCCGGATAACCTGTATCAAAAAATCCGGTAATGTCCATTTCTCCTTCTCCAAGTATTCTCCGGAAAGAAGGAGGTGGCTGATGAGTAACAGAGGATGGTGTTTCTGCTACCGGTGTACCTTGAGTAAGACTCACACTAGGTATAGGATTGCTATACGAGGAATCAGGTAATCCAGTCGAAAATGGTTTTGCAGATAATGCGCTTCGGGAAGCAAAACGGGTAGAAACAGGTGCAGTCCTGCCACTTCCTATATACTCTCTGTTCTGTGTCTGACGGGCAGTATCCTGTCCCTGCGCAACTTGCGGGGTTGACACAACGCTCTGTGCCGGTTGTATTCCCTGCAGAGATTCCGCGCGCAATTCCTGTATTCTCCTTCTGGATTCCTCAAATTCCTCTCTTTCCTTAGAATATATCTTTTCCTGCTGTTCTTGCCACCCATCAAGACTGGATCGTCTGTGTTGCTCATGTGGTATTACCATATGTTTCTTACCATGCTTTCTTTCTCCTTTTCCCTGTGAAAAATAAGAAGAAAGATTGATGCTACAACAAATTCCCTGTTATTGCAAGCATTTCTTCTTTAATGGTCTAAAGAGGAAAATTGAGTTGAGTTCCCTACTTTGCTATAACAAGGAAGAGCCCTACAAGGGAAAAGAGGACGCCGAGGATATACTTGAAACTATACCCTTCCTTCAGAAGAAATATACCCAATAAACTTCCAAGAACAACCATACCAACACGTACCAGCGGAACGCCAACAGAAAGATTCGTTCCCGTTGCAAACATTTTAAGAAAGAAAATACCTGCCCCGCTGATAGCAAGACCTGCAAGGAGAGAAAAAAACCATCCCCCAGGCTTCACAGCGAATATTTTTTCTCCGTTGAAATAGGCAATGACAACAAAAACAAATAACACGAATGTGGCAACAAGGTTTAAGAAGAAAGCATTCAACCACGTATTCATTTTATCGGAAGATAGTTTGAGGAATACATCAAACAGAGAATAGAAAAAAATTGTCAAAAAGGCATAGTTTAACCAGGCCATACAGAAATTATACACGTTGTATAAACCAGCACAAGCAGCAGAGTGTAATCGTTAAAGATTGCTCTACCAGTAGGCCGTTAAGAACGGTTGCTTAGAATCGTGTGGTTGACACCCTCATTCCCGTTCCATAGAACTGCAACAGACATGAATGAACAGGATCCAATGCAAACCAGAAGGCAATTTTTAAAAGATACCACAGAATTGTTATTGTTCTCTGGTGTTACATCTGGCATAGGGGACAAGGGTATTGCATTACAGATCTTGCGCATCTAGCAACAACACCAACACAAATCGATATCGTAGCGAAAGCACATCAAGAACCTTCACCGGAAGTGTTACAGAACGCGATGCACATGGAATATGAGGGATCGCTTAGCAACCGATGCTGTATCGGTCTTTATGGAGGGTTACTTGCAGCTTTTTCAATAATAGGAATTCACCTCAGAAGACGCATGTAGCATATCCTTTCTTGTTATATTTTCCGAAACTGTATATAATACTCCCTCATGAATGTAATACACGTTGAGTGTAGTCCACCTGTTGATATCGTTACTACTCCCCGGCTTACGAAAACCATTATTCATGCGATCGCTTATCAACGCAGACAAGGGATCACGTATACCCTAAAAGAATTGGAAGCGGGACGATGGCACGATGTCACACCTCCTCCGCCTGATCTGAGTAATCAGAAAACAGAGAAACCAATGCCGATTGATACTTCTAAAAGGATTGAAGTTATGTCAGATCCTGATGAGGTTGGGGGGAGCATCCGGTTTTTGGAAAGAAGATCCAGTGTGGTTCGTTTATTTAATAAACTGGTTGGCAGACGAGATAGAGACTGGAAGGTTGCAAAAGAACCTGCACCCGTAGAGATTGATGAAGACTCGGCCTATCCTATAGGCTGGATATTTGATGAAGAAGGTAAAACAGAACTACGGACAATAATACATGGTGTTATTTTTACCTATGATGCTCCTGATAATTCCTATGATGACCCTGTTCCGCCCACTACAGAGAACCATCTGCGACTGGCGCAGTAAGTCAAATATTACCTGCTGAGAATGAATGAAGACAAACTCCTCGCAGGCACAACAAGCGAGGTTAATTCAGATAGATACTGTTCTCTATAGAGCATACAGAAGATAACAGAATTAATGTCCGGGAAAAAAGTCGCTTTGCTTGCGTTAGAAGACAACCGTAATTTTGTTAAAGACAAATTTGAGTGGAAGGGAAGAAAAAATACTTTTGAAATCGTTAAAAAGGTCAATAAAACCGAAATCCGCTTTGTCCATTAGGCTTAATTCCTGACTATGAAAGTCATCGTTTTTACCCAAACACATAACGCGGTTATATGAACGATAGCGTTCCTTACAATAGTTTGAGTATAATAAAATAATGTCATTGTATGCCTCCTTAATACAACACGAATTTATTCACCTCTTTTTAACGTTCATTGCTATTGCAGTAACGTTGCTCCTATTTCTTCACAAGAAAAGCAACAGGCAACACATATATATTATGGGTGCGGTTATTGGCGCATTTATTGGAGAATTTTTCCTGGATGCCGATCATCTATTCGATTATATCCTTGTATTTGGCATGCAGTTTCGTCCTGATTATTTTTTTAGCGGAAAAATGTTTACCGTGTCTCATAAAGTATATGTCCCCTTTCACTCGTGGGAATTGGCTATCGTGCTTTTTCTTCTCCTTTATAGCATAAAGAGTACAACAATACGATGCTTTTTGACGTCACTGCTCATTGGTCTTCTATTACACTTAGCCTACGATACGTATTTTAATCATATGCTCCTTCTTGGGTACTCGTTTATATACAGAATGCTGCATCATTTTGACGCGAGGTATTTTAGTACAGAAAGTAGTTAGTATACTTTTGCAATGCAGTATCATCTTTTTAAGAGGTAAAAATAACATAAGGTCGGATTTGCATTACCTGTCTCAATTGCATAGAATTGTGCTTCATGAAAGAAGCACGGGAGCTGGCCGGTTTGATAGTCCAGGCTGCAAACTGGTATAGAAAACCCGCACATGAACAATATACTCCTCCCCAGGTGCCGGTATATGACACGACTGCAGCGCGGTTGACTGGCAGGAGAGCATTTGGGAAATTGCTTGTTGAGCATTTTCTTCCTGAAGAACCAGGAGTAACCCTGGAAATAGCAGCGGGAACCGGCCTTATTTCTGAAGCGCTTGCTTCCCGGATTGATCCAGAACAGCTCTTTCTAAGCGATACTGCTCCAGCTGCTTTAGCGCTTCTCTGGAAACGTTTGAGTCAGCATGCGCAGGTTCTCTATGCAGATTTTTTTAACCTCCCTTTTGCAGATATGTTCGTCAATACACTTATTTGCGTAGGAGGATATCGTTATGTCGATACTTCCCAAACAGAAGCTTTCTGGAGCGAAATGAATCGGATTTTAGCTCCAGGAGCAACAGGAATTTTTGCTGAATTTCATCCCATCATTAGAAGAATCAGTGGTAATCAGTTAAGGGGATATGTACTTCCCCACAATATGTCTTTGATAACACAAGCAACAGCAGTATCTCACGAAGAACTGTTCGGCATTCCTTCAGGGAGGTATATCATATCAGTTATCAGAAAAAAGTAATCAGTCTGAAGAACAAAGAAGATTAAAAAATTGACTCAAGAATTGATGATATGCTCGCAAATTTTCATCTAAATGAGCTGAAGCGCAAAAACAACAAAGAATAGGGCATTGGGTAGGAATAGATTATAGCGGTATTGAAGTATTTCTTAAGCTGGTCCTGATATATACAGAACAATTATTACCAGCTATCCTTCATCCTGGCTAAAAAAGGTTATAGGTTATAACGGAGGTATTCAGGATTTCTCATCGGCACTGCTGCTTCAGTTACCAAGAGACCTAACGGTAAATAAATTGCCGTTAAAAGACTTAAATCCCGCCTTAAAGAAGGTTGAGAATAATAAAATAACGTTACCCCATTCAATCAAACTACGAAATAACGAGACATTTTACCAAATAATCTTACATTCCCCCTTCGGGAGTGTTATGTTGCTTCGGTTGTTCTCCCGCACTTGTTTGCCCTTCGGGAGTTGCTTGTGGACGTCTGATTTGTACTAATCCTTCAGCCTGTTGCATTTCACTTTGTATATTGCCAAATGGAATCTCCTGTATTCGTCCGTACCCTTCGTGAGAATAGGTATTAATTCTATCTCTGTGAGTACGTAGGTCATAATTACCTTGTGCCATGGAAACGCCTACTTCTTTTATTGTTGTCAGATATTTTCCAAAATCAGGAGGCACACGGACTCCAGCTTTTCCTAATTCTTGCACCATAGTTGGAGAAAAATATGCTTCTGAAAGTCGCTTATGTGGTTCTATGGTACGTTCTACTCCTCCAGCATTTACTTTCATTTGTTGTTCCCTTTGATTTTCAGGCTTAAATTCATCAACAGAACGATAAATATTTATTTCAGCACTCTTTTTCTCTACGACAGCAATTAATTCTGATACACCATTTCGCACCTCGGTAGCAGGTCTTCTTACTTCAAGAACAATATCCTGAGGCGCTGTACTTACTTCTTTTACAGCATCGATTGTTGCCAAATCTCCCTCATATACTTTTAAGGAAGCATTTGCTGCAGTACTTGTTTCTTTTCCTACTCCGTCAGTGGTTTCCTGAGTTTTTTTCTGTTGCGTATTTCCTCCTTGGTTTGCTTGCGTAAACTCTCTCTGTTTAGTTCCTTCAGCGTTTTGCTGTTTAGGCAATGGCATTTCTCGCCATATTGTCCTCATTTTGCCAGTAGGACCGAAAAGTGACGCTTCAGGTTGCTGTTGTGGCACCCATTGATAACCTTCATGAGCATGAGTCGTTGGATATTCTGCTGTAACTCGTGGTGTATATGGCTGGGTCGTTTGTCCTTCTTGCCGAGGTGCTGTCTGTGCTTGTGCTGTTTTTCCTGCGTGCCCTTCTGTAGTTCTTTGCTGGGATTGAATTGGTCTTTCTCGCCAAACTGTTTGATAGTCTCCAGTATACCCAAAAATTGAGGAAACAGGTTCTTGAGTTTGTACCCATTCATACCCTGGACGAGCTTTTCTCCCTCCAGCAGCACCTTGATTTGGATATGACTGTTGACCAGTTGGCCTTGTGCTTCTATATGCAGATTGCGACTCTCTCTGCTGGTAATGAGTAACTTCAGTATGCTGTTGCTGAGAAGTGGTTTCATCATATGCTTTTCTAGTTTTAGGTGTACCCAACACCTGATTTGCTTCATTAATTTCTGTAAAGCGTTCTTCAGCTTTTTTATCACCTCTATTTGTATCAGGATGATATTGTTTTGCTAATCTTCGGAAGGCTTTTTCTATTTCTTTGTCAGTTGCGCTACGTGAGACACCTAATATTTTATAGTAATCTTTTTCACCTTGAGTAGGCATATATAAAAAATACCGAAAATTGTAATTATTTACAAGTAGTTATTTCGTATGGTGAGTACAAGCTCAATAGAGAGTTAGTAAAACGCTAATTTCTTTTTAGCCTACACCTACGTTGATATCGTGATGATCCACTTCTTATACATCCGTTGACTTTTTTGGGTAAATTCATATAATACAGCCTTATGGAAGTAGACGCACACGATTTTACCCCGCTCTACTTTGGGCAGGATTTGCCTGTCAGTTTGCAATTGCAAACAAAATCCGTTGCAAAAGCACTGGGAGATGTTTGGAATGCGCATGTTACCCCTGCTATCCAAGATATATCATTGGATTCGGCTTCTCCGGAAAGACGGGGACACGTGGCAACGCTGCAATACACTGATGAATTCATGCAAACGCTAACATCAAACCCCTTGATGTTCCATGTGGTTTCTGACGAAAAGGAAGACGGTTACCAGCATCTACGCTTTGAGGCAGAAAACCATTATCTCACCCGCAAAAAAGACATTGATGGATTATCTATCCTGTGGCTTGTGGCTGATCATGTTACATTCATTCTTCTCTTTCCGGAATTGGCGACTAATGGAGGCACATTTGTTGAGTTTCTCCGAGGAAATCATGCAATCAGTCTTGTCAAAGATGAAAGCATTGAAGGATCACCTGAAGCCTTCGGACATACATTTCAACCATACGAAACGGAAAGTGAAAAAATGTACCGGTATAATTTCCCCGACATACCGGTTGCTTCTTTTGACAGGCTTTATGAGCGGCTCGAACTACTCCATAACGGCTTATGGAGTTACACCAGAAGATGGAGAGAACAAAATCAGGCAGCACAGGTCTACGTGCAACCGGATAATCTCAGAGACGTGGGACGAAGAGAAAGACATAATACCGGTACGAGACGGTATAAACGATTCCGGTACATATGACCAGAAGAGCGTCATGCATTTATTTTTTGTCTCAGGTAAAATGATTTGACAGACATGAATGTTTCCGTACTCCGACTGCATAATCAACACCTTATTTCTCCCCTTTCCACACCAGATGAGGTAGTATCATGGTTTGGAGCAATGCAAGCACAAGACTTTGCCGCGGCAAAGTGGGCAATTGCTCTTCGCTCTCAACATCAAACCGATGCAACAATAGAACAGGCGTTTAATGAAGGCAGGATTCTGAGAACACATATCATGAGACCAACCTGGCATTTTGTTTCTCCCAAAGACATTCACTGGATACTCGCGCTTACTGCTCCTAGAGTCCACAAATTCAACGGATATTATTATAGAAAATCAGGACTTACCAAAGATATTTTTCAAAAAAGTAATGCTGTTATCAGAAAAGCTTTGGAAGAAGGAAAACAATTAACCCGTTCCCAGCTTGGTGCTGCATTAGATAATGCGCGTATTCCAACAAGAGATTTAGGATTAACCTACACGATACTCCAGGCAGAACTTGACGGAATTATCTGTAGTGGTCCTCGCGTCAATAAACAGTTCACCTATATGATACTGGATAAGCGGGTGCCAAAAGGTAACGACATGGAGCATGACGAAGCAGTAGGAGAGCTTACCAAACGATATTTTCAGAGTCATGGTCCGGCACAAATACAGGATTTTATGTGGTGGTCAGGACTTACCGGTACCGATGCGAAAAGAGGCATAGATATTGCAAAATTGAAAAAAGAGATTATCGGGAACAAAGTCTATTGGACAACAAAGCATACGGAGATGAAACAGACTGCATCAGTATACTTAATTCCTCCTTTTGATGAATATTTTGTTGCTTATAAAGACAGAAGCGACATCATTGACGGAAGATATAAAAGACACATGAATTTTAATGGGGGAATGATAAACGGCGCTATTATTTCCAAAGGTATTATTATTGGTACATGGAAACGGGTATTTGAGAAAAAGGAAATCATTATTACCATACATCCATTTTCAACATTTGAAAATGAAGAATATAAAGAAATAACAAAAGCCGCGGACCGATATGGACACTTTCATTCTCTCCGGGTAGTAATGAGAAATTAAATACCGTATGTCCAAGACAGAAAAAATGATTTTTAAAGCCTCTACATGAGAAACTCACTGAAGTATTAAGAAGTTATAGTTGCTTTTGAATGACCCCTTAACCATTTACTGATTTCTTGAAGAGTTAGCTGTTCATTATCTACTCTAATTGCAAATGCTACTTCCTCCGCGTGATAATTTAAAAGTCTATAACCATTTATTTGGAGAAATATACCTGCTGAAGTTAACGCAGTCCGTTTATTCCCATCAACAAAGGGATGATTTTTTAATAATGACTGTAGTAAAGCTGCAGCTTTATCAAATAAGTTCTCATATAAATCAATTCCATCAAAAGTTGCTTGCGGTCTTCCAATTGCAGATTCTATTAATGTAATTTCTCTTATCCCGGCAGACCCTCCAAATCTCTTAATCATTTGATCGTGAATTGCAAGTATTTGTGTTATTGAAAGATATGTAGTTTCTTTATTCACTTTTGTGCGAGTTCTCGAAGAACGTCCTCATGATCAGAAATAAATGAGTCTACCATCTTCATAAATTTTGTATCTACATCGGGTGCTAAAATCTTTTTTTTAGGTGCAATTCGAAGTGTATCGTTTTCTTTTTCAACCACAATTTCTGATCCCTCCTGTAAGTTAAGTTCTTTTAAATACTGTTGAGGAATAGTAATAGCTAAAGAATTTCCATTTTTGTAAATCTTCTGAATTAACATGTGATAATATTGTACTGACACTATACTGACTTGTCAAGAGGCGTACTGAATGTTTAAAGTAACGTAAAAGGATAACCAAGAATGTCCAAAACAGAACTTATAAATTTCAGATTTATGCTATAATTCCGCTATTCGTATGCCAACACCTTCACGATCTTCCTTTCTTGATGCTTCTCGAAAACTCCGAGCTGATTTCGAGGATGCAAGGAATAATGTACCTCACAGGGGAAGCGCCGGTGGTGAAGGAGAAGCAGTGAAAAAATTTTATGATGACAAAAAAGCATCACAGACATTTATTGATCACTGTATTACACTTTGTAAATTTTATTTACTTTTAAAAGAAAAATATAAAACATTTACTTATACTTCAAAAACTGAGCTTTGGAATAATAAAGATTTTGACGACTTAAAGCCTGATGCATATATCGAGAGAACAGTTGAGAAAAAAGGTAATAAGAAAACAGAAACCATCACTACTCATTATCTTCTTGATCTGTTTGATGCACATGTTCCAAGATATGCATTACGATCAAGAATTAATCAATACATCAAATTGAATGATACCTATATTTATTTGAAAAAAGAATTTCCTTTTGTTCTCCTGATACTTCCAGATGAAAAAAAGTTAAAACATTTGAAAAGATACATCAGAATTCAATTTAAAGAAAAGTATGACTTAGAAGATGTCTCATTTTCACTCACTACCCACAAAGAAATCATGAAGCAAGGTTTTGGACAAGAAATTTGGGAAACTTTACGAGAAAATGATAAAAATTAAGTTGTTTTTGAAGGGTTAGCTTATAATTATAAGGAAAATAAGTAAAAGAAGAATTCAAGTTGTTGCTAAAAAACAAGACCTCGTTGCCTTTTTTTGCTGCATGGGCAGTGTGAAATAAAGAATATTCTATTTTAGAGCATCCTATATACATTTTTTTAATTTCTTCGACATTATCATATGAGACTATCCAACGTGCATTTTTTATCTTCTTTATAGCCTTACTTACTTTTAGATGATCCCTATGTTTATAAAAGTTCATATAAAGTGATTCACCTTTTACATAATAAGGGGGATCAAAGTAAAAAATTATTGAGGTATTTCTAGACTCTTGCTGTATTTTTTTGATTAGTGCCAGTGCGTCAAGATTGAAAACTCGAATATTTTTTTTCTGTTTTGAGATATTTGTTATTCTTTCTATTAATTGTTTTTTATTATACCGACAGTCTATTTTATACTTGCCTTGTTGTTCAAGTCCACCAATAACTCCTGCATTTATAATCCCAGAAATATTTGTTCTATTTAGAAAAAACGTAGAAAACCCCAATTGTATTAACGAAGCCTTTTTTTTATTATTTTGAATTTTCTTGCATTCATACCAAGTATCAATATTTACATCAGAGTTTTCAATTAACTTGCAAAATCTATCTGTATGGTTTAGCACAGAATACCAAAATGCATAAATTGAACGATCAATATCATTAATCGTTATTTTTGATACATATCCATTAAATAATAAAAATAATGCAACTGAAGCTCCTCCGGCATAAGGCTCTACGTAGTGTCCATTTATGTTGTTTTCTTTACAAATTAATCCAACAAATTTGGCTAATTTGTTTTTGCCGCCAGGGTATCTTAACGGTGAATAAAACATATCTACTTTAGATATTGTTTCATAGTTTCTGAGTGTTTAAAAGCCCTCTCAAGTTCTTTTTCAAGCTCCGGAATTGTTTTGTATGTAACTTCATCTCTATTTCTAATATCAAAAAAAATGCTCCTACAAAAATCTTTTAAATTAGGTAACCCATTATCTTCAATGTCTTCAATAATTATAAATATATCTTTTTCTTTCCTCGTACCCCTTACACACTTTAATCCATACCCAAATTCAAGCAGAATATTATGATTAATCGGAAAATATTTCTCTAAAATATATTTCGCATTTTCACTTTTTTTAATTGCTTCATATACCATACGCTCTTTTTCTCCCATTGACAAAACAACGATTAAAAAATCACTTGTTTCAAGAGCTTTTATAATTTTGTCATCTTGAGTCGTTTTTGCTCCAGAAGAATAATCAATTCTATAAACTTTCATATTGTTAAATAATTAACTTGAAACTTTTTCAATAGTTTTGTAAACATCTTTCAATCCAGCAAAAGCTGTTATAACAAACATCTTTGGATTTTGCTCAATAAGATCTGCATTTTGTTCTACCTTCTTCGTCTCAGGCATTTTTATTGGTGGATTGGTAAGAGCGTTAATATCTTTTTCAGGTTCAAATTTCATTGTTGTCTGCATGTTATCTTTTAATGGCTCTCCAAAAAGATTTTTTATGAAAACTAAAGCTTTATCTTTGTCATAAACACTGGCAACCTTAACGTCATTGTCAATAATGTTAGTAAATAATGCATTTAAACGTATAATTGCATCTTCCTCTTTACTAATAACTTTTATATTATTCTGTTTAATGTCGATCCCCAAAAATGATCTTAAGCTTGGATAAGATAGAATACGATTTATAGTAGATATTTTAAGTCTATTAGTGTCGAAGCTATAACCCTTAGATTGAAGCAAATTCAATATTTGCATTGCCGGTGATAATTTGCCGCCAAATTTAAACTCAAATCTGTCAGTTTCCTGCGCTCCCCAATTATCTTGCCCAACCCCATTATTTTTACCTGTATGATCTAATCTTATCCATTCACTTGCATCTTTCTCGCTCGTGTAGACATAGCAATTTATTTGTTTTGGAGGTTGTTTACTAAATAAAGAAGGCAACTTTTCAAATTCACTTTTTATTTTATTATTTTTAATCAGTGAAGGGGTGATTAAACATTTTACCACCGTGATACGTCTATTTCCATCAAGCACTAAATAAATATCACCTTGCTGTAAAACTCTAATATCTTTTGCTTTATCAAGTCCAAATTGTAGAATGTGTTTTGCTAAAGCAAGAATCTCGAGACCTTTTTTTTCGATCATCAAATCGATTGCCTGATCTTGCGTATCTACAGGATCAAATCTATAGTTTTCAGGATTTATAATCAATTTATCTACAGGAATTACTTGTCTCATAGCTGAATGATATTCTTTTTATTGAATTTTCACAATGGTTCCCATTTAATCAACAGTAACTATTCATGGTTATTTCTTTATTTGGACATACTTGGCTATGTAAGCAAAAAGTAGCTTAAAGGTACTGATACTGCTTTTTTTTCTTCTGTATAACCAAGCTTTGTCGGTGATACCGAAAAACCATATTTCCCGTTAGTACTTTGCATTGTCGCTTCCACTTGCCTAAAGTTTTTCTCCCCATAACCTACCTCTGAGGAATGCGCCAATTTGTTGGAAAATAGAGGAATGTGTTGATTGCGCAGGAAAGAATGGCGTTTTGTGACTGTGCATTTTTTTTCTCTGCTGAATGGCATAATCAATAGATACCACCTGATCCTTGAGAATAACGGGAAGGGTATCAAATGAAAAGAATCCACATTCCGAAACCTCTTCGCTTTCTTGAAATTCTCCGCCAATAAATGTTCCAGTATACAGGATATCAATTCGCCCTGTTGTTCTGTCTGTTCGGAGTTTGAGTTGTTTATCTGCACTGACGACGAGTCCGGTTTCTTCTAATACTTCCCGCTCCAATCCTTCCATTGGATGTTCTTTTGCTTTCAGGTACCCGCCAGGCAAGCTCCAGGGAATCTGTCGATAGGTATGTTTTACCAGAAGCACCTGGTCTTTGTCATTAAAAAAAATTCCCGTCACACCGATAAGAAACTGGTCATTTGTCAATCTCATTATATGCAGTTGCAGCAGCGGAGCAAGGTGACAAAACCGCCAGACTTTCGCAAGAACACGTTTCATAAAGAGTTATTGTCAACGGTGGCTGAATCCCCGTCTCTTGTGGTAAACTTCGCGTTCTCAAGTTCCAGTTGATGCACTTTTTTTGTAAGTTCCAGATTTTCCTGCTTTAGCGCTTTGAGGGCGTGGTTTTTCCCGCTAATGGTCAGGGTAGAAGAAATAAGGAACAAGAGGTGGAATACCCACGCAAAGACAAGTCCTGTGACAAGTGCTCCCAGTATCACGAGGTAAAGGGGAATGCCGGTCCACACGTATGAAGCAAAATAGAGCGTCACCGTTCCGGTGTTTTGGGTGGCAAAATAGGCAACGAGACTACTAAATAATACCGTAAAAATAAATGCGAGCATACGTCCCTTTCTCAGTGTAATATGACAATATCACAGATACAAGAGTGAAGAGAAATTATAGCAAAAAATGAGCAGATTTTCTATAGGACGTTTATCGTTACCCTATTTCGATTTTCTCAATGCATTTTCCTGCACAAACCACTATCCTGCATTTTTCTTTTACTTTCGACATTAGTTAGTGTGTGAAAAAACTATGTTGGATTTTATCTTATAGTTTGAGTCTGCGTGTGCGTAATGGTATAACACCGCCATGACAGAACAGCAACATGAACAACAATCGGACGAGCTACAACCTGACAGCAATAACTTTGCTGCTCAAACAGAAAAACATCAGGATTCCTTAATCACCAGATTGAACAATGCATTCTCGGAAAGAAAAACAGTACTTAAACCAGTAAGAGTAAACCTGGTGCATGAGGCGTTACTCCTTTCCCCAGAACAACGGGAAGCACAGGGGATTGGAGTTTATACGATATTTCCTGATCCTGATATAGTACCTACCAAACCGACTCAAATAGTGGAATACCCAATTTGGGTAACATTTCCCTTTCTTGAAGATCATAATAGACAAAAATTTTTGAAACATCCAGATTGAACCTGTTTCGGGTTTCTTCTTCGTATGATGAGCAACAAATCCCTTCTGATGAATCATTAGAACGTGTTGATGCATTAGTACGGAAAAATTGTATAGAAAGATTGCATCCTGTACAACAGTTAAATATGCTCATTGACGGTATTAAAGTATGCGACGTATATATAAAACTCTACCACGGAATGGAAGAAAATAGACAAAATGCGCAAAGACGGAACTTCATTCTTATGGATCGGTATAATAATATGCAATTGGAGAAATGGAACAGAGTTAAACACAGAGTGCTTGCCGATTTTATTTACTATGCGTTTACCTTACAGGAACGATATCCGAAACTGCAAGCCGCACTGCTTTTTGAACTTGAAGATGGAGACGATGCCTTTCATAAAAATATTTTTATGAAAGATGTGTTCATTGATGTGTTTCGAGTACTCTTTTATCCGGATGATTACAGTGAACGGTCTCTTTTAGAAAAGACGACGACAGTAAAAAGGGGTGGGCAACGTACATCCGTCAATGTAAGCCGTCTTGCCGAAATTATTGAGGAAGAAGAAAGGAAGGCAGATCTGCTAACTATGAACAATGGCTTCTGGAGTATTTCATGAGCTGAAACATTGACTCTTTTGGTATAAGGGAGTTTATGATGCGCGTATCAGGTATATTCCGAGTCTGCATTGACTGTATCTTTGAAAAAGTGTTGCATCAGATAAATGTTGTATTTTTTCGTAGTCCAATGGTATGGCATCATGAAGACGTTTCAAGCGGAAAGGGCCTATGGATATACATAAATAATGTCAGCGTCTGGTCGGAAGCGGTGGAATCATGTTTTCTGAATGTTTCCATTACCTGATCAACAAAATGGTAATCTGGCGTTACCCCCTGAATATGAGCACTTGAATCAATTCCCCGTTTCAATAGTGTTCGGCGGGTTCGCTCTAAATCTCCCATAACTCCTCTGTCTTCTTCCGATAAATTTCCTTCGTTTGGTATCCAGGTTGCAGCGATGCCATGAACCCACCGATCCCATGCCCCTACTTGCTCTACCGTCCAGTCGGGATTGTAAAAATAGTCGAGATGATCATTGATTCTTGCAAATAATCTGTTTGCCAGCACGTTTTTAACCATTCCATTAGGAGTATCTTCTTGATATATAGAAAACAGGTTTTCTGTATATCCTTTGATTTCAGCGCGTAGTATTTTTTCCTGTATCCACAGACCCCCATTCTCTGCTTCCATACCTGCAATGCTCATTGTAGGCCGTGGAGACAAAAGGGATTTTGCCGCAACCCTGGCAGTTAATCCATAATCAACGTTTTGCTGTTCATGCATACCATACGAGTATAGCAAATGCGTTTTTTTATGGGAAGAGAAAATGTAATACGTAAGAACAATATCCTATGTATACTCGTATATTTTTATTTGCTATAGTATATTCTATATAATGATCAACACTGAAAATCCCACAAGAAGACAAGTAGTACTTGGGATTATTTCCATAATAGGCTTAGGAGGAACAGGCGCTACAGTACTTTCCATAAGAGACATTGGAGATATATATGATATATCAGCCGCTATTGAAAAGCAGGTTCGTCCTGCGCCTTTACCAGGTGCTTTAGAAGACGCGAACACTACTATTGAAACCTATCATCAGGATATCATTGACTTAGACAGTCAGGGACAATTCGGTAAAATTCATGAGATAACAGATCCTTCTTCAGAATCGTATATACAGGAAAAGCAAGCGGAAGCAATCGTGGAAACTCAACAGTTGCATGATGATGCATTTCATCAAGCACAACTGCAAACCCAAGCATATGGTCCGCTTGGTTTACAAGGACGGACTGTTCGGGATGACGCAATATCAATAGCAGGAATACTGACAGGGGTAGCAAGTGTCATCTCTGCAGCAGCAATCCCGCCACGAAGAGTAAGGCAAGGAGAATTGAGAGAGTAAAAATATATCCTAATATAGGAATTCATTGGATAATGAGATTCGCATAGTAACTGTCTCACATCTGGTATGATATCCTGCAATTATGAGTGCTATCGAGGGAGGCCGAAGGTTTTTAGTGAGACATGGGGAGTCGGATACTAATAAGGAAAAGGTGGTAAATGGTTTATACAATGATTATCTGACGTCATACGGACGACAACAGGCAGCAGAGGCAGGAGAAATATTAAAACCCCATGGAATACATGTGATTATTCACTCACCCCTTGAGCGGGCATCTGATTCAGCATATATCATTCAAGAAATCACAGGAGCAGACATTATACTGAAAGACTCTGCTCTTTATGAGATGGATTATGGAGTTTTAACAGGACAGCGAATAATCGATGTTATTGAAATAGCGAAAGCGCATCCTGAGAAAGTTTTTCAGGCAGGAGCGAATAGAACGTTTGTGTTCGGGCTACCAAAGATGGGGAATCCTCAGGATGTTTATGACCGTGTTTCTTCGATGCTTACCGTTTATAACGGGATGTTTCCAAGGAAAAACGTTGTATATGTGGGTCATGGTATCTCGTTAGCGATGGCATATGGTGCATACCATCACATCAGTTGGCAAGAAGCATTTGCGAGATTTCATATTCCCACTGGTGGTGTTCACGAACTTACTATCCGTTAATTGTCCCTCCTGCTCAGCATAACAGGTCATTAATGAAAAGGGTACCTTGACATACTCATGTTTCTGTTTCAATATTATATATAATGCATGACGAGACAAACTTCGTTCGGTAAAAAAGCAGGCATTATTATTGTTATTCTTTTAATAGCGGGTGTCGTTGTCGCAGGAATTGCAGTACAACGGTCAACGAACTATCAGCAACACGCCTCAAACTATAATGATCTTAATACTGCTCAGGATATTATTAGTACGAATAATCCGGACGGGACAATGGGACCAATAGATTACACAACGAACTTTTCTAACACATTTCCGCAAGTTTATCTTGGAACGCTTGATGTGCATCTCACAGATCCTTCGCAAGAACATAAGCCTACCGATATACCGGTAACAACAGGTGCTGATCCTTCTCATACGCTTCCAACACAGGTAAGAGGAAATGGTCAGGGAAATGCCAAACAAGAAAATCAGAATGACAACATTACTCCGGGCACTGCATCAGAAAATAAAAGTAACGTCAATGCCGGTGGACCACAAACCGTAACAAGTCTTATATTGACCGTAACAAAGGTTGAGGTCCACCTTGCCTACGTAGCACTACCGGGAGAAAAAGTTACTCCGCAAGACCAAACACAGGGAAAACCGACCGTCTCTCCATCCCCAAAAACCAACCAGCATGTTGATAACTGGGAAACACTTAATATTGGCGGGATACAGATAGTTGATTTAGTCCAACTTGCTAATACAAAAAACTTTACTTCCCTTGGATTAACACAACTGACAGGGGGGTTATATACAGAAGTACGGCTCTATGTTTCCAAAGCAACGGCAACACTTGCCGATGGAACACACGTCACGTTAGTGATACCAGGAAAAGCAAATATCGTAAGAATAGTTGAGCCCTTTTACATTGTCTCCGGTAAAACGACAACCCTTTCTCTGGATTTTGATGCACAAAACTCGGTTATTAAAGCAGGAGATGTATATCTCCTCAAACCGGTAGTAGCGCATTTCAGCCAACAAAATCAGGAGTAACATTTTTTAAAGGTATCTGTTTACTTTCATGGTTGGCAGGCCCGGAAAATAACAAAAAATGGTCAAAAATTTAATAAGGTCTCTTCTTGATTCCGGAGCTGACTTTAATACCTTTCCCTCTCTCTTTACTTTAGGGGGTTGTAGTTTATGAATACTCCCCTGTTATTTCTTTTGCAAGTATTCATGCAACATCCCCACTCTCATCCTTCTTCGTGCTTGCTCAGCGGTCTGTAACAGTTTGCGAAGGTGAATTTCCGGATTATAATCGCTCCTATAACCTTGTTCTGATGGATCCTTGCTTGTACGTCTTAAATAGGTAAGCGGATCCTTGTGAATGAGTAAGTTATTCTCTCCCTTATACTCCAGGACATGGGGCTCTTGTCCTTGCGGAACGACCAGAAGACTTACATCCCGATGTGACCTCGTTAGTTTATATATTGCATCAAGATAGGAAGCACCGTTTGCATTTCTTGACCATCCATAGGCTAAAAGCCACGGATATTCTCGCAGTGGAATACAGATACCATCATCTCCCGTAGAATCCTTATCTCCCGTTCGAATACGTCCTAGACCAAACTGCTTACCTATATCCACTGAACTGAGTGAATAATGTCTTTCATCATTGAGGAAATACGATGAAACAGTCGTATCTACAAGAACTCCGTTCTCTGTAACAAGTGGAGGATGTTTTCTGTCAGTCGGAATATGTGCGATTCGCCCAAAATCAGTACCGAGAATAATCTCACCCCTTCCGTCGGGCAAATTTGTTAGTTTTAAAGCCGATACGCTCCGCCTAACTGCGTTATATGAAAAGCAAAATGATTGTTCCCCATAGGGAAGTGTTTCTGACATACCTGATGATAGCGCAGTGTATAAAAATGTGGTCACGATGTCAAGAGCGGAAGGTCAGAGATAAAGGTACAAAATTGGTCATCTGATTCAGCTTTACTCAATAAGGAGTTTTGGGTCAACAGTTTGGAACATGCCTGATTGATTGGTCTGTATTTCGTAATGAAGATGAATTCCTGTTACAAACCCTGTTGCACCCATGATGCCAAGTGCTTGGCCTGCCTTCACGATTTCCCCGGTTGAGAAAAAGGAAGCTTGCAAGTGAACATAGCGGGTAATAATAGTATGTTTGGCATTATAGATGTCAACAATAATTGCTCCATAGGGATCGAGATATGAGATAGCAGTACCATTCATGGTTGCAAAGACAATCTGCTGGTGCGTCAACAGGTATGCCCTGTTTGTTCTGTAGTATGTATCCGATGGAATCAGATCTATACCGGTATGAACACCATTGAAAAAATGGTAACGCGGGTCATGGTAATCCATGGTAATGATGCTGTTTGTCAACCCGTTTCCTCCAAGCGGATTTCTTTGAGGCGTGTCGGTATCAGTGAATCCATCTTCGAAATAACCGTTAAGTGTTCTCAGCAAGTGAATTGACTGCAGGTATAGTGCAGGATCCCCATAGTAATCACCGTTTTGTCGGGAGAGAAGGGAAATCGGAGTTAAAATGACAAAGAAGATAGTAATTATTACCAATAACGAAATTCCTGTAGCGGCTAGCGATATGAAAATAGCGCTTTTTTTCTGCTTCATAAGTAGTGATGAAAGAAACGGAATCGGAATGAGTGTACTCAAAATCGTTGCAACCAGGATGTCTACAAGGGTTGCAAGCGGTTTGTTTTTCAATTCTCTCAGAGTCTGTATGCTGGAGAAAAGTTTGTTATGCTTCATTGCTGGAGGCTGCCTGTTGGGTGAAAACGAGGTTTCTTTCATGGGGTAAAACCTGGATATATGTACCAATGTGTTCACTCTCTCTGAATATAATGACTTCCCCTTTTTTCATCTCTCCGAGATTTTTCTTTTCTTCGTCAGTCATTGGATAAATTTTGTCCATCAATCCCAATGCCGCGTACGACTGCTTAAGAAGGATTTTTGTTTCAGAATTGGTGATGATTGCTTTTCCCAGTTCATTATCCAGAAAATCCTCGACATCCTGGGTTATGGAAACAACACCTAAATCCCGTTTTCTTGCGACTTTGACAAGCTGGTGGTAAAACTCTGCAACATCATGATCCATAAGCAGCATATGCGCTTCGTCAATAAACAACATACGTTTTCTCTTATCCATCGAATTAACTAGATTCCATAAGAGTGATGTTAAGAGATACATCGCAGGGGCGCGCTTTTCATCTTTCTTCAATTGTGACAGGTCAAATACAACACAATCATTATTCAGTTGCAGTGTCCGTTCTGACATAACAACTCTATAACCTGCTTATTTCAACAATATATAAACTTTATTAACGTCCAGCTTTTAAACCTGCTTAAGAAATTGGATTAATAATTCTTTTGCTTTTCCTGGATCATTTCCCATAATGATTTGTCTAATTAAACTGGCTAATGGCAATGCTATACCTTGCTTTTGGAAATATGTAATTGACGATGACGTGAAATACCCTTCAACTGTGGAGCCGATCCGCTTCAATGCTTCTTCTGCTGGGTATGATGCTAATAATTTTCCAAACCGGAAATTCCTACTCGCAATACTATTACAGGTTAAGAATAAATCACCAACTGTTCCTGCCAGAGAGTCCACTGAATTTGTTAAACCGAGTGCATGAAAGAGTGTTTGCATTTCAGTCATTGCCAATATCAGCAATTTAGCCCGCGTATTCGTCCGAAAACCCATTCCTTCACTTAACCCGCAAATGATCGCGTACACATTTTTCAAAGCACCTGCAAGTTCCAGTGTTGTAATATTGTTTGTCAATTTGACCCGGAAGTAATCTGTCTGAAAAAGTTGTTTTACCAATTTTTTATTTTCACCGTTTTGATATCCAAGATTGACTATTGTTGGCATATGTTGCTCGACTTCTTCTGCAAAGCTTGGACCGATCAGTGTATAGTAATCAATGTCTCTTTTCAGAACGTCTAAGCAGATCTGATGCGGTAGTTTATAGGTGTCCTGCTCAATGCCTTTAGAGGTATTAATAATAATGGGCATAGACTTGTCGATTTTTGCTTTCGTCAGTGCCTCACGCATCGATTGCACTGGTAATGACAGTATCACCACTTCTACATTAGTAATTGGATCTTGTCTATTCCAAAAAGAAATGGACGAAGTATTATGTTTTATAACACTCGCTAACGCTTTTCCCCAAACACCATGCCCGATGATCATTACTTTTTTATCCATAAAGAGCGATATTACACTATTACATATAAAGAATCAATTATGCTTACTCAGACTAAGAAAACAAAAAATATATTACTTATTTTTCTCCCAAAGATTAGGAAGACTGTTAGAAAATAACGCAGTCCCGAACCATGCCCAGTTTTGATCGTAGTAATTTGTCCCGTCATTCCAATATCCTTTATTAAAATTAAAGGTATTTATTAAGAAATGTTGATAGAATGTATTTCCTAGGAATGCATTTGTTTTATACATGACTGCAATCGCACCAACATTTGTGCTGAGTGAACTGTAATCTGCTTGTTTTTTTCCCTGCAGATTGTACATTGCGTAAATCATTTTTCCCTTATTCCACTGATTTGCAAAAAATGGCTCAACGCTAGTAAGGTACGCAATAGCCTGTGGACTTTGATACCAGGTGGCATCAAGCGAAACTCTCCACATTGTTCTAAATGCATCAAAACCATAAAAATCCACATTGTGATCTGAAATCCATTCTTTCGGTGAAGTAATCGTGCCATCAGTATTAAGTACTATCCAATTTGGCGGAAGATACGTTGTATTACCATTTTGAGAACCCAATATATTAAGCAAATAGTATGAATCATCTGCTAAATTATTCCAATTATCCTGGGTATCAACTTGAGCAAATATTCGATATGTTGCAGGTGATAAATATGACGGGTTAACGAGGTAACCATTTTGACGATACGAACCTGATCCTGAAGTAAGGTAATAATGGCTCTGTATTTTGATGACTTCATTTTTCCATATATCTTGAATGATATTTTTTGCAGCTACTTCATATGAGGTATCTCCCCACTGCTTAGATCCAAACAACAGTGATAAAGCAATATCCTCATCAGCATCGGATGCTGAATTAGAATCTCCAAGTTTTCCGTTACTCCACAACCATGAGAAAAGTTTATCTTGCGAACGGTATTCTAAATGATCACGAGTCCAAGCCCATACACCAGAAAAGATGACTGGGTCATTTTCCCAAACTGCTCTCATTAACGCATACGATTGCCCCTCTGATGTAGTATTTCCGTTGCTTGGATCAATAACCTGACCATATGAATGAATAAAGTTGGTCTTGTAGTAAATCCATGACGAATCGAGAATATATTGATTACTGTTCTTCGCTTCGTATATTCTCATCCAATCACCGTTAGTACTTATATAATGTGGAAAATCAAAATAAGAAGTTGTACCTTTATTGAATTCTGCAACAAATTTTGCATTATCAAGTGCCTTTTTTATCATAGGTTGACTCCCAACCTTAATTTGGTTAAGCATCTCGTGACTTAATGTAATGTATTGAATATTCATCCAGTTATTTTGTAACTTTTGACTGGTAATTTCCTGATCATCTGATATTTTCCAAAACCAGTCAGCGTTTGGGAATATTTTTTTTCCGAATGGACTTGAAGCATGTAAATCAACATACATGTAATCATCAATCGCAATGTTCGCGTTCTCAGAAACATAATTTTTTATCCACTGTATTGTTTCAATTTGCGATGAAGTTTCATCATGCGTGTATTGTCCAATTGAATGAGATAAAAATATGTAGCTTATACCAATACTGCAGAAAGTAATAAAAATCAGATGTATGTACTTTTTACCGAAAGATATTTTACCTATCAGAAAATCCAATACGATACCTGTATTAAGTGCGAGAAGAGGAATGAGGGGTACAATATAAAAATCAATTGTCAACTTTCCCCGTATGAGAAAAAGCCAGAATAGTAATGCAAGAAAAGCTGGTAACCGGAATCTTTTAACTTTAATACTCAGTAAACAACTGATAATTGTTGTAACTACACCTGTTACTATGATGAAATTATCTCTAGCAAACCATTCGAGAAGACTGATATAAAAATCACTTCGTTTATCCCAAAAAGGGTAACCGCTTCCCCGGGAAAGCTGCTGTTGGAGAGAGGTAATAATACTAACATGTGGAGTATAATTCTCTAAAAATCCAACCGGAAAAAACTCTCCATTCAATAGTGCATACAAGAAATAAAGGGATATAACAATCCCTACTATAACAATCCAACCAATAATTGCGAATCTTTTATGGTGTGCGTGAGAGTTTGCATAAATGAGATACAAGAATGCTGGAATAAAGAAAATCGCATTCTCTTTGCTGAGCACACTTATACTAAATAATATAGCACTCAAAAAAATAATTGATAATCGCAATTTGTCTTTCAACAAGAATGCTAAGGAAAAGAAAACCCAGAAAATCATTATGTTGTCTAAAAGTACTCTCCGTTGAAAATAGATGCCGAGGGGTGATAATGAAAAAATAAGAACCGCTATAGTTCCAGTATAATAATTTTTCGTAATTTTTTTCGCACAATATAAAATAAAAACACAGGTAAGCGTATGCAAAGCGAGCATCAGTACTCTTCCTGAATTTACTGATGTACCGAAGGTAAAAAATCCTCCTGTCAGCTTCACCCAGAGAGCAATTAACATCCATCCTGCAGGCGCGTGATCATACCAGTAAGTATAAGGGGCCAGT
>DASYZL010000002.1:0-26590 GCA_035946335.1 Patescibacteria group bacterium | reverse complement strand
CTTCCTCACCTACCGCTCCTGGGAGTACCGGAACAACCGTACCGAGCAGCAAGCCTGGAAAGAAAGGAACACCGACACCAACACCGAAGAAAGGAAAGGTATCACCTACCCCCAAAGCAACACCCACACCGTAGGAGGAGGAGATATTTGTTTACTGTTGAATCATCGAAGGAGATTTTATAACTGCTATTGTTAATGAGAGAAGGGTAATAAAACAGGATTTTATGGTTTACCTATGTGCCAAACTCCACCTATTCCATCTCCATTTATATCCCCGGCTTTCTGATCTTTTGCGTAGTAATATAACGGCATTCCTTTCCAAGCAAACTGTTTTGAACCGTCTTTACGGGTAATTACGGTAACGTTTGTCGGAAGCATAGATTCTGCAGTTGCTCCTGAAGTGTAAAAAGGCCAGATTGCTGCGCACGGGCCATAACAGTTACTTACTCCTGCAGCATCTTTGTCAAACGTGTAGAGAGTCATTCCCTGAAAGTCAGTCAGATATACCCCTTTTACCGGATTGGTTTTTGTTTTATAAATATTGTCCGTTGGCACTACGGCAGATGATGGCGGGGTAGAGGTAGACTTTAATTGCATGACCTGTTGTACCGGAGACATTCCAAGCATTGATTGTATACGATGCCTTCCCATATACCCTCCAATAAGAACAATGATAACCCCAATTGCTATCACTAAAATCCAGAAATTCTTCATCATTAAGACGAGTGTATAAGATGTTATTCCTGTTTGTCAATTACCAAGCGCATAGAGCAAATAACATAAAATCTATCCAAATAAAAAGGGGTGAGGAGATTAAACGAAGGCGGTAAATTGAAGAAATTAACCTCAAAAGTTCGGTCCAGGTTCAATGTGGAAAACTTTTGAGGCTATATTTTGCATCTGGAGCGGGCGATGGGAATCGCACCCACTACTTTCTCCTTGGCAAGGAGGTACTCCGCACGCAAGAAATCAAAAGTATAAAAGCATATCTATACTTATAGACAAAGCTTACCTCCTCTTATATATTAAGAGCGTACTTTATAGTCAGATGAATGTCACTAAGTACTTTATATTCCCTAGACAAATGGGACAAAGTACTATATAATTAGATAACAAATCTATAAAGTACTATATGAATCCTAATAAACCATATAATGGCTTACCTCAACTTCCACCAAGAGTAGATTTAAAGGATCAAGAGCTTTTGCTAGCAACCTTGGAGGCTAGTGATGCCATATCCCAGCTGAAAACCATGCTCACAATGAGCAGTAGAACAATATCCAATACGCTGGACCTATTATCTCCCTTGTTCGTTCCTGAGGCAGTATCAAGTTCAGGTGTTGAGAATATAGTTACTACCAATGACAGTGTTTATTACGCAAAAATTAGAGAAGAACGCGAACTAAATCCTGCTGAAAAAGAAGCTCTCAATTACACAAAAGCACTTATGGAGGGAGCGAACAAGCTTTCATCAAAAGGATTTCTAAATACTAACGATTATATATCGCTACAAAGGTTAATTGAACCAAGCAATGCAGGTGTCCGCACTTTGCCTGGCACTCAATTAAGCAACCCTATCACGCATGTTGTTTACTATACTCCTCCTGATGGAGAAGAACGCATTAGAAGTTTTCTACAAAATTTTGAAAAGTATTTTAATGACGCGGCACCCATTCATGAAGTTTTTGCAAGAATGGCAGTTTTACATTATCAATTTGAAGCAATCCATCCATTCCGTGATGGAAATGGACGTACGGGAAGAATGTTAATGCCGTTATACTTAATGAAACAAGGAAAACTCCCAGTACCTGTGTTGTTTATAAGTCACTATATTCTCGAACATCGTGATGCTTATTACCGCAAACTAAGAGAAGTCACAATGGAAGGAAAGTGGAAAGAGTGGATATTATATATCATGCTAGCAACAGCAGAACAGGCCAAGTATACGTGTGGTGTTTTAGAAAAGATTAAAACTGAAATTGATTCTGCCAAGAAAACTCTTAAAGATAAGGTTCAATACCTTTATTCTTCGGAATTGGTTGATTATCTTTTTTCCAATGCTTATTTTACACAAAAGAATTTTGAAGAAGTAATTGGAGTAAGTCCTATGACTGCAAGAAAACGCTTAGCTGATTTAGAAAAAGTAAAAATTGTCTATAAACATCGACAAACAGGAAGGAACAGATTTATTTATATAACACCAAGATATATTGATATCTTGAAACACGCTTAACCAATACCATATTTAGTATCTCCTTGAGGGTGAAATATTCCGTAAGCAAGAAGTCAAAGTAATTAATGCATACAATCTCTATACAGAAATGCTCGTTTAGTGAGCGGGCGATGGGAATCGCACCCACTACCTTCTCCTTGGCAAGGAGACGTTCTAACTGGTGAACTACGCCCGCAGTATCCGTGCATTGTAACAAATAGTACTCTCTGTCGCAACAATAGTGCTACAATGCACATTGTACAGTGAAAAAGGTTTTACTTTCTATTGCAGGATTTATTATAGGGGTGGGAATTGGCTATATCATTTTTCTGTCCCCAGTAATTTCCTCTCGATCCAACGCACTTTTCACTCAAACCTACAACAAACTTTATCTTCCAAAAAAATATATTATTGGTTTTTTACCGTATTGGCTCTTGAGTAGAGCAAAAACAGACTACTCTCAAGAGATTACGACGCTAACCTACTTTGGGCTGCGCGTTGAGGGGAACGGATCGATTCAGGAAGTACTCAGCCCGCAGGAAGCAGAACCCGGATGGAATACGTTATATTCTGGAAATGTAAAGCCGTTTTTCCAAAATGCAAAGCAGCACAACGTTTCCTTATCTCTCCTTATTTTCAACGGAAACCCTGATGCAATTGCCCAGCTCGTGTATAACCCTATTCCACACGGACATATGCTTGCCAAAAATGTACTACCAGTTCTCAAGCGATATGGGTTCTCCGACCTCAATCTTGACATTGAATACACGCAGAGCGCTTCACCAGCCGGACGATTGCATTTCACGCAATTTGTGCAGACAGTAAAACATGATATAGGAAAACATGTAACACTTACCGTTGAAGTAAGTACCAGCGATGTTATTAAGAAGAATCTTATTGATATAAAAGCAATGGGAAAGATCGCAGACCATGTTGTGTTAATGGCATATGATTTTCATTCTCCTGATTCATTTGTCACCGGACCGGTCGCACCACTCAATGGAGCAGGAACGGTTTCAGAATATGATGTAAAAACTGCGTTGCAAAACATACTCCATGATGTTTCCGGCAAAAAAATAGTATTAGGGATTCCCGATTACGGATATGAATGGGAAACATTTACTCCCTTTCCACGGTCTGCGGTAATTCCCAACAGTGGCGTAGCAGCCAGTACATTACGAGCTGCATCATGTGCCTCCTGCAGCGCTAAAAGAGATACTACTGCGGATGAAGTACACAGCGTCTACCGCGATAAAACAGCAGGTGATTACCACCAGTTTTTCTACCCGGATATTCACTCAACGCGTGGAAAACTTGCTCTTGCTGATGCACTCCGTCTTGAAGGGGTTGGGATATGGGCGCTTGGATACGAAGACAAAACGATCCTCACTCCGCTTGCAGCGTATAAACAAGAGGGAACTATTGTAATTCGGTAACACCTTGCCTTGAGTTTATGTTAAAAATAAATTGATTTCCTTCTGTTACTGTTGCAACCTGGGTATTGTTTTGCAGATCTTCATATCCGGTTGTCACTAACCCCTGTAAAACAGAAACAATTATTCCTGCTGTATTATTATTGATGGCAACTGTTGCTTTCCCTTTCACAGAAACGAGAAGGTCATGTGCTTTTACCGTGAGCACAGCGGGAGAATGCAATGTCTGATACGTAATTGTTCCTGTATTTTGCCCAAGTGCGATGTCCTGATGAAGTGTTTGCGCAATAACAAGTTGCGAATTAGGATGTACTGTTACTTGAGCAATTGCAGGAAATATAATTTCCACGTTTCCTGTATCTTTTGTATCTACTTCTTCCCCCTGCTGGACAATTACGAGCTTTTTTATCTCCGCGGGTTGCGTAGCAACCCGTGATTCCCACAAAACTTCTCCGGAAAGCGTCGCAACAGTTCCCAGAAGCGATTCTGTTGGGGAACGAATTATGGAAAACTTCGTTGGTTTCTGAGCATGGACTTCACGGCTGGAAAGATCCCGGTAGTACCTGTAATACCATCCTATTCCAAATACAAAACCACCAAGCACTATGGATAGAAAAAAGAAAAGAAGATATGTGATTCTCATCACGCATCACTACAATACAATACTTTCTTCATTGTGGCAACAAATTGCAAATACAATCATGAGGAAACTGTATTCATCTGCTATACTATGTTTTACCTATGCAACGTCCTACAGAAGCAGCGTTTCAACGTCACAAAGCAGGAGAGACGCATAAACTGGAAAATCCATTGCGTGATATTATTCTTGGCGGACAGGATGGACTGGTTAATGCCCTTGGCATCATTCTAGGTATTGCTGCAGTTACGCCTGATGTTCATATTCTTATAGCAACTGTCCTTGCTGCAACTTGTGCTGAATCCATTTCAATGGGCGCAGTTGCATACACCTCCGCATTATCGCAAAAAGACCATTATGAGAGTGAAAAACAGAAAGAATTGAAGGAAATTGAAAACGAACCTGAAATGGAAAAAGAAGAAATCAGACAACTGTATGAGGCGAAAGGGTTTCAAGGAAAAGTTTTGGAAGAAATTACAGAAACTATTACCAAAGACAAGCATCTCTGGCTTATGACAATGATGAGAGATGAATTAAATTTACAACAAATCGATATGAAGAACGTATTAAAGAGTTCTGTCATCGTTACCATAGCAACTGCTATCGGACATTTGATTCCGCTTCTTCCATTCTTTTTTGTCTATCACCAAACGGGAATTGTTGTTTCCTTAATCGTCAGCGCAATCACATTATTCCTTGTCGGATGGTATCAGGCTGTAACCCTTGTCGGTAGCTGGTGGAGAAGTGGTATCCGGATGGTAATTATCGGTATTGGCGCTGCATTTGTCGGGTATATTATCGCAAAATTATTCCATACAACTTCATAATTTCTTTCTCTTCTCTTACGTCATTTTCATGGAAATATAACTGTTGTGACCTAGTGTCGTTTGACAATGAAACGAGTAGCATATAGTTTTTTTATCGTCACCGCTCTCTTTCTTATGTTTGGAAAACTTGTACAAGCACAACTTACTACACAAACTCCATCTTCTTCCCAATCATCTTCCCCTCCCATTCCAACACCCACCCGTACCTTCACGAATCCATTTGCCTATACGCCATTGCCTGCTTTGAACGGACCAGAAAATGATATTGCCGAAATCCAACCATTAACTCCCAGCCGGATAACTGCAGGTTGATGATTCGATCACATTTACGGTAACTATTCAAAATATTGCACCATATAGCAAAACACTTTATAGCCTTTGTTTTGAAAGTACAGACGGGAATTTTGGATGCGTCTTTGGCATCAACCTTACCCCAGGACAAACCTACACTGTTAACAATGTTGGCTCATGGATAACAGGAGGCGAGAAAACAGTCTGGATTACCTGGTCTCAGGATGGCATAAATTATTATCAACCGACTCATGCATCTGAAGTTCATCTCTCTATTTTAGGATAGAGACGTAATAACATGTTTTGCCCGCCGGAAAAACCTATTGCTATTTTTATAGTCATTCTGTATACTAACCTATAATGTTTTCTACGCAAACTGCCCGAATACACATCTACAATGATAATCAAGAATGCACTACTCATAATTCAATCAAATAAAAAAAGGATTACAATTGTTTTTCTTTTACTGCTATCTGTTTGTCTTTTTTTTCTCTTCAGACCAGTATTTTTTTCACTTACACCGCAGGATGAACCATTTACTGAACTCTATTTCCCTGAACAGGCGTCATTGCCACCGACAATACGAGTAGGTCAACCATTCCGCTTCTCATTCACTATCCACAATCAGGAAGGTAAAACAATGCAATATCCCTTTGTCGTATTCGTATCCTACGACAATAAAAAGGAGTACATTGACCGGCGCGAAAGTACTCTTGGACAAAACCAATCCGTTACGATTTCTGAAACTCTTACGCCGCAGGTTGTCACAAAAGGAGCGCAGATCGTTGTCACGCTAAACAATCTTAATCAGTCAATAGATTTTTGGGTCAGGGTAGTACAATGAAAAAACCACTTAAGAAGATAACCATTGTCATTCCTGCCCTGAATGAAGAAAAAGGCATTGGTCCTGTTATCAATGACATACCGATACAAGCTCTAAAAAACGTAGGATATGAAGTTGAAATTCTTGTTGTTGACAACGGTTCTACGGATAAAACACCAATAGTCGCGAGAAAGAAAGGAGCAACAGTAATTATTCAGCCAATCAGAGGGTATGGCAATGCATACAAAGCAGGGTTTGCCAATGCAACAGGGGATATTATTGCAACAGGGGATGCTGATCTTACCTACCCCTTTGCTGTTTTACCGAAAGCTGTTTTCAAAATGCAAACAGAGGGGATTGATTTCATCAACACGAACAGGCTTAAAAATCTCAACCCGAAAGCAATGAGCATATCCCATCGGTTCGGTAACTATTTTCTGACAACCGTAACAAAGGTGCTCTTTGATTTACCCTTTGAAGACAGCCAGTCAGGAATGTGGATCTTCAGAAAAACAATATGGAAAAAATTACGGGTAAAATCTTCAGGAATGCCTTTTTCGCAGGAATTAAAGATTGAAGCATTTATCCGTGGGTATGCATGCGCGGAAATTCCGATAACCTACCGCGCCCGTGCAGGAAAAGAGAAATTAAATACACTTCGAGACGGCATTGGCAATCTTTCCCATTTAATCAAAAAAAGGATTACGACCATTTTTTGAAAAAGCTCATGCAGTTCGTCTGATATATCAGCTTAAAAGGTGAAACAATCGCCGTTCAATCTATTACTATGCAGAGAAGGAATAAACATATTCTTATCATCACTCATTATTTTCATCCGCATATCGGAGGCATTGAGCTGGTAGCATATAATGAAGCAAAAGCATTACACAGAGGAGGAAATTCCATAACGATTGTCAGCAGCAAAACCGGTAAAGAAAAAAGCAGGGAAGTATATCAGGGGATAACGATTAGAAGAATACGCGTTTGGAATATACTGGAAACCTTTTTTGATATTCCATTTCCGATTTTTCCACTCACATTATTTTTCCTGTTAAAGACAGAAGTAAAAAAGAGTGATCACGTCATTGTCCACGGAATACTATATGAAGGATCTCTGTTTGCTTCGCTGCTTGCAAAGAGATATAAAAAATCATGCAGCGTTATTGAGCATGTCGGTTTTGTCCCATACAGAAATCCTATAAAAAATTACGTAGAGAAGGTTGCATTCGCAACAATAGGGAAATTATGCCTTTCTTATGTCACAAACATATTTGTTTTGAATGTAAAAACAAAAAATTTCTTATCACGGTTGACACAAAAAAATATCGCTATTATTAGTAATGGTGTCGACACAGATATTTTTCAACCGGTCACAAAAACGGATAAATATGAATTGAGAAAAAGAAATTACCTTCCGGTTGGAAAAAACCTTGTATTATTTGTTGGACGGTCTGTTGAAAAGAAAGGGCTGCTCGCACTTATTAAGGCGAAAACATCATTATTTGACATTATATTAGTAACGTGGGGAAGCGTACCAGAGAAGATAAAAAAAATTCCCGGCATCTTTATCTTTCCCCCGATGCAGCAGAAAAATCTTGCCCAGTTGTACCAATTGTGTGATATTTTTGTTCTCCCATCAAAAGGCGAAGGATTCCCTCTATCTGTTCAGGAAGCTATGGCATCAAAGATACCAGTCATTACTTATAAAGAAAATATTCCTTCATTTGATGAAAAAAATCCTGTTTGTTATGCTATTCATTCTTCGCGGCAAGGTATCCGCAATGCAATTGAAGCACTTCTGACTGACAAAAAGCTTCAGGAATCGTTACGTAGCAACGCATACCAAATGATTCACACTGGATATAGCTGGAAGCAACATGCTAATTCACTTATGCGCATATGAATAAAAAAATTATCGTAACAACTAGCTGGGATGATGGACATAAGCTTGACAGAAAACTTGCACTCTTACTGAAAAAGTATAACATCAAAGGGACGCTGTATGTCTCTCCGCTGAATCACGAATTTGCAAAAAAAGATCTTCTGAGTAAGATAGACATGGTCTCCTTAAGTAAAAATTTTGAGATCGGTGCGCATACGATGCATCATCTACATTTATCACAAATTCCGCTACAACTGGCAGATAAGGAAATCAGAGACTCTAAAAAATATTTAGAAAACATTATCCATAAAAGAGTGCAGTCATTTTGCTACCCTTATGGTGACTATAATGAAAATATTGCAAAACTTGTTGAGAAAAACGGGTTTTTGCTTGCGAGAACAACAAAACGGTATAGTTTTGTACTACCAGATAATCTTTTCTCTATCCCAACAACATTTCACACATATAACCACTATTCAGATATACATAAAGTGCTCCAGTTTTCCGGATTACACGTTTCGCGTATATTGCGCTATACTAGCTGGGATAATCTGGCAAAAGATTTATTTGACTATACCGCGGAGAAAAAAACGGTTTTTCATTTGTGGGGACACTCCTGGGAATTTGAAAAATTCAACTCCTGGGAAAAATTGGAAAATGTTTTCCGTTATATAGCAAACAGAAAAAACGTGTATTATATGTCGAACGCAGAAGCAGCTTTATGGGCAAACGAACACAAAAAACAACAATACTGATCGTTACACCATATTTTCTTCCAAATATTGGTGGAGTGCAAATGTACGTATACCATATCACCAAAGGACTATATGAAAAATATAAGTGGCGCATTGTTATTGTAACAACGAATTCTGAGAGAAAAAAACAACGTGTTGAAGTTAAAAACGGCATAAAGATATACTCCCTACCATACCTTTTTAAATTTTCCAATACACCAGTCAATCCTTTCTGGTTTTTCTCTCTCAAACAAATTATTGCCTCGGAAAATCCACACATAATTTGTGCCCACGCTCCGGTTCCGTTTTTCGCAGACATAGCTGCATTTGCGTGTGGAAAAAGAAAGTTTATCCTGACATATCATACCGGGCGAATGAATCGAAGCGACAGTTCCACGAAAAATATTATTGCTCATGTGTATGAGAACTATTTTCTGCCGATTATGGCAAAAAAATCATCATTGATCATTGCTGTATCAACATACGTAAAAGAAACCGTATTTAATAAATTTGCAGAAAAAACTATTGTGATTACACCCGGTGTCGATACGAATATGTTTGTCCCGGGAAGTAAAAGGGAAGAAGGAAGGATTATATTTGTGGGTAGCCTCAATAAAGCGGAAACTTATAAAAATCTCAGTACGCTACTTAATGCAATTTACATGATAAAGCAACGGAAGAAATATATGAAGCTTATCGTTGTCGGACAAGGTGATAACATAAATACATATAAAAAGCTCTGTAAACAGCTCCACATTGAAGACACAGTGACGTTTACCGGGGGATTATACGGAAATGATCTTATACGGGAATATCAGCGTGCGTCGCTTTTAGTGCACCCGACTCTTTTTGAAAGCTTTGCGCTCGTCTTACTTGAAGCAATGGCATGCAAACTCCCCATTGTTACAACACGTGTCGGAGGTATTCCTGAAGTCATTGATGAGGGGAAAAGCGGACTGATGGTCTCACCGGTAACATCACGTAATCTAGCAAAGGCAATACTGTATATGTTTGATAATCCGACTCATTCGAGTGCAATGGCAAATAGAGGATATAAAATGGCTCAAACACTTTTTACCTGGAACGTGCAGGTTAACAGAACAAAAGATGCTATAGAAAGATTGATCCAATGAACATATTGTCGGTCAAAGAGGAAAATTTACTTCTTTTCAGTATATTTTTACTAGTGATTTTTGATAGTGTTGTCCTATCACCTGCGTCATCCTTTCTGAATGCCAGCATTGCAGGATTCTTCATTCTTTTCTACCCGGGGCGACTCCTCCTGCATTTGTTTAAAATAAAAACCGATTCTTTTTGGGTAACAACAGTCTATTCACTCTGCTTAAGTTTAGTATCATTATTGTTCTGTGGACTGGCAGCAAACTGGATTCTTCCCCATTACGGAATAAACAAACCACTCATTACGCCTTCCATGCTTTATATTGTTAATGTTTTTATCATGAGCCTTTCATCAATCTTTTATCTTCGAAAAGATGCGCTATCCGTTCATATTTCGCTTCCAAAAATGAACGCGCGAAATATAGCTCTTTTTCTCTTTCCGCTCCTTTTTCCGCTCCTTGGAGTTTTCGGCGCGATAAGCATTAACAACACTGGCAATAATGCATTTACCTTAGTCATGCTATTCCTCATAGGCATATATAGTATGACATTCTTTTTCCATACAGAAAAAATTTCCTCGTCTGTTTTCCCCTTTGCGCTTTTCTGTATTTCACTTGCAATTTTGCTTATGACGTCTCTTCGGGGATGGTATATCACAGGGCATGACATTCAAGAAGAATATTATGTTTTCCAACTCACGAAATCACAGTTTTACTGGAATATTAACGCATTAAAAGATGCCTACAATGCCTGTCTGAGTATCACTATACTTCCAACAGTATTATCAGACTTCCTGCGGATTCCGGATATGTATATTTATAAAGTCGTCTTCCAGATAATCTTCGCGTTTTGCCCTGTTATTGTATATCTTTTTTTAGAAAGATATACCCAAAAAATAACAGCATTTCTATCTACCCTGTACTTTATATCCTTCCCGACATTCTTTTACGATATGCCGATGCTCAACAGGCAGGAAATTGGATTCCTTTTTTTCTCTCTTTTTCTCTTTGTTGTGTTTGATTCGCAAGTTCGGAGAAGAACGAAACCGCTCTCCTTTTTTCTTTTTGTTGTTGTTCTCATCGCAGGCATGGTCGTATCCCATTACTCGACTACATATGTTGCCGTCGGACTTATGACGCTCACGTATATTGCAACGAAACTGTTTCAATTTTTCTCAATTCAAAAAATCCACTTCATGCGAAGCATATTAGCTCGGAATACAATCTCACGCCAGCCCCGTCAGGTCTCAATTTGGATTATCGGAGCATTGATTTTGCTAACGTTTCTCTGGAACAGCCAAATAACCAAAACATCAGGGGATCTTACACACGTCATAACACAATCTTTTTCAAGTATAACAACCATACTTAAGCAGGATAATAAAAGTTCATCAACGTCCTATAGCCTATTCTCATCCCATCATGTCAGCGAACAAACGATTGTCAAGCAGTATGTACAAAAATCAATGACAACTGCACAACAGCAACTTGCTGGAAATTATTATGCCGATGCAGGAGACAGTGTGTACGCACTGACAATTGTCCCAAACGAAACTCTACCACCTACGATTGCCGGAACTATCATAAAAATTCCTTTATTCTCATTTAACTATATCCTCCGTCAGTTCTCGGCAAAAATTATTCAAATACTTATTGTCCTGGGATTGTTTGGTTTTTTTCTGTATCGAGAGAAAACAAAATATCCTCTTGCCTACGTAATAGCCTGTCTTGTCAGCGTATTCTTTATCTTCCTCATGATCATCCTTCCTGAAATATCTCTCAGTTACGGGTTGCTTCGTTTATTCCAGCAATTACTCATCCTGCTTGGACTCCCCGTTGTTACCGGAAGTATTCTGTTATTCCGTTTGCTCAAGCAAAAACATGCATTGTTTTACTCAGGACTCCTACTTGTCCTGTTCTTTTTAACAGTTTCCGGATGTATATCCGAAATTACCGGAGGATACTATCCGCAGTTAAATCTCGATAATGCCGGTTTATATTACGACGCATACTACTCGCATAAAGCGGAGATTGCTTCTGCGCAGTGGCTTCACCATACCATTGAAGCAAAGGGAATAGTACAGGCGAGCGAACTTACCGCAAGCAAATTACTTATCTACGGAAATATATCTGCAGTAGAATCTGTTATTCCGCAGACAATTGCGAAATCTTCGTATGTCTATCTGGATGCTGCTAATACTCAAGGAAAATTAATTGTATCTATGGATCAGTCACTGGTTGTTACGTATCCGACGGTATTTCTTCAGGAACATAAAAACTTAATTTATAACAATGGCCTATCCCGAATTTATCACTAGTATGAATTTTCGCATAGTACACGTCAGCGCATACTATCCTCCGCACCTTGGCGGCATGGAGTACAGGACAAAAGATATAGCAGAAAGTTTCGCAAAACGAGAGTATCGTGTTGATATATTCACTTCAAACATCGGCTGCAGGAACGGCAAGTTGCAAGGAACAAAAAATTTACATATCCATTATCTTCAAGCACTTGAATTTGCCCACACGGCAATCATGCCATCGTTGTTTTTTCATCTGTTATTCCTGCCAAAAAATTCCATTATGCACCTTCATGTTGCGCATGCTGTCACTGCGGAAATAACATATCTTATCTGTAAACTCCGAAAATTACCATACATTGCACACATTCATTTAGATGTTTCGGCGACAGGAAAAGCAGGATTTCTTTTGCCATTTTATAAAAAGTATTTTCTTGCGCCTGTTTTACGACACGCTGACGCCATTTTAGTACTGACTGAGGATTATAAATCCCTTATCCATAAGAAATATGCTATTTCAGAGGAAAACATCCACGTCATACCAAATGGAACGTATTTTCCCCTGGCAAACAGTAGACATACATCAGCACATAAACCAATCAGATTGTTATTCCTTGGACGATTTTCGAAACAAAAAAACCTTCCACTCCTCCTGGATGCATTAGTTGCATTCCGCAGCCGTTATGCACTTGATGTCCATTTGACTATTGCAGGGAATGGAGAAGAAAAGAGTACCATTCTCAACCATATTCAGAAAAAAAATATTGCGTCATGCGTCACGATGAAAGGAGAAGTTTCACCGGAAACTGCACAAAAACTGTACAGCATGTCAGACATTTTTATTCTCCCGTCCTCTGAAGAATCTTTCGGAACAGTCCTTATTGAAGCGATGGCATCAGGAACTGCTATAATAGCAACCAATATTCTCGCAGTTCGCAATATCATCAAGCATGGCAGAAATGGTCTTCTGGTGGAGCAGAATCCGATCGATTTAGCAAAGGCAATATACCTTCTTGCCACCGACGGGAAACTTCGCAAGAAACTTGTTGCTCAAGGAAAAAAAGATGTAATCCAGTATAACTGGGAAAAAATTACCGACCGATATGAAGCGCTTTACCAAATGGTTTTGCGAAGGAGAAAAACGTAAATACAGGAAAGTACTCCCTGAGCAATAAGCCATGCATATCCAATTCCTAATAAGTGTAGTGAAAGAAAAAGAAAACTGAAACCAATAAAAAGACTGGCAGCAATAATATTCAGCAAAATGTAAGTAATGACTTTTTTCCTGATATTCAATAGTGCTGTCCCAACATTATTGATTGAAACAAATAGAGCGGAAAATGCTAATAACTGAAGAAATTGCAACCCGTTCCCTGCATATTGATGACCAAAGATATGAAGGACAAATGATCCCATGAAAATGGTTATCCCAACTGAGGGAATCATTAAAAGGAAGATGAAAAACAGTGATTTTTTAACATGCTGTTTCATGCTATTTTCATCATGTGATCCTTCTGCAAACAGAGATTGCGTTGTCGCGATAGGGATAATATAAAGCAGATTGGCAATTTGCTGGTCAATGTAGTAATACGCATTTTCCTTCGGCCCGATATTATTTAATATAATTATTGGAAGCACAAACTGCGGGATATAAGCAACAACAGTACCAAGATAGTTTCCAAACGAAAATTTCCCCATTTTTTGTATCACATCACGACGGATAAATGGAGAAAGTTGAAAATGAAAAGCAATGATAAGGATTATTATGCCGAAGAGCGTTGAGATGATACTGCCAAATCCAAATGCCAGAAAAATACCAAAGGATCCTAACCCGTAGAGGAAAAACGGTAATACTACTTTTACGACTCCCCACAATGCGTTTTTTATAACAACGTATCCTGTTGAGCGATATGCGACAAAAACTCCCTCTTGAAACTGATTGAGCGTAAAGGAAATGCAGAAAAGAATAAAAAGGAAACTATAGATACTATTGTTCCGCAAAAACAGCAAAGGAGGTGAAATAAGAGGCAATAAAAGGAGAAATGATACCGACAAAAGAAGTGATACGATAATAATAAAATTCGCTCCCGTGTTTATTTTTGCATTTTTTGTAACTGATTTTGGCAAATATCTCACAATGCTGTTTTTTAAACCAAATAAACTGAATTGCATAATAAATGTTGACGTAGAAATAATTGCCGTTGCAATACCTATCTGATCGGCAGAAACAAATCGCGCAGCAAGAATCCAGAACAAGGAACCAAACCCCGCAGTAATAAATGTACTCAGCATTAAATAAATGGAATTTCTATATAGCGAATCGTGCATGAAGTGGGAGTAGATTTTTTTTACCATATGGTTTTATGAAAGGACAGCAGGTAACTAACCGTGATTATACAATAAATAACATCACTATAGGGAGAGAAAATTTTCAGTTGACAAATAAATGATTAATATTATAAGATATGATTTCTTATGGCAGGAGAATTCACGAAGTTAATTCCATGGCTACATCGGATACCGGAACCACGAGATAAACTGGAAACAGCAGAGCAGTACATTAAAATGGCTGAGAATTTTCGTAAAAGCGACGAAGACTTAGCAGATACCCTTGCAGAGAAAATACCATATGGAGCAACAGTTGCAGAAATTGGTTTTGGGCCTTGGAATACTGGTCTCTATCTTTTGCAAAAGAGACCTGATTTAACGTATATAGGATATGACTATGATGAAGAAATGATTCTGCATGCAAAAAAGAAGGCAGAAGTAAATGGATTTACTGAAGAAAAAGTACGATTTATGCATGCAGATATGACAACTATGGCTAACACATATAAAGGTCCGGCAGACCTGTATGTTTTCAGTAATACTGTTATTCATGAACGACCTGATGATCCGGAGGGCAAACTCCTGCGAAATACCCTCAATTGGATGTCACATATGGTTGGCAGATATGGTGGGTGTTACTTACGGGACTTACGCAGAGCAAGCAGTGAAGAAGAAGCGAAACAATGGAGAAATCAAATTGTACAGGATGAAGACCTTGATAAAGATCAACTCCAGTTGTTCAAACAATCGCAACTTGCCGCAGATACACCACAAGAATTATGGAGAGCTATTAATGAAACGCCATTAATAGCAAAGGGGGGAAGAATTATTATTCCAAAAGCGCCAAATGAACGATACTGGATTTATGAAATTGCAGCTCCATCTTCAAGACTGAGAAGAACAATAAAAAGAGCTGCATAATGCTCAAAAATATGAATACCCGCGAATCATTACTTTATAATCAAGAAGTAGAAAAGATAGATGACATTATTACCTATACATCACAGAAGCTGAGAGAAGAATGGGATCCTTTACAGGTAAATCAATTGTTTATTGATGCACCGTCGCTTCATAGAAGAGGGGCAATTGCTGATATTAGACATGGTGTTCAGGCAGCAATAGAACGATATTGGCATATTGATCATGCTTCATTAGCGTATCAACAATTAATTGCCCTCTCCCGCGATGGCGTGATGCTCGTAACGTCAGCTACGCTTCCCGACCTGTCGGGTCCTTCTGTCGATGACGCGGTTCCTGGTTCTTCTGCAATGCTGCAACATATTGCTGATCTGACCGGACTTCCCCCACGAAATGTTGATGATTATTATACCGATTGCCGCCTGTCTGAACTGAGCTCAAGAAGATTTACTGACAATGTAATACAAATCTCTGGAGATCAAGAATCCCGTACTATATTTAGTGAAGATGTGTTTCGTGCTGGTGTACGCGAGGGGAAAATGGGGCAAGATGCAGCAATTTCGAAGTTATTACAGATCCCTGCAGTTGATACTACTGCTCCTGATTTTCCCAATCTAGTAAAAGAAATGCAAAGAGATTTTTACCATATGGTAATCGGCATAACTACCATCAGTCGCTATAAAATAACAGATTGGTTTGCCAAAGAGCTACTGCCGTATTTAAAACCTTATGGGGTAAACGGGGTAGAGTATGTCCATTCAGGTGAACAAATGGTAGGAATGCTTATGGCACATCATTTTTTTATAGGGGCAGATAGTCAAGACGAGGAATATTACCAATACGTTGCAAAAAATGTTCCTTATGCTCCCAGGGAGATTTGTGCTCAGGTTTCACAAGCGATTGATAGCATGAACGGAAGAAAATCTTTTACTTCTGAACTTATCGATATGCTTTCTGATAATCCATCACATGAACCTATCCCTGAAAATCTGAAGGAAGTAACACTGGCTATATTTAATTTTCTGAGCACTCTTGCTACTTTCAGAAATCCTCATTATGGTCAAATAATACGAAGTCTTGGTCATAGGCCCGATGGACAGGGAAGCGGGGGAGATATTGATATGCCACCATACCTTCTCAGAAAAACCAACGAACAACTTGATCGACTGAAACCTTATATTAAAAGTCTGCGGCGAGCGTAAAAAAATCATTGTTCCTCACGATGCGAGTTGCAATGAGAATTTCTCAACTTTTTTTCCTGCACGGTGCATCATTTTTGATTGTATGAATGTTTTTTCAAATGCATCACTCATTATTTGTAATACTTTTTTTACATCATCTTTGGGAAGCATGTGTGGAGGACCACCAGGTGTATTATTTGCATCCACTATATAGATTTTCTTTGAATATGTATCCCGTAACACATCCAATTCTGCATAATCAAGCCCCATTTTCTTACAGAATGCAAGGATTTTTTTCTGCTCAGCTTGAGAAAGTACTTTTTGTGTTTGCACAATCTTTGCACTGTTTCCTAAACTGTGAAACCGCTTTTGTACAGCGCGCTTCTTTATGTAGACAAATGGGATGGTATCCCGAAATACCGGTACGCGAATATCAACTGCTTCATTTCCTTTAACATTGTTAACCAGTTTTTGATATATATATCCTTTCTGTTGTTTTTCAGGTTGATATAAAATCATGCCATTGTGGAGTGAATTCTCATCCGCTTTTTTTACATATGCGTCAGTACAGGTGAGCGGATTTACGGCGAGACTGTATCCGAATATTTTTTCAAAAACTTCAGTAACCCTTTTTTTACTGATATCACGGGATAAATAATTTACGACAGGATATTTTTTACGTAATGTTTGCAACGTCTTTAACGGTACCCTTTTTGTTTTATCCTCGAAAAATATGATAACATCTGCAGATGCTGCTTCTTTCGGATCATTCGTTATCCGGTAGCCGTTCATATAGCATATCTGGTAAATGATGTGGAAACAGGAGGGTTTCTGGGGAAAAGTAAGGAATGTTTTCTGTGAAACACCCTGTAACCGCTTTTGGATGTAGTACCATTTAAATGGCAAAAAACGGGAGTATTCTTCAATAGCAACACAAAATCGTAGATACTGTTTCCGGATTGTCGGGTATCGAAGAAGATAATCTCCAAGTCCTATAATCATAGGCGGATTGTAGCGAAAAAAAACGAAATTCTCAAGCACCAATTTCACCCTAATCTCAGGTAATTCTCAGTTGTCTACATAACGTCTTCAGCTTCTTCTCAGCTTTCATCAGCTAAACTTGACTAAATCAAACTACTTACATATAGTGAAACGTACCCCCATGAAAATATTCTGTATCATACTTTTCATTTTTTTGTCCTTTCTCTTCTTTATCTCCTTAATTCTTCTTGTCTTCTTTGCGGATGCAAAACTCAGGGAGTATGTTATTCCATTGCAAGAAATTGTATCTCCACTCGCAGGAAATCAACATAATTCTGTATTTTATGGAGTCAATGTAGAGATGAGTCAAATTCTCCCATCCAGTTCAAAATATGTAGTGAATAGTCAGAAGCAGGATCTTATTGATATCGCACATCATCTTGGCATAAATATGTTTCGTGTCACCAATGAAACGCGCAGCTTCCCGAACGATTCTTCAGGATTATACACAAAAGACGAATGGAACATGGTACTGGATAAAATGAAAAAATATAATATCAAAGCAATTGTTCTTGTTGAATATAACGGCAACGACAACTCGCTTTACTTACCAACGCTCACTGCAAAGTATGTACAATTTGTCAAAGATTACGTTATCAATTCGGGACTGGGAAACAACAAGAATGTCTATGCAATTGACCTTGCCAATGAACCAATACTAAATGCCAACAATATTGACATAATTCGGCAAGCGGCAAAAAGTATCAAATCAGCATTTCCTAAACTCTTTGTAACTGTTGGCGGCTGGAGAACAGATACACTTACAAAGGACAGCAACGGTAATGAGCTGTATACCTGGAATGATCCCAGCTACGGGAAACTGCTTGGTTCGTTTCTTGATTTTTATTCTGTCCATATTTACGATTACGATAAGCAAATGCTCGGTATATATCCTAATCCCTATCAACACACGCTTAATGCAATTAATACAATACGATCGTTTTCAGGAAATAAGCCGATTCTCATAGGAGAATTTGGAGAGGGGAACGGAGAAGCCTTTACTGATCAGAATACATTAGGCACACCTTCGCTTCAGGCTAATGTTTATGCTGGAGTTTTTCAGGCAGTCAGTGATCTACACAGTGATAATATACTTGGCGCACTTGCTTATCAGCTTTACCCACGTCAATCATATAATGATGGCTGGTCTTTTATCGAAAATAACGGGAATACTATATTTCCCGCAGGATATGTTATACAGCAGTATGCGACAGGAACAGCAGATATTCCATTCCACCTTCCGCTTTCGAACACAACGCAGACATACCGTATGACGCTATCTTCTATCGGGCAGCTTAAGACGGTTGCTATCAGGGGAATCATCGGGCTACAACTTGGTTTATCTTCTGGAAATATGTATACACTACAACTTGACTCGCGGAATTACCTCGAACAGACCGAACCATTCCGTTTTGACAAAGACACGAATTACTGGGAAACAGTATTTCACGCAATGAATCAAGGTGAAACAGAGGTGCAAGTGTTTAAAAACTTTTCCTCATCCTGTAAAGCAAATAATTGCCCTCATGAAGATACTCCTGTTTTCCATGCTGCAATCTTAGTTGAATAACTTTTTATATTGCGTGAAAAATAGCTGGAATCATATGAGTATGCCAGGAAGTCATAATTGCAGTGATCACTGTACTGTTAAAAAGTATGCGATTGAAGATATTACTTCAGGGAAGATTTTGAAAACCAATGTTCCTGGATTCCCCATAGAATAGAGCATTAGACAAGGTCACAACCAAACACCTATTCTTTTTTATCTTTCATTCTAAGAAAATACGGCATATTTATCTGAAACCCCGTTTCAGCTATATTTCAGTTTGTTTTTGGTATAATTGCGGCAATGAAACTGCTCCTTATTGAAGATGAACACAAAATAGCAAACTCAATTAAGCAGGGACTTGAGCAAGAACATAGTATTGTCGATCTTGCATATGACGGGGTTGAAGGGTATGACCTGGCTGCGTCAGAACAATATGATTGCATTATTCTAGACAGGATGTTGCCAAAAATGGATGGTATGATGATTTGTCAACGATTGCGGGAAAATAATAACCACACGCCAATCCTCATGCTTACAGCAAAGACACAGGTGAAAGACCGGGTTGAAGGTCTCACTGCAGGCGCTGATGATTATGTCGCAAAACCGTTTGCTTTCGAAGAACTTCTTGCCCGGCTGAAAGCACTCACACGAAGACCACAGGCTATAAGCCAAAAAGTGCTTCGCATCGCAGATCTTACACTTGATACCGATACATATGAAGTGATCAGAGGAAGAAGAAAAATTATCCTGTCTGCAAAGGAGTTTACCCTTTTGGCATATCTTATGAACCATCCCAATCAGATTATTACCAAAGAGCAAATAATTAATCACGTATGGAACTATGATGCAAGCATTCTACCCAACACTGTTGAGGTTTTCATGGGGTATTTACGAAGGAAAATTGAGAAACCGTTTCCCCAAAACCCTATACTCCTCCATACGGTACGGGGATTCGGATATAAAATAGGAGAAACAAAATAATGTTTCAAAAAGCACGTCTCACCCTCACTGCCTGGTACCTATTGATAATTATGGCAATCAGTATAGGGTTCAGTGTTTTTATTTATGTCCGTTCTACCCGGGAGTTTGACAGGATTTTACGTATACAGCGTGAGCACATGATACCGTTTAATCCAACAGGAAGAGTATTTCTCATCCCTTCCCCGCCTGATGAACAAGTCGCTCAAGATGCGCAAACCCGTGCAATAGAAAGTTTGATAGAAGTAAATAGTATCATTCTCGCCTTATCTGCTGTATCTGGATATTTTCTCGCAGGGAGAACGTTACGCCCAATACAACATATGTTGGACGAGCAAAATCGCTTTATTACCGATGCATCTCATGAGCTTAATACGCCGTTGACATCACTTCGTACAACCATTGAAGTAAATTTACGCGATAAATCATTACCGCTTATAAAGGCAAAGCAGGTATTACAAAGTAACCTAGAAGATGTTGAAAAATTACAGGCACTATCCGAGGAGCTGATGCAGTTAACGCAGTATGAGAAGGCCAACGGCAGCATACAATTTACCCAGTTGCCGCTTATAACAGTCATCCAAGCAGCCATTGACCGCGTTGCAGCGTTAGCAGAAAAAAAACACATCGCTATTGTTTCTTCAGTCCGATCAGGTTTCGCTGTCTATGGCAATGAACGCAGTCTTGTAGAACTTTTCGTTATCCTTTTGGATAATGCAATCAAATACAGTCCTGAGAAAAAAACAATTCAGTTGCACGGGAAAAAATATGACGGACATATAGCAATACAGGTAGCTGATGAAGGATTCGGTATCAGTGAGGAGGATGTACCAAATATTTTTGACAGGTTTTATCGCGCTGACAAATCACGGACAAAACAAACAGCAGGGGGGTATGGACTCGGACTCTCTATTGCAAAACGCATCGTTGAAATGCATCATGGTAGTGTAAAGGTAAAGAGCGAGTTAGGAAAGGGAACAGAATTTACGGTGATGCTTCCTGATAAAACCTAGCTTTCTAAGCAAATTTTCAGGATCTCCTTTTATCCTGAAGAGAAGAATTTATTATTATGTGGAAAAGACTTTTTGGAAATATAAAACAGTTGCCCAAAAAAGTATTAGCAATCATTGTCATTATTATCCTTGTTGTAGGATTTCTTGTGTTTAGACAAATCAGTTCATCGTCTCAACAACCACAGTATCAAACTGCACAGGCAACAAAGGGAACACTTATCAATTCCGTAACTGCTTCAGGACAAGTGAGTGTAGCCAATAAAGTCAGCATCACAACTGCCGCAAGCGGTGCAGTGAAACAATTGTTTGTCAAAAGCGGGGACACAGTCAATCAAGGAGACAAAATTGCAGAAATAACACTGGATAATAGCGGGCAACAACGGCAAACACAAGCATATGCAGCATACTTATCTGCTCAAAATACGTTGAATGCCGGCCAGGCGCAATTAAATACATTGCAAAGCAATATGTTTGTTGCAAACCAGAAGTTTGTCAATGACCGGGGCGTTGCCAATCCATCATCACAACAAGTAGCAGATCCTGTGTACATTGAAGAAAACGATACTTGGCTTGCTGCAGAAGCCGCGTACAAAAATCAGCAATTAGTCATTTCGCAAGCGCAGGCAGCCCTTTCCAATGCGTCAGCAGCGTATTCGCAAGATGCATCGATTGTAACTGCTCCTGCAAGCGGAACAGTTGCAGATTTACAAATAGCACCAGGTATGCAAATAGGCAGTAGCACATCTACCAGTACTACAACGACAAATTTACAAACCATTGCTGACATCAGGACCTCAGGAGAAATATCAGCCGTTGTTAATGTTGCCGAAGTTGATGTGGCAAGCGTACAAGTCGGACAAAAAGCAACGGTAACTTTTGACAGCCTTCCCAACCAAACATTTACAGGAACAGTAATAGGCATTAATACCATCGGACAAACAACATCAGGAGTTACTACGTATCCGGCAACCATCGTCTTGGACAGTCCAAGCGACAAGATATATGCGAATATGAATGCAACAGCAAATATTATTACGAAAGTTGACAACAACGTCCTGCTTGTTCCCACTGCTGCAATTCAAACGAGTAGCGAGCAAAGTTATGCAAGGGTATTACAAAATGGAAACATCACGCAAGTACCTGTTACAACCGGGGATTCAAATGCGACCCAAACCGTTATAACCAGTGGATTATCAGAGGGACAGACTGTCGTGACCGGCGTAACAACAACAGGAGCAAGCAGCAGTTCATCTGGATCGTCTCCTTTCAGTGGCGGATTGCGTTTTGGCGGATTTGGCGGCGGAGGAGGCGGAGGTGGTATCCGTGCCGGTGGCGGCGGAGGCGGCCGGGGAGGACAATAATCGTGGCTGCAAAAACTTCTCTGATGATTGAGGTTTCACACCTCACAAAGGTATATCATACCGGAGATATTGATACGGTAGCGTTATCCGATATCTCGTTTATAGTCAAAAAAGGTGAGTTTGTTGCCATTATGGGTCCTTCCGGAAGCGGGAAGTCAACGCTAATGCACATCCTTGGCGCACTTGATAACCCGACATCAGGAACATACAAACTTGACGGACAAGATGTAAGTAAGTTAACCAAAGACCAGCTTGCAGAAATCCGCAATAAGAGAATCGGTTTCGTTTTCCAGGCATTCAATTTGCTTCCTCGCACAACCGCAATAAAAAATGTTGCACTTCCTATGCTTTATGCAGGTATCCCGAAAAATCAACGGATCGAGCGGGCAAAAGAACTACTGAGAGAGGTTGGACTTGGTGACAGAATGGATCATACAAGTAATCAGCTTTCCGGAGGACAAATGCAGCGTGTTGCGATCGCACGAGCGCTAGCAATGGAACCAAGCATTATTCTTGCTGACGAACCAACGGGCAATATATCAACAACGCAGAGTGGTGAAATTATGCATATCTTTCAGCAACTACAAAAAAAGGGGCACACGATTGCCATGATCACCCATGAACCAACCATTGCAGCATATGCACAGCGGGCTATGCACATCCGGGATGGAAAAATCTATCATGGTGAAAAGCTAACATAACTATGGAATTGATTGAACTTTTTTCCTCAGCAGTTGAAGCACTGCTACTCAATAAAACACGCACAGCATTGGCGATGCTGGGTATTATTATCGGTATCGGCGCTGTTATAGCGCTGGTTTCTTTGGGGCAGGCTAGCCAGCAAGCAGTCCAATCGCAAATACAATCTCTTGGCGCAAATTTACTCACTATTATTCCTGGTGCAATACAAACTGGCGCAGTGAGAAGTGCTGCCGGAAGTACAACAACGCTCACGCTCGATGATGCCAATGCTATTATGTCTTCGCCTCAGGTTACTGCAGTCAGTCAGGTTTCTCCTGAACTGAGCAGGCGCTCCCAGGTTACTGCAGGACGGAATAATTCAAACACGTCAATTATCGGTGCAACACCCGCATATGAGAGCGTTCATAATGTCAGTATTGCCGAAGGATCATTTATCTCCGCGCAAGATAATACCGGCGTGAGAACTGTTGCAGTTATTGGACCGACTGTCGCAAGCGACTTATTCGGCACCTCTGATCCAGTGGGCCAGACGGTCCGAATTACTGGAATTCCTTTTACCGTTATTGGCGAAACCGTTTCAAAGGGGGGAAGTGGTTTTGCAAACCAGGATGATACTATCTTTATTCCACTTAATACTGCACAGAAACGGGTATTTGGCCTTAACTATCTTACGAGCATTGCCCTTTCTGCAACAAATGCGAATGTCATGACTGATGCAGAAAACCAGGCGGGATATTTGTTGCTTACGCGGCATAAGATTTCCGATCCATCCCAAGCAGATTTCAGCATTTTCTCCCAACAGGATATATTAGGAGCTGCTTCACAAGTTACAGGTACATTCACCGCACTCCTCTCCGGTATTGCCGCAATTTCTCTCCTTGTCGGAGGTATCGGAATTATGAATATCATGCTTGTGACGGTTATTGAAAGGACCAGAGAAATCGGGCTTCGCAAAGCACTCGGCGCAAAAGACAATTGGGTTGTCTTGCAATTTCTTATTGAATCAATATTATTGACTGTCTCCGGAGGGATTGCCGGAATGGTACTTGGCATTATCCTCTCGTATGTCATCTCCCTATTGATAAATTTACCGTTTACCATTTCCTTTTATGCTATTATCCTGGCGATTGGCGTATCCGGGGGAATTGGAATTCTCTTTGGCTGGTATCCGGCAAAAAAAGCTGCAGCGCTTTCGCCAATTGAAGCATTACGATATGAATAAACGTGAAAGGAGGTGACTATGAATAAAACAACAGGAACAATTATTGCAGTAGTCCTTATTGTTCTCACAGGAATAGGTGGATTTTTTGGAGGCATGCAATACCAAAAAAGTAAAGCAGCCGGAAGAGCGATGATGGGGGGAGGCGGAATGGGATTTTATCGAGGGTTTGGACAAGGTGGCATGGGGGGCATGGGACAGAACGGGGGACTTGTCAGGGGACAGATTCTTTCGGTCAGCGGCAATACCATGACAGTAAAACTTCGTGATGGAAGCAGTAAAATTGTCTTGCTTTCTGGTAGTACAAACCTGATGAAATTAGCAAAAGCAGCGGCGAGCGATTTAAATACAGGGGAAACGGTTATGATTATGGGCACAACTAACAGCGACGGATCGGTAACTGCCCAAAATGTGTCAATCAATCCGCAAATGGGGAAACAAGGCGTAGCGATGACACCTATACCAACGCAAACGCAAGGGTACTAAACAATATACAATATCGTAGGAGAACAACTGTCAGCACCTTCTACGATATTGTTTTTGAATAAAATTGAACCTTTCTATATTGGAGTTTAGTGCCGAGGAAGCGAATCGAACGCTTATAGGATGCTCTTCAGGCACCTGCCTTGACCAACTTGGCTACCTCGGCTTACTATGTCCATGCGAAAATACTCACATGTAACAGTATTATACAAAACTGAACGACATTTGTCAGCAAGATACAAGGTACTATAGGTATAAGGAGATTTGTTTTATACAAGGCAGGAAAAGAGAAATTACCTGACTACGCTTCTTCCGGTAAAAATTCTTGCAAGTGCAATAACAACAATAGCGCCAATCACCGAAACAAACAAACTGTAGAGGTTAAATCCTGTATAACCTGACTGGCCAACTAATCCCATAATAAGACCGCCAACCAGTGCGCCGACTATGCCTAAAACAATATCCGTCCACATACTATTTGGACTTTTCATAATTGCAGACGCTATGAATCCTGCAATACCGCCAATAACCACCATGAAAAGAATACCCACTTTATTTCACCTCCTTTCTTATGTATTGACATTTCTCTTTAAAACAAAAACGTTAACTTTACGCATATTGAAAAGAGGTAGAAACCTGCGCTTTTTCATATATGAACTTGTGTTCCACTATCGCAGTGAGGTATGAAAAGTCTCTATGAGTACAGTAAGAATAGTGAAAGGATAGAAAAATGAAAACTACTGAGCGAAAATTTGCTATACTAGATTTTGTGAAGAGGTTTTTACTGTTTTCTTCTTTCTTTATGGCTTCTATTGATTGTCACCATAACACTCTTTATAGGACTCGCGTACACCATGGTACAACAGGATATCCGGCAATCTGCGAATGATCCGCAAATTCAGATGGCTGAAGATGACGCACGCCAACTAAGCAATGGACAAGCGCCAAAGACAGTTGTGTCAAACAATACTGTTGATATTTCCCAAAGTCTTAGGCCATATACAATAGTCTATGATGATAAAGGAAACATTATTGCTTCTTCAGCAAGACTTCACGGGCAAATGCCACAACTTCCGCCGGAGATTTTTCCAGATACAAAACGACTCCAGGAACAACATTTTACATGGCAACCGAAAGAGGGAGTGCGACAGGCAGTTGTTATTGATTACTTTTCCGCAAAAACGTCTGGTTTTGTTCTCGCAGGAAGATCCATACGGGAAGTAGAAAAACGGGAAGACCAGATAGGACTTATTGCAATTATCGGATGGATTTCGGGAACAGTTATAACAGGGGTCATTACGCTTCTAATAACAATGCTCCTTACACAAAAGAAAAAATGAGGAGACAGAGGTATAGCCCATATACTATCGGTTGCTACCATATTGACTAAAACAAAAAGTACAAACCAATCCATAATTGTATAAAGCAACCCACGACCTGACGGTCGGGGTTTTAGCTGATTTCAAATTTCATTTGCCCTGAATCTTTTCTTCCCTGGTTCTCAATGTATGCCCTGATAACTTTGTCATTTATCCCTACTGTTGACACAAAATATCCTTC
>DASYZL010000001.1:0-62051 GCA_035946335.1 Patescibacteria group bacterium | reverse complement strand
CGTTTTATTCTTTTTGATTTTGCTCACGCACCGATTCCACAGTCAGATCTGGTGCAGTTTATCAATAGCTGGCCATCAGGGGGAGGAATCAAAGAAGCGAATGCATTTTTTGCCAAACAGGCACAAACACATAAAATTTTTATCGCGACAGAAGGAACCTACGGTTTACTGCCTGAAGCAGTTGAAATGTACCTGGTGAATAACACAAATGTGACGATAAAAGGGTATTGGCCCATTAATGATATGTTACCGAAAGATGTCGCAAAAACGAGCATCGCAATGCCAACATACTTTGTATTTTATGAACCGTGTCCTTCGTGCAGTAATACCGATGAAGCGCCATCGAATTGGCCACTCAAAAAAATCGTCTCGTATCAACGCGGTATTGGCACTATGTACTTAACGGTATATCAAGTTATACCGGGAGAGTAGAGTGTCATCCGGATTGCATGAAAAATTTGTATTTATTCTTCGTTATTGCAACATTTTGCGTTGCTTTTTTTCTGCGTTTTTATCATTTTTCGGATTTACCAATGGGCCTCAATCAGGACGAAACAGCAATTGGCTATAATGCATCTCTTATTTTGCAAACAGGTAGAGATGAATATGGGCATTTCCTGCCATTGTATTTCAAATCCTTTGGAGACTACAAGCTACCGGTATATATCTACTTGACATCCTTTTCAGAAAAACTGTTTGGTTTTACTGCCTTTGCCGTACGTTTCTGGTCTGCCTTGCTTGGTTCATGTACCATTGTTATAGCTTTTTTTCTTGTTGCATATATTGCTCGTAATAAATGGTTAAGCTTTACTACGGCTGCACTGCTTACGGTAAATCCCTGGCAGCTTTTTTTCTCTCGTATTGCATTGGAAGTAAATATTGCAAATTTTTTCTTAACGCTGGGTGTTTTGTTATTTTTGATGGGAATAGATAAAAAAAAATTATTACTCCTTACCCTTTCGCTTCTTTCATTTGGTCTATCTTTGTATTCCTATAATGTAGCAAGATTTGTCGCGCCGGTTATGCTGTGTTTTCTGATCTCTCTTAAGTGGAAAGAAATACATAATACCCCTTTATTCTGGAAAGTATTTTCTGTAGTACTATTCTTTATCATACTCTCCCCGTTTGTCATGACGCTTTTTTCCTCTTCAGGATTCACTATGCAGAAAAATGTTTTGATTTTTGGTGGACAATCACAGGCGAATATCCTTATGTTTCGAAGCTATCTTGTATCTCTCCCGAATCTTATTACCAAACTCTTTTTCAATAACATTGTATTGTGGGTTTGGGTTTATTTGGGAAATCTCATCGGGTTTTTCTCGCCTGGTTTTTTCTTCCTGCAGGGAAGTACCTTTTCAGTAAGCGTTGGTAACGTCGGCATGTTTTACCCGTTTGAAGCCATAGCAATTGCTGCAGGATGCTTTCTTGCGTTTACTGATAAACGTCTTCGGGTATTTACTGGATGGTTTCTTATTGTTTTATGTATCGTTTCTCTGAGCGCTGAAACGCCTCATGCAACGAGAGATTTTGTCGCGATTATTCCACTTACTGTTTTTTCCGCTGCAGGCTTGTTATGTATATTTTCCTGGATACAAAAACAACCAACCGTTATTCGAAACATGTTGTTTACGGTATGTTTTCTTCTCATTGGTTATTCGCTCGTCTATTTTGCTGCTTCGTATACCCAGCAATTTCCAGCACTTTCAGCACAAACGTATCGGGCTGAAGATAAACCGCTCGCCTTATTTCTCAAAAGCAGGGAAGGAACATATCAGCATATTGTTATTGCAACTGATGCCGATTTTATTTATACGTCACTCCTTTTTTACCAGCAATATCCTGCAAAAAACTTTCTTGCTACAGCTCGCCATGAGCCGGATTCACTCTTTATTCATTTGCAACAGGTTGGTAAATATGCTTTTGCGCCTATTGACTGGTCAAAGGTGAGTACCATGAAACGTACACTTCTTGTTGTCAAGGGCACAGCAACTGCCCCGTCGAATATTCACCTCCTCGCAACGTTTCCGTATCCGCAAAGACATATTGTCTTGCCGCTTAGTACAATGTATGCGCAGTATCCGGTTACAGATATTGCGTATAAGGTATATGAGACAAAATAGTGTATTGCATATGGTAGTTGTTCTTTTTCTCGTGCTTGTCAGCATGCCACTCATTTTGCCGTATATCCACTCCGGTTATTTCTTAACACATGACGGCTTATGGGCAGTTGTGCGACTGGGAGACATGTTCCGGGAACTTCGTGATCATCAGTTTCCTGCGCGTTATAGCGGGAATCTGGATTTTGGTTATGGATACCCATTGTTTAACTTTGCGTATCCGTTTCCCTATTACTTTGGTATCCTGTTTCATCTTGCAAAAATCCCTTTTGTTACTACGATAAAAATATTGTTTGGTCTCACTGTCCCTTTGTCGGCAGTTTTTATGTATTTCGCCTCATGTGCCTTGTGGAAAAATAAACTGGGAGGAGTTGTCAGTGCCCTTTTATACATCTACCTGCCATACCGGATGGTTGATTTGTACGTACGAGGTTCGATTGGTGAATCATTTGCCTTCGTTTGTTTTCCGCTCCTTGTGCTTGCAATACGGAATATCGCATTCGAAAAACAAAAAAACCTGTGGATAGGTATTGGCGGTTTGGCATTTGCCATTCTCATAACCAGTCACAACATCATGGCATTACTGTTTCTTCCTGTTCTACTTGGTATTGGTATCGTCTGTTTTGTACAAAACAGACAAGCCTTCATTCCGCTTCTTGTTTCATTTTTTCTCGGTCTTTTTCTCGCCGCGTTTTTCTGGATTCCAGCTTTGTTGGAAAAAAATCTTATTCTGCTTTCAAAAATCTCTATAGCGAACAGGAGTATCAATTTTGTTTCACTACCACAACTGCTTTTTTCTTCATGGAACTATGGCAATCCGGGTTCGCAAAATGGGTTTACCTATCAAATTGGTTTTGCGCAGCTGTTCGGATTCCTTTTGGCACTTGTATTGGCAGGGAAAAGTTTTATCACAAAAGAAAAAGATGTATTCCGATTGTTATTGGCTGTCTTTTTTATTGTTCTTGTTTTTCTCATGATATCGATGCTGTTCTCATGGAGTAATTTCCTGTGGCAGCATATGCCGCTGTTTTCCATTATTGATTACCCGTGGACATTTTTAGGTCCCATAGGTTTTGTGCTTTCTCTTTTAGGTGGGTATGCTATTGGAAAACATACGGAAATCATGACTGCCATGCTGGTTTTAGTTGTTATTTTTCAGGGGATAGTTGTATTCTCTTACGCAAAACCGGAAACATATATCTTTCAACCAGATAACTGGTATCTTACCAACCAGGCGACAACGACATCTTCATCAGAATATACCCCTGTTTGGGTAAAACAGTTGCCCTTACAAAGTCCCTTACAAAAAGTTGTCGTACAAGAGGGTAGCGTTACGAATCATTTTTGGAATTCTAGAGAAATAGCTTTTTCACTCAATCTTCCTAAAAATGAATCCGTGAAGATTAATACCATTTATTATCCCGGCTGGAAATTTTTTGTCGATGCAACCCCGGTAGGCATCTCCTATGCCAACCCACAGGGAGTCATGTACATACAGGTTCCCAGGGGTCAGCACGTGATAAAAGGCGTGTTTCGTGAAACACCACTTCGTCTCAGTGCGGATATCATCAGTTTGATTGGTATCTGCATAGTAATTGGACTATTTTTCTTTAGCGCTATGAAGCAGTTTCAAACATGATGCTATGAAAAAACTCGTTCCGTTTATCATTATTCTCTTGCTTTCTTTTTTTGCAGTGAAGCCACTGTTTTACCCCGGCTTTTTTCCCGTGCATGATAATGTACAAGTGCAACGTGTCTATGAAATGACTCAATCACTCAAAGACGGCATGTTTCCAGTCAGATGGGTGAGGGACTTGGGATACGGGTACGGGTATCCTATTTTTAATTTTTATGGTCCCTTTGCGTATTATATTGGTGCATTGTTTCTGTTATCCGGATTTTCTGCTTTAGTTGCAACAAAAATGATGATCGGTATTGGCATACTTTTATCAGGTATCGGGATATATGTTTTGGGAAAATATTTGTGGGGAATATATGGGGGTATGCTGGCAGCAGTTTTTTATACTTATGCAACATATCATGCAGTGGATATATTTGTCAGAGGAGATATTGGAGAATTGTATGCGTATGGATTGCTGCCATTGGCTATTTTTGGATTCATTGCATTTATCCAGGAAAAAAAATGGCAATACCTTGTTACTGGCGCAATCTCATTTGCTCTGCTTATTTGTTCACACAATTTATCAGCGCTAATGGTTTCCCCGCTTCTTTTGCTTCTTGCCATATGGGGAGTTGTTGCAAAAAAAACATGGAGTGGTTTTGTTACTTTTCTTTTGGGATTGTTTATTGCTTCGTTCTATTGGTTACCGGCACTAACAGAAAGTGTCTATACAAATGTGTTATCGCAAATTACTGGTGGAGCTGACTTTCACAACAATTTTGTTTGCCCAATGCAATTCTGGTATTCGCCATGGGAATATGGCGGATCAGTGCCAGGGTGTAACGATGGGTTGTCATTTATGGTTGGAAAGTTACATATTATCTTTTCCTTTGTAGCGCTTCTGTTGGCAGTGTTATTTTTTAGAAAAAATAAAGCAGTTTCGCTTCTTGTTTTTGTTCTTTTTTTCGGCTTTCTCTTTTCACTTTTTATCCAAACCCAGTATGCTCTGGTTATCTGGAACGCAATAAAACTTATGGCATACTTTCAATACCCGTGGCGGTTTCTTATTCTCAGTTCCTTTTTTACCTCTCTTCTTGCAGGAAGCTGTATGGTATTTTTACACAATATACCTATCCCTCAAAAGCATCTTCTCATCCCGTTGTATACCGCTCCGCTTGTTCTTTCCGTTCTCTTGTTGCAAACAAAATTTTTTATCCCGGAGTATTACACATCGTATCCGTCTTCGTACTACACAACTTCTTCCATGCTTCGTTTTACCGCGTCAAAGATATCTGATGAATATATGCCCAAAACGTTTTCCAAACCAAAAACCATTAAAAACGTTCCGCAAGGTTTTATCACTGCAAAGCAGGTTACGGTTATTTTAGATAAAACGCAGGAGAAAGTATTCATAACCCATTTTACTACTCCTCAGACAATGCATGTCAATCTCACATATTTTCCTGCCTGGCATCTGTATAGCGGCAGTACTGAAATTTTTCTCCAACAGGTTAAAAATGGTATGTCTGCCCGTATTCCTAGTGGCAACCACACGATTCGTCTTGAATTTCAGCAAACGAATCTTGAAAAAACAGGTGACACGCTTTCTCTTGCTGGCATCGTTTTCCTGTTCCTTGGTATAATATACTATGACGAAGAAAACAGTTGAAATTACCGTTCCTGTGTATAATGAAGAAAAAGAGCTGGAAAAACACATTACCATACTTGCTGATTATTGTTCTGAACATCTGAAAGCGTATGACTGGCATATTACCATTGCTGATAACGCATCAGATGACAATACGCCGATAATAGCCTCAACCCTTGCTCGAAAGTATCCGAATGTTTCCCTGTTTCGCCTTGAAATTAAAGGACGGGGAAGAGCAGTGAAACGTGTCTGGAGTGATTCTAACGCCGATTTTTGTGTCTATATGGATCTTGATTTATCAACTGATTTACAGCATTTACCACACCTTTTGGAAAAATTGCAAGACGGGTATGACATTGCAATAGGTTCAAGGTTAAAAAAAGAATCAAAAGTTGAGGGAAGGTCCATGCTTCGCGAATTTATATCACGGACTATGAATTTCTTTTTTATTCAACTATTTTTCCAAACGCATTTTACCGACGCGCAATGTGGTTTTAAAGGGGTAACTAGACATACAGTCGATACCTTAATTCCCAAAATACTTGATAACGGCTGGTTTTTTGATGGGGAACTGTTAATAGTTGGGGAAAAAATGGGGTACAAAATCTATGAAGAGCCGGTACACTGGGTTGACAATCCGGGTTCAACAGTCAGACTGTACTCAACGATCCTTGGAGATATCAGGGTTATGTACCGTCTTCTCACGACGCGTCCCTGGAAAGCATAATTATGGAAGAACTTGATATAGCAGCAGTAACAAAACGTTCAATACATGGCGTTATTGCTTTGGTAAGTAGAACATTCTTTGTGCAAATTGTTAACTTCGTCGTCAATATTTTTCTTACCATTCTGTTTTCTCCTACCACGTTTGGTGTCTATGGGGTGGTATTGGCAGTCATTGCGTTCCTCAATTACTTTTCCGACATAGGACTCGCAGGTGCGTTGATTCAAAAGAAGGACCAGATAACAGAAAAAGATCTTTCGACGACATTTACCCTTCAGCAAACACTGGTGATATCAGTATCTGTTATTGCGCTCTTGCTGTCTCCTGTGGTTGGTTCTTTCTACCGCCTTCCTCCCTCAGGCATTTTGCTTTTTCAGGCACTTGTTGTGTCATTTTTCCTTTCATCGTTAAAAACAATTCCCTCTATTCTTTTAGAGCGGTATTTGCGATTTGAAAAGCTTGTGATTCCTGAAATCGTTGAAATACTGGTTTTTGATACCGTTGTTCTCGTTCTCGCTGTGAAAGGATTTGGTATTAGTAGTTTTACCTATGGTGTTCTCGCCAGGGGTATTGCGGGTGTTATTACTATCTATATCATTTCTCCGTGGCGACCCCGTTTTGGTTTCTCAAAAGATGTTGCGAGAAAACTGCTTTCATTTGGTATCCCCTTTCAGATGAACAGTTTTCTTGGTCTTCTGAAGGATGATTTGTTATTTGCGTATATCGGAAAAGTCTTACCGTTTTCCCAGGTTGGCTACATTGTGTTCGCCCAAAAGTGGGCATTTGCGCCGCTTCGCCTTATCATGGACAATATTATCCGCATTACCTTCCCTTCATTTGCCCGTTTGCAGCATGATACTAAAAACCTTTCCATTGCCGTTGAAAAATCACTCGTGGCGCTTGTATCAATCATTTTCCCCTCCCTGATGGGTTTAGTCATTTTGGGTCCGTATTTTATCTCATTTTTGTTTACGCCAAGATATCTGAAATGGGAACCGACACTTATTTCTCTTTCCCTTTTTGCCGTAAATGCTGCATTTTCTGCTATTTCCACGCCTCTCACAAATGCCTTAAATGCAATCGGGAAGATAAAAGTGTCACTTCACCTAATGATATTCTGGACTATCGCAACATGGGTATTAACACCCATTGCGATATGGCGATTTGGATTTAACGGCTTTGCGCTGGCAAATGCGGTGATTGCGTTTTCCGTTGTCTACGTTGTCTGGCTGACCAAAAAGTATATTCCGTTTTCTATTCTCCCTATTTTCCCCTCAGCATTTTCAACAGGCGTCATGGGAATTATCCTGTTTTTTGCCGCAAAGTATTTTGTAACTAATTTACTGACAACACTTCTTGCGATAGTGTTTGGTGCTTTCATATACTTTGGTATTTTGTATTTTTTAAGTAAAGATGAGATGATAGAAGACGTTAAGACAATCAAACGTCAATTTGCTAGGTAATTATGAAAAAACTTTCTGTCGTTGTTTCCGCATATAACGAAGAAAAGAAACTGCATGATTGTTTAGCCAGTGTGAAAAACCTCGCTGATGAAATTATTATTGTTGACAACGAGTCTTCTGACAAGACAGCAACAATAGCCAAGGAATTTACCTCTCATGTTTTTACCCGTAAAAATAACCTGATGCTCAACGTTAATAAAAATTACGGGTTTTCTAAAGCAACAGGTGAATGGATTCTGTGTCTTGACGCAGATGAACGGGTCACACCGGGACTGGAAAAAGAAATACAGGAAGTTATTGAACGCGAAGGCAGCGTTGTTGGCTACTGGATTCCACGGAAAAATATTGTGTTTGGGAAATGGATAGAACATACGGGATGGTATCCGGATCATCAGTTGCGGTTATTTCAAAAAGGAAAAGGGAAATTTCCCCAAAAGCATGTGCACGAAATGATTGTGGTCGCAGGAGAAACAGCGCAACTCACAAACCCCATGCTGCATCTTAATTATGAGACAATTCAGCAGTTTGTTGCAAAGATGAGTACGATTTATACGCCAAATGAGGCAAAAAACCTGAGAGATAAAGGATATAGGGTTTCTTATTTAGATGTGGTAACGTTGCCTTCCAAAGAGTTTATGAAACGGTTCTTTGCCCAGGAGGGATATAAAGACGGACTCCATGGATTTGCTCTATCGCTTCTGATGGCATTTTATTATCTCCTTGTTGTCCTAAACGCCTGGCAGGAAGAAGGGTTTCAGGAGATACAAGAAGAAAAAGCATATCAGCAACTGGGAAAAGAAATGACAAAAATCCACAAAGAGTTACGTTACTGGTACCTGACATCACTTCTTGAAAAAACAAAAAGTCCCCTGAAAAAATTAGGAATGAAAATACGAAGAAAGATGCTATGAAAAAAATCTTTCTGGTTACCCTGCAGTACAACACAGACAAAGAAACCCATGACTGGCTTCATTCAGTCAAAAAAATGGATAAGGCAGGATTTGACGTGCAGTTTGTTATTGTCGACAATGCCTCAAAAATTCCTTTTGTTCTTTCTAAGAATGAGCAGGATGACAAGACGCATCTTATTAGAAGTGGCACAAATACCGGTTTTGCCGGAGGGAATAATATTGGCATCCGTTATAGTCTGAAAAACGGCGCTGATTTCGTGATGGTTATTAATAACGATACGATTGTGGAGAAAAACTTGCTGAAAGAGTTGCTCAGCGTTTTGGACTCGGATGAAAAAATAGGGATAGCAGCGCCAAAAATATATTTCGCAAAAGGCCATGAGTTTCATAAAGAGCGGTACGCTAAAGAGGAAACAGGAAAAGTGTTCTGGTACGCTGGTGGTCACACCGACTGGGCGAATGTGATGAGTGTGCATAGAGGTGTTGATGAAGTTGACTATGGACAATATGACACAATTCAGAAAGTCAGTTTCGCAAGCGGCTGCTGCATGCTAATCAAAAAAGAAGTTCTGAAAAAAGTGGGACTATTTGACGAACGGTATTTTCTCTATTATGAAGATGCTGATTTGTGTGAGCGAGTACAAAGAGCAGGATACAGTATGATGTATGCGCCAAAAGCAGTCATGTGGCACATTAATGCAGCTTCATCGGGAGGTTCAGGGAACAAGCTCCAAGATTATTTCCTCACCCGTAACCGGATGCTGTTTGGTATGTCGTATGCGCCGCTTCGGACGAAACTCTCACTGCTTCGGGAAAGCATAAGATTATTATTCAATGGCAGGGTGATGCAGCAGAAAGGTATCCTGGACTTTTACTTACGGAAATTCGGGAAAGGGACATACCTGCAGTAGAAAAAAGGATCGCATGCTTATTTTGATTTTTAGGAAGCTAAAAAGCATTATAACGCTTATGGAGTCTTTGGTAGCAACCAGTAACTACCGCCTAACCCTTGTGTTTTATATTCATGAAGGGTAGTTAGTCGGAAGGTAACCTGCTTGTCAGTTCTCTTATAGTATTTCATTTTTGTTTCATAGATTTTACAGGCGTAATTACGGATAGAAAAATTGGAACAGATGCACAAAACTACCGGTCGGGGAATATCTGTTTCAGAGTCCCATTCGCGATCAAGCAACTTAATAATTTCAGCGATGCGGTAGCGAATAAACCTGCGGGGTGTTCTATTTGAAATATATAAAAAAGCGTAGCGTTTCTTCTTTCCGTTTTTCTTCTGTACTCGTACATATGAATCAAATTTTTCAATCAACTGGGTTTTGGCACATTCAGTGAGTGATCGGAATGCAATATGCACTCTTTCTCTGATGCCATACGCTGTGGTTGTGATGGATATATCGACAAGCGCAAGACAACTGAGGCGGAAAACTTCAGTTCTCTGATTATCTTTGTATGTTTTGGTGAGTTGATACAATGCTATTTTGTCCGGTTTGTTTTTCCCCTCTTTATTCTTTAGTTCACTAAAATGTTTCTGCAGGATTTTGCGGCCATATTTCCCAAGAAAATACACTGCGGGTTTGGTGTTCTCCGGCATTTTCTTTGAGTAAATTCTTCCGATACATTCCTTTTCTCCTAAGTCATTGAGCCATGCATGTATCCGTCGGTGGTTTTTGTGGTTAAGGATGGTTTGTATGTGTATGCGGTTAATGAATCTGTAGGAATAGATAAGCGTAAGTATTTCGAATTGTTTTTTAGTAATATGCGGTAGAGACATTGCATAAGGGTAGGGATTAGAGAGTATTTTATCACATCAGTCATAATCACGAGCACCTATCTTCCTACTCTTTACAAGGACTAAAGCGAAATATTGCCGTAAAAACGAGGCTATATAGCTAAAAATAGTGTCTCAGATGTATGAGACAGAAAAAGTGAAAAATTTCCAGGTGCTTCGCCTCAAAAGGAGGGAAGGCTGGAAAATTGTCTCAGACAATGACCACTGGAAAATACTTATTTTGAGACTAATTTTGGAGAATTTATCCCTTCCATTAAATGAAAACTAAAAATAATGGTAAAAGAGGTAAATATAGCTTGCTTGGCATAAGACTTGCATTATTATAAGAAAGTGGTAGACTAATTTTGCTTGGCCGTCCAATGCAGTCAATAGGCGTCCGAGGCTATTTTAAAGAATGCGGTAATGAGACACATTTTTCGTATATTACATTGACTTTACAACCTCAGCGTCCTATAATAGTAATTCGTTTTTAGCATTACAACATTCCATGAAAACAGGACAAAAAACAGCCGCCATATCGAAAGAAGTTCGTTCATATCTGGAAGATATTCTCGTTCAATCCGGCATAACTACTGTTTATGATGCTACCAAAGAAGATATAATTCTGGAGTTATTTATCAAGTTCGATGATTTTCTTATTGAGCGTGTTGTTGATTATGTGCCGGTTGATAAGCTTGGCGAATTTTGCACTTTCATGCAGCAGTCTCCATCGAAAGAACAGGTTGATACGTTTCTCAAATCGAATGTGCCAAATATACAGGAAGTATATATTGTCGCGTTTTCAGATTTCAGAAAAAACTATTTACAAGGCTGAATGGAAACTAAATAAAGACTATGTCACAAATCGAATTACAATCTAAACCAGTAGTTTCTCCTGCCCAAGCTGATTATTTGCAGTCAGAAGCTCAGTTTGGCGCTAAAGTTGAAGACATCGTTGCTTCGAGGGTGAAAGAGCTTCATTGGTATGAACGGCCGTTTACCTATGATTTAACACCATTTATCAGAGGAGATGTAGTGGCGGAACTCAGGAGAGAGCAGCGACAACAGTTTGCCCAATCTCCAATAGTTGCTGATGCAGCTTTAGTAATGCAGACTGCTGAGAGAACAAATTATGCAGCGTTACAGCAAAATAGTACGCTACAGGTAGCAGATAGAAATAATGCAAGAGATCTTGCTAATGCTGTCGCAAACACATTCAGAAAACGTGAACAGTTCGCGACCTACGCAATCGCGGGAGCGTTGACTGCAGCAGGAATAGTAGCGCCTCCGATTGGTGCGGGATTGGTCGTAGCGCACAGAGCCGCAAAATCTATAGGAGATATGCATGAAGCGCATAGGAAAGCTGAGGAAGCTGTTGAGATTGCACGGCTACAATTGCAGGCAACGGGAAGAGGAGAAAAGTATATGCATTGGTTACAGCGAATTAAAGCAAATGTAGCGGCAGTGAACGCATATAAGCCAAGAAACGTAAAGGAAGTAATACAAAAAGGTTTTTCCTATGTTGGCGCTCTTGCTTCTCCGTTAAGCCAAGAAGCAGCGGTTGCAACTGCCGGAGCGAAAGGACACAAAAGACTAAAAGATGTCCAGGAAGATATTGAAGCAAGCAATCAATTACTTCTAGAAGGATCTGACTCGCAACGTATCCGTCTTTATGAAGAAATAGATCAGCGGATACAAAGAGGATATTACCGTGATGAATCTATGCTCCCTGAATTAGTGGAAAAAAGAAAACAGCTTGCACAAGAAATTGGAGATGTTAATCAAGCGACGCTGAATCAAATTGCTCTGGAAGTATCGCAACAACTTGATGATCGAGCCCGGGAAGACGCAAAATGGCAAGCACGATTTGCAAGAAACAGGACAATTGTTCGGGGTGTGCTATCTGCAAGTGGATTAATTGCAGCTACCGCAACAGCCGCTGAACTATTGTCGCAAACTGTTCATGCTGCTTCTCTTGCGGTTGATCACGCTGAACATATCACATCACTAGCTACACATGATGCAGTATCTGCAACAGAATTACATGCTGAGCAACTGACTGCGCAGCCAGTTGATTATACCAGTGTATTGAAAAAAGTTGAAACTGATCTCAGTCACACGCAAATCACAGTAGATCAAAATCAAGCTGATTGGCAAACAGGACGTGACAACTGGTCTCAAACCCAGGGATACCATGACTGGGGAGAAAACACGAAAGGAAATGCATGGATATATTATGATCATACCAAAGGATATCAGAAAGCAATAGTTGTTGAGGGAAATAATGAACAGTTCAATCCAAATTCAAACGAATTAGTTACAGTAATTGAAAATGGTAAGTCTGCAAAAATGTCACAAAAAGAATTGGCACAGTTAATTCTTGGTAGTAATGACCATAAAACGCTTGATGTAACCAAATCTGCTTTTGGAAGAGCGAGCGAAATGACAGACCAACACGAGTTATATCTGGATGGGGAAAATGTGCATATAGTCTATAACCGGGACGGAACTATTCAAAGCATGGAGTTAATAGATCACATTTCAGGATTATCAGCACACGGCGAAGTTGGAAATCATTTATCTCAGGTTACTGTTGATACTGCCAACAACACCTCTGGAGTAATAACTCATCCTACTGGTACCCAAACGCCTACTCCAAATCCCAGTCCGACTCCATCTTCTACGGAAAATTCTACGCCTGTTCCAACCAACACTGCGAAGCCAAATCCTACACTAACGCAGACGAGTACCACAAAACATAGTGGAACACCGCCTACTAATCCACTACCGTCAGATGGTGACTGTGGCAGTACAATCGCTGGAGAATGCAAAAATGGAGGCTTGCTCGGTGTGGGTATAGCACTTGGTACTCTTGCATTGATTACAGTAACGTGGGTTGGATATCATTTTTATGAAAAAAATAGAATAAAACGCATACGTATTGGTAATCAACCAGTTAGCGGGGGCAGCAACAATCCTTCCATTGATGCCACAGTTAATCCTCCGACATCTAGTGAAGATGAAGAAGATAAGAAAGGTAAAATAAGCAGTAGCACATCAGTAACACCAGCAGTAGTACGATCTCAGTCAGCAAATAGAAATGTATTCAAATCGGCACTTGAATTGGCTCTGCATGGAGGGGAAGAGGCTCTTATGCTTATTGGTAGAGGAGGAGTAGCTGTTATTGATGGAGTAAGAGAGCGAGGAGAATCAAGGAGAGCAATCGATGATCTTGCGGGTACTTTTGGTTTTCATCCAAAATTAAAGCAACATAGAGAATTTTGGAAGGAGATACTAGAAGATATTAACTTTCTCACGAGCGACATACACGGAAATGGTGGAGCGTATACGACAAGAGAAAACTTAGTTAATTTTCTTACCTTTAATGAAGAAAGTCCATTTAGTGAAGAATATAATAGAATTCATCAGCTTAATAATATTTTGGATGAAGATGTTGTACGCGAATTGTTTGATGAACTCCTTCAGAGTGAATCGGAAAGAGAAACTTTAGCTCAATGGTTAAAAAACAGAGAAAACAAGTTATCAGATGATTCTCAGTCAAATCCATTACTTTTAAGAAAAATAGATGAGATACATGATAAAAAAAGTGCCAAACCTGATAGCCCAATTTTGGATGGAAGTGCATTAGTTGAAGTGGAAGACCCAGATGCTGTCTTTAATCCAGCTGGAAGTGATGGAAAAATAAAAGTTGAAGCAAGCATTCATTATGAGAAGTTACCTATAACAGGAGTAGGAATAGCCCATGGTCAAGGACCAAAGAAGCCAGGAACTGAGGAGTACGTTAGAGAAAGAAATGAAGATAACCAGATTTACATTGAAGAATTTGGAGGACGTAAAGATTCGGTATATCTTTTAACTGTTGATGCACATTCAGGTCATCAAAATGCAGGCATAACTATAGCAAGGGATCTAACTCTATTGCATCCAAAGATGTTGCTCGATAATTTGAAAAAAGGTGAACCTGAGGGAAGGGCAATGTACAATAGCTTCGAAGATGCAGAAAATATGTTAGAAGCAATGGAAGACTTTAGTATTCCTCATGGGGCAACAGCAGTTGCAGTATTAATTCAAGGAAATAATCTTTTTACAGGCAATGTAGGTGATTCTCGTGCGATATTAGTTGATGGCAATAACAGGGCGGTGCAACTCACAGTAGATCACGATGTAGAAAGCGAGATGAAAAGGGATCGAAAACTTAAAGAATATGTTTCTGAAGATACTAGCAGAGGAAAAAGGCTTGCGTATCAAGATAGAAGTGCTGGTGTAAATGTAGCAAGGGCTTTTGGAGACCGCATGACCTTTCCTGGTAGCTCGGTAGTGCCCGATGTTAGATATATTATTTTACAGCCACAACATAAACGATTGATAATAGCCTCTGATGGATTATGGAATACAATGAAACGTGAATTATTGCGCAAAAAGGCTTTAAGAAATCTAATACCTTTGTTGTCTAGACGGTATACTGTTTCCCATGATGAAGTAAATCAATATGTAGCCAATATTATTTCAAATATAAAAGATCCTCGAGATGCTGCTAGATTTTTATATCAAAGAGCGATAGATGAATATGACTATTTTAATAATAATTATAGATCCAGAAATTTAGCAGGTGATAATTTGACAATACAGGTAGTTGATCTTCTTGTAGAATCCGAAGAAGAAAGACAAAAAAAACTCAGAGCAAAAATAGAAGAAGAAGATAGATTACTTAGAACTAGAAGAACTTGATAATTATGATAAGAAATATATGAAAGATCAAGTTGAATCAGGAAAAAGTAAATTGCTATATAGAGCAGGGAGTCTTCTTAGAAAAGTAACTGGAGTTGAGAGGAGAAAAAATCAACAGAGTATAGTGGATATTTCTAAAATGTCGGATATTGCTATTTTACAAGGTTTACGATTTACTCTTGATGTAGCTGATCCAGAATCTCAACATTTTAGTATGGAACTATATAATCCTGGTTTTGTCATTGCACTTTGCAACGAACTTTCAGAAGTACATCAGGGGATTAATACGATTGGACAAGAGTTTTCAAGAATAACTTCTGAAACAAGAAATGATCCAACGAAAGTGAGAATCCAAAGCGAGATTCGACTCGCACTAATTAAGGCAATGACTCAGTATTATGAGAACAAACTTTCCTTAACTGAGTCTGAATTAACTCAAAAAATAACAGGATCCTACCCGACAATGACTCCAACTTTGGGGTCAGTGCAAGTAGCTCGAGTTGATTTTTTCCTAGCAGACCAAGATACAGTAACATTAAGAACAACCAATGAACCTCAATTTTCTCCAACATTAGAAAGTGTATATAATACTGAAATCCAGGATAGCCCAAGAAGGTTTGTGAGTACAGAGGAAGGTTTACTAAGGAATGATATTCATCAGCAAACGTTCAATGAACAAGTTGATGAAGAAATTACTAGGAAACGAAGCATAATCGAAGATGAAAGTGAGACAGAAAGTGTCATAAAAACTCCAACTGTTCCAGAGCCACAAAATGTTCAATCAAATGCTTTAGTTGTTTCTGAAAAACCTCAACCTAATCATTCAAAAGCTAAAACAAAAGCACGTCAGATTGCTGGACTAGAACAAGAGTCAATACCACAAGAATCAATCGAAGGGGAATATAAGATCATAGAAGAAGTTGAAGAACCAGTTTACCAAGAAAACGTATTACAACTTCAACGTCCTAAAGTTTCTCCTGAGAAAACTGAGGATAACGACGAAAAAGTGCACCTTGAATTTCCAGGTTCTCCAGTTAATTATTTGTTTTTTCTTCATTATCTCTTAACGAGTCAGTTGAAAGGTGATATTGAGAGTATTAATGCTTCATTAACACAAGAGTATCAATGGAACCCTGAAGCATACCTCAAATATTCCCTTACAGAAAATGAACTACAGGTATTACGTTCTTCTCCAAGAGCTTCACAATATAGAATGGAGCTTATTGATCAAGTGTATGATGCAAAACTTACCGAACCAAGAAAAAGGGGAATTGAAACTCCAGATGTAGAAGAAGTAAAACGGTTAGCTGTAACAAATCTAGCAGATATTATTAAAGGAAATATAAGATTATTTCTTGGTGAAGGTTCAGTATCACTTATTTCTTCTGACATGACTAGCGAAGATATCGGAGTTTTATTAACAAGGATGAAACGCACTGCGGATCAAAATGGTTGGAGTGAAGTAAGTTCTTATTATGGACAATTACTTCCAAATAGAGAACAAATAGCCGGAAACTTACAAACATTTACCGACTATTTGGGTAGATTTACCATATTGAATCACTTGTTTGAACCTTTAGTGCAAACACAGCAACATGTTAATAAAGAACGAGAAAAACTCGATGAAGAAGATTTTACTTAATATTTTATGAGTATGTTTGAACAAGGCTATATTGTAAACGATTCAGGGCATCCGGGATATCGTGTGCAAGGACTATTGGGTAAAGGAGGAGGTGCTGAAGTATACTTTACTGAAACGCCTACAGGTTTTCCAGTGGTAATAAAAGCATTTGCAAACGAATCGCAAAACGGTCTAATGGGAGGGGAAGATGTCAGAAATGGCTTTGAAATAGAAAAAACTGCATTAGAACGGTTAAGTGCCTTGCAGCATCCATATGTTGTGCCATATTATGGCTCGGGATTTGAGAGAGGAAGAAGAGTTAACTTTGTTGCATTAGGTTACGCAAGGGATGGGTCGATGAAAGATGTCGTTAGCGTTTACGGCAGGTTTCAGCAGCATGATTTACCGAGGTATATATATCAGGCTGCAAGTGCTCTGCAAGCTGCGCATGGAAAAGGGATAATTCATTGTGACGTCAAACTCGGTAATTTATTATTGAATGAGGGTAATCTTTGGTTAAATGATTTTGATATTGCTCTTATCAGTTCTTTGCTTAAAGGAGCTGAACCCGCAAAGCATAAGGAACTAAGAGGGACAGTTTTCTTTATGGCTCCAGAGCAATTCCGGAATAAAGCGTCATCTTTTAGTGATCAATATGGACTTGCGGTTACAGACTATTGGTCTGCTGTTGGTGAGACACCTTTTAGAATTCCTAAGTCCTATGAAAAAGAATACGGAAAATTGAGTCAAGAGGCAAAAAATGATTATTGGCTAGAACTTCATGAAACTGTTGAACCGCCTTCCTTCACACAGAAAGGATTATCTGGTCCTATACCTGAAGAAGGTTGGCCGGTAGTAAGAAGAGGTATGGCACCAAAGCAGGAAGATAGATATGCAACAGTAGAAGATTATGGAAAAGCAAGAATCAATGCGTACTTAAGAGTTCTTAGTGAACCGGAACAACCTGTAGGATATATATCTATTAGTAGTACCGTTGGTAATCTTCCAAATCCTATTGTTGCAGATCAGATGACTGTTGTTACTCTACCGGAGAGAACAACACTAGGAGTTTGGCAAAATCCTAGGAATCAACCGAGACGTTCATACAATGTCACACAAACTGAGCCAAATGTTTCTCAGGGCGATGTGCAAATGAGCGGTGATCAGCAAATATTGCAACTTGCGCCACCTGATGGGGTAGGTCCTATGGCTTTATTGTCAAAAGTCTGGAGAAAAACAAGGTCAGAAGTAAGGGAAATACGTGCTGGTCAAGATTTAGAGGAGGTAAACAGGGAAGTTGAGCAAGGTAATATTCTCTTGCGGAGCAATAATCCTGTTACCGCATTGAAAGCTTATGAACGAGCATTAAAAATAGATCCTTCAAATAAGGTAGCATTAGATGGAAAACTTGAAGCAAGTGGTAAAGTTGGAGATTTAAATGGAATGCTCTCAGCAGTTGATGCATTGATTCAAATTGAACCAGACGATGTTTCCCATCATGAGTATCGTGGTGATATTTTATTCAAAATGAAAGAGTATCCGACGGCACTTGCCGCATACGATCAGGCTATTGCCCTTGCTCCTCATGAGTACTACTTTTTGCAAAGAGGTGACATATTCACGAGAATGTTCCGGTTTGAAGATGCACTAGTAGAATATGATAAAGCAACCGCACTTAATCCAGGAAATTATGAGCCATCTTTTCGTAAAGGTAAATTGCTGACGTACATGAAAAAATATGAAGAAGCTTTGCAGGTGTATGCACAAATACTCTCAAAAAATAAAGCAAATATATCTGTATTAGTAAGTATAGGAGAAATATTAGAAATACAAAATAGGTTACCTGAAGCGTTAAAATCATATAATATTGCATATTCATTAAATGGTCACGATAAAAGCCTTGCAAAAAGAATTCAGAGTTTAGAAAAAAGTGTTTCTATTCAAAATAAAAGGGACTCAATGAATTTAGTTAGGGAAGCTAAAGAGCTTGAAGACAAAGATCAACTAACAGAAGCACTAGGAAAATATGATGAAGCAATAAAAATATTTCCTGAGAATAAGTTAGCTTATTTTAATATTGGCAATGTAAGTATTACGATTGATGAACATGAAGCTGCCTTGGAAGCATTTGAAAAGGCTATCCAAATTGACCCACAGTACATTGACGCATTAAAGGGTAAGGGGGATATGCTCAGGCAACTTATGAGACCAGATGAAGCATTAGCAGTTTACGAGCAAGCATTACAGGCTTGTCAGTATCAAGATAGTGTTGCATGGATGAAAAAAGGTTTTGTCTTATTAGATCTTCAACGATATGAAGAAGCACTTATTGCTTTAACAAGTTCACTTCGGGTTGATAATCCAAATAAACGGATGATAAACTATCCAGATGTCATAGCAGCGAAAACTAGAACTGAGGGTATCGTGCATGATATCAGGGTTCGTGAGGCGAGCGCTCTTGTATTATCAGGATTAGATTATGAATCACTAGAGCAATATGATGATGCGTTAGAGCAATTTGACCGCGCAGCACAGCTTGATCCTGAAAATATTGAAGCTCATTTAGGGAGAGGAAATGCATTAAATGAACTCGGGAGGTATCAAGAAGCCATGAGTTCTCACGATAAAGTTATCGCTCTTAATCCGGAAAACGATATTGCGTTTTTTCGTAGAGGAGAAGCGCATCATCATTTACAACGATATAGCGAAGCACTTCAAGATTTTGATAGAGCGTTAGATCTAAATCCAGTAGATATTTGGGCGATGAATGGCAAGGGAAATGTGCAATTGCAACAAAAGCAATATCAAGAAGCACTCGATCAATTTAACCTTGCACTGTCACTTAATCCAAATAATTGGATGTCCATTATGTATAGAGGTGATGCATTGAGATTATTAGGTAAGCCAACAGAAGCATATGAAGAATATAAAAGGGCACTGGATATTGAACCAAGAAGGAGTCGTTTACATAGTTGTATTGGATATGCTTACTTAGATATGAAAGATTATCATAATGCGCTACAAGCATTTGAAAATGCCCTACTTATTGATCCAAATAATGCAGAAGCGAGTAATGGAGAAATAGAAGCTTTGAAACTACATTGATGTTGATAAATGACAAGAGATTAAAATCTAGATAACATCTGCTATACTAGGACAAATGAAACTCTCAGCAATTATCATAGCAAAAAATGCGGAACATCTTATTGCCGACTGCATAGATTCTATTCAGTTTTGTGATGAAATTTTGATAATTGATGGTGGCTCAACGGATCGCACAAGTGATGTCGCAAAACGGATGGGCGCACGTATCATAAAAGGCGTTGAGAGGGATTTTGCTGAACAGCGTAACATTGGATTGAGTGCATCAAAAGGAGAATGGATTTTTTACATTGATACGGATGAGCGGGTAAGCACAGAGTTGCAAAATACAATTATTGCAACAACACGAAAAGAATTACAGGAAGTGTATGTATATAAAATCCTCAGGCAGAATTTTTATCTGGGTGACCACCCCTGGCCAAAAATAGAAAAATTGGAGCGGCTTTTTAAACGTGAAGCTCTAATAAACTGGAAAGGAAAAGTGCACGAAAGTCCAGTCACAAAAGGAAGAATTGGCGAACTCGATGGATACTTACTGCACTATACCCATCGAGATTTATCGTCAATGCTTGCAAAAACAGTGGAATGGTCCGAAATAGAGGCAAAACTTCGGTATGACGCAAAACATCCGAGAATGACATGGTGGCGATTCCTCCGAGTCATGGCAACAGCATTCTTTGATTCATACATTCTACAAGAAGGGTGGAAAGTTGGGACAGTAGGATTAATTGAGAGCATCTACCAGTCATTCAGTATGTTTATCACTTACGCACGATTGTGGGAAATGCAGCAAGAGCACTCGTTACAATAATACTATTGTTTCCAGAATTGTATTGTTTCAATCTTGAACTTTTTCTTTGCAAAAATAAATAAATAAAGAAGCTCCAGAATACCAGCTGTGTGGATAACCAATAAGACTACAAACCAGTTTTTTTGATTATTTTTCGCTGCGTGCCAGAGTGCCAAACCGTTCCAGAAAATTGACCAGACAAACAAAATGAATAAAACAATTGGCGGAAAGGGCAAATTGAAATTCATGCTTTGATAATAGCATAGCCTTTTTTACGTTGTCAAAACTTGCTAGAATAATGTGACAAAATGATTCTCCTCAAATCAGAAAAAATAGCTTCATTCGTTCTTTCCCTTTTCATTTTACTGCAACTTGGACAAATTATTTTTTCCCAGAGAAGTTTACTTTTCAGTAAATACGACGGATTGTATTGGAAAGATAGGGTAGAGCATTCGCAGTGGGTTTTACCACTGTCCCAAAGAACTGTTGGTGATGATGGATTGTTTGCCTATGTCGGATATACATTGGTGCATGGAGCTGACCCCTCACAGTTTAATCCTGAAACCGGACCGCTTGGAAAATACTTACTAGGTTTTTCTATTTTACTTTTTGGCAATCCATATTATGCAACACTTTTCCTTGGGATTGGCAGTATTATTCTGCTGTTTCTCATTGGTAAAACAGTATCCGGTAAGTCCATGGTCGGTTTATTCGCTACGTTCCTTCTTGCTAGTGATCCGCTTTTTGCCTCGCAACTGGTTAGCAGCTCATTAGATATCATGCAGGTATTCTTTCTTCTTCTCAGTATTTGGACATTTCTAAAATCGCTTTCTGCTTCTCAGTATTTTTCGCTTCTATCAGGAATTTCACTCGGATTGTTTTCCACCATTAAATTTCCCATTCTTTCACCTATTCTATTTTTCCTCTTTGCATTTGCTTACTATAAAAAGCATAAACTGTTCCCGTTTCTCTTGCTTTGTTTGGGATGTATCACAGGATTTCTCTTTCCGTATGGCAGGTACTTTGCCTTGGGTTATTCCATTAAGGATTTTTTGAAATTGCAAAAGTATATTATTGCATTTTATGCAAAATCACACCTACCTGTTCATCATAAAGCATTATTTGATATTTTCTTTTTAGGAAAATTTCCGGATATTAGCAACGGGGTGTTAACTGTAATACAGGAATGGTGGATCATTTGGCCCATTAGTATTATTGTCAGTATTTTTGGAATGATTAACATCTGGATTACGCATCACTCCTTGGTTAAAAAAATGCTTACTCTGTATGTTATTGCTGCAATATTTCTATTCCTCTTCATCCCTGTTTATACGCGTTATATACTTCTTGTTCTTCCATTTCTGTATTTTTTTACTGCCCAATACATTACAAAAGGTATTGAAAAGTGGCGTGTTATGGTTATAAGTAGTTTGTATATCGTTGGCATAGGTTTTTTCGTCTATCTACACAGCTTTCTTACTCCTTCAGTGCAGCCGGTACTTTCTTATTTTCTCTACAATATGTCTCATGGATATTTTCAGGATGTATATATGGAAGACATAGACAATAATCAACATCTTCCAAACAGGTCTGTATTTCGTCTTATTGCACAAAAGGCCTATGAAGAGGGGCAAATACAGTCTGTCTCATTTCATCAAACAGGAGAAACGCAAGCACACGATTCGCTTATTGTTTCGGGTGTCATGACCTATGCAACAAGGAATTTAGGTAGTTTTCAGGAGAAAAAAACAATCCGGTTTCAAAAAACAGATAATGTCTGGAAAGTTATTTGGGATTGGAATGATTTACTGAATAGTTTCCAGCCTGGAGACATATTAATAGCAAGAGTTACTTTTGGTAAAAGAGGATCAGTAACAGATAAAACTGGCAACATTCTTGTGCAGGATATTGATGGCTATGAGGTTTTGATTGATCCTCAAAAATATAGCAGGCAAAAAGAGATACACATGCTCTTATACTTAAGTAACCTATCGGGAATTGAAAAAGAGCACATACAAAATGCCTATCTTGAGAATCCATACCCTGGACAAGTAATTCCGCTGTTCACATCTTTTTATCTATGGAATGAAGCAACAAAATCTGCAATTCTTTCATTTCAAGGTTTATCAGTTATTCCCTACCCATCACGCGTGTATACACAAAGCATCCCTGTGGATGTTATGAATACGAACGAATGCTGTACAGCTATTTACAGCAGCACGACATACCAGGGAGTAAATGGATTTGAAAAACAATATCAATCGCGCTTACACGGCAGTGATGGTGGAAGTTTAATACTTATCGACAAAAAAGGAAACACCGCAAGAACAATCCTGAAAAAACAAGCACATGATGGAGAAAACATCACGCTTCCTCTATAATAGATTGTATGAACATTGGCATTTATGACCCGTATCTTGATGATTTGGGTGGCGGAGAAAAATACATGATGACTATTGCTGCATGTTTAGCAGAGAACAATAGCGTTTCAATTTTTTGGGATAATCCACAGGATCTTCGCGATATTCATGAACGCTTTGCTGTCGATATATCACAACTAAAACTCGTAAAGAATATATTTTCTCCTCATGTTTCGTTTTGGGAACGGTTTTTCCAAAGTAAACAGTACGATGTCATTATTGTATTAAGTGACGGAAGTATTCCGCTTTTACTAACAAAAAAAGTACTTCTTCATATCCAGCAGCCTCTTGAAGCAATGCAGACGGTTACTCTTGTTGATAAACTAAAAGTTGCAAGGATTTACAAGTTTTTCTGCAATTCCCAGTACACAAAATCATTTATCGATAAACAATTTCATTTACAAACAACAGTTTTATATCCACCGGTAGCGTTACATCCAAGGCAAATCAAAAAAGAAAATATCATTTTGCATGTTGGAAGATTTCGTGTAGCAAATGTTTCAATATATGGAGGCAATTACAAGAAACAGGATATCATGATTGATGCGTTTAAACATATGGTTGATAACGGATTAAAGGGGTGGAATTTTGTTTTGGCAGTAAGTATCAAAGAACGCGATAAGGAAGCATTCGCAACAATGCAGATGAGTGCAAAAGGGTATCCGATACGGTTTCTCATAAACCAGACAAATGAGGAATTATGGGATATCTACTCCAGAGCGAAAATTTACTGGCACGCAAGCGGGTATGGGGAAGATCTTGAAAAACATCCGGAATATGCTGAGCACTTCGGTATAGCAACAGTTGAAGCAATGGGAGCAGGATGCGTGCCAGTTGTTATTCATGCCGGAGGCCAAACAGAGATTGTCCAAGACGGAAAAAATGGATTGTTGTGGACAACCCTTGATGAGTTACAAGAAAAAACAGAAAAACTGATAGAAGATAAAAAACTATGGGAATCTTTTTCAAAAAACGCAAAAAAACGTGCAGCAGATTTTTCAGAAAAGCAATTCTGCGAATCGGTTCAAAAGCTTATACAATGAAAAAAATTTTCCCGGTTCTTTTTATTTTCCTTATCATTCTTATTTTTTTTCGGCAGTTTCTCCTGTCTGGTTTCTTGCCAATTCCTTCGGATGATCTTATCGGACTGTATCACCCATTTCGTGATTTGTATGCAAAAACAAATCCCAATGGAATTCCTTATAAGAACTATTTGATTACCGATCCAATCAGGCAACAATATCCTTGGCGATTCATTGTGATTGCTATGGAAAAACTTGGACAGCTTCCCTTATGGAATCCTTACAGCTTTGCCGGGTATCCGCTACTTGCAAATTTTCAATCAGCTCCTTTCTATCCTCTTAATATTTTTTTCTTCCTTTTGCCCTTCCACTTTGCTTGGAGTCTGCTTATCATATTGCAGCCGTTCTTAGGTGCCATTTTTTTATTTTTCTATTTACAATCTTTAAGATTAGATTGGCGTGCGGGAGTTTTGGGAGCTCTTGCATTTTGTTTTTCCGGATTTTTTGTTGCATGGCTCGAGTGGAATACGGTGTTACAAGTCGTCATCTGGCTCCCGCTCATCCTGCTTGCCAAAGATAAATTGTTACGAAAATGGACGATTGGGTGGGGATTCATTTTTTTCTTTGCTGAAGTCTGTGAGTTCTTAGGTGGCCATATACAAGTGTTGTTTTATAGTTTGTGTATCAGTAACCTATATTTATTCGTTAGAATTTCTCAAAAAGCAAAAAAAGAAAAAAAGTCTTCAGTCATTTTATCGATATTCAGGATATATATCCCGTTTCTTTTAGTAGGCATTGCAATTCTTGTCGTAACAGCTGCACAATGGTTACCAACGTTACAATTCATCCAATTTTCTGCCCGGAGTGTTGATCAAAATCCGTTTACAACACAAGGATGGTTTCTTCCATGGCAGCACCTCGTGCAATTTGTTGCGCCTGACTTTTTTGGCAATCCAGCAACATTGAATTACTGGGGAATTTGGAATTACGCCGAGTTCGTTGGATATATTGGCATTATCCCTCTTTTATTTGCCATGTATGCTTTGTTCTTCCGCCATGACAAAAAAACATTTTTTTTCAGTGTTCTTTTCTTTCTTTCACTTCTTTTTGCTCTCCCAACACCTGTTGCAGTAATTCCGTTTCTATTAAAAATTCCTTTTCTTTCAACTTCGCAGCCAACCCGGCTTCTATATGTAACGGATTTTTCCCTTGCAATACTTGCGGCAGTGGGAGCTGATTATTTCTTGAAAAAACAGGACAAAAAAATACTTATTATTATCGGATTTTTTGCGCTTCTTTTCGGAGGATTGTGGGTCTTTGTTTTGAAGGAAGGTGTTACCTTTGCCATTCCCCTTATGGATTTACAAATTGCCAAACAAAATCTTATTTTTCCATCTGTTACATTCGTTGCTTTTGCAGTACTTGTAATGTTTTTTCTCCTGACGCAACAAAAAAAGAATGTACAATACGCACTCCTCTTTTGTTTGACAATTCTGTTTGTTTTTGATATTGTGCGCTTTGCTGAAAAATTTATCCCGTTTACTCCTGCTCAATATCTTTTTCCTCAAACGCAAACAATTTCCTTTTTACAAAATAATCTAGGCAACTACCGTTACATGACAACTGATTCACAAATATTTCCACCAAATGTTTCATCCTATTACCATTTGCAAAGCGTTGACGGATATGACCCGTTATATTTATTGCGATACGGAGAATTGGTTGTTGCATCTGAAAGAGGAAAGCCGGATATTAATGAGCCATTTGGTTTTAATAGGATTATTACACCTCATTCATACAATAGCCGCATCATGGATTTATTGGGAGTGAAATATGTTTTGTCATTGCATGAAGAAAAAAACCCTGCATTAACAAAAGTTTTCCAGGAAGGACAGACGAGAATTTTTGAAAATAAAAATGTGTTGCCACGCGCCTTTTTTGTCAATAAAGTTATTCAAACACATTCAGATCAGGAAACAATAGAAAACATTTTTAACATGCAATATTCATTAAATGATGTTGCATTTGTTCAAGATACAATTCCTCCATTTTCCCCCACAAAAGGAACGGTACGTATTCTTGCTTACTCACCAAATAGCATCACTATCAATACAAATAACTCAGCTGATGGATTTCTTGTTTTAACTGATACATTTTATCCAACATGGCAGGTTGCCATTGATGGTAATAAAACCAGTATACTTCAAACAGATCTTGCGCTCAGGGGTGTTTATGTGCCGAAAGGGGTCCATAGAGTAGTATTTTCAGACCGATTACTTTAAGATTGATTTATGAACATCAGTATTATTATTCCTAATTATAATGGAGAAAGACTATTAAAGAAAAATCTTCCGAAAGTTCTTGAAGCGGTAAAGGATTACAGAAAAGGAACAATAGAGATGATTATTCCAGATGATGCTTCATCTGATAATTCTGTTGCAGTTATAAAAGATTTCATTGAACATTCCAAAGAGAAAAATATACTAGTAAAAACGATTACCAATACAGATAGACGTAATGGTGGTTTTTCAGCAAATGTGAATAGAGGAGTTAGTCTTGCAAGCGGAGATATTTTGCTCCTTTTAAATACCGATGTAATTCCCAAGAAAGGATTTCTTGAACCGCTTCTCAAGCACTTTGAAGAAAAGGATGTGTTTGGCGTTGGCTGTTTGGATGAAAGTATTGAAGACGGGAAAACAATTCTACGAGGAAGGGGAATAGGACAATGGAAACGGGGATTTCTGGTACATGCTGCAGGAGATCTTGATAAAGAAGATACACTATGGGTGAGTTGCGGAAGCGGTGCATTCCGTAAATCTATCTGGGATACGTTGCATGGTCTTTGCAATATCTATAATCCCTTCTACTGGGAAGATGTTGATGTATCCTACAGGGCAAGAAAAGCAGGGTATAAAACACTATTTGAAAAGGAGAGTATTGTTACCCACGAACACGAGGGAGGTGCAATCAAGAAGAATTATACTGCCACAAGGATCCAGAAACTTGCGTATCGCAATCAATTTTTATTTGTTTGGGTAAACGCAACAGATACTCATTTGATAACTGAGCACATACTATGGCTTCCGTATCATTTGCTCACTTCATTAAAAGGAAAAAATTGGGAGTTGCTCAGTGGATTTTTTCAAGCAGTCCAGTTATTGCCACAGGCATTGAAAGTACGAAGGAAAAATAAAAAACTTTTCTGTAAAAAAGACGATGATGTCATTCTCGCTTCCTAATATGATAGTTATCTCAGTACTTTTATTCATTTTGTTTTTTTTGGTCGCAATCTACATTCCCGGGAGATATCTATTCGATTTATTATATGATAAGCAATTCGATGGTTTAATAAGAGAGATATGTGCATTTGGATTAGGTATCAGTTTTTTTCTTGTTACAGTGTATATATTATCGTGGATACATGTGACTTTTCTCTACTATTTTTTTCTTTTATTTTGCCTGATACAAGAAGTGTCTCGTTTGCTGACGAAACAAAAAATCACCTGGGATAAGAATGTCTTTGTTATCCTTATCGGTTCATTTGCTGCTGTTTTGTTTACTATAACGAGTGGCATTATCACAAAGCGGGGAATGCAGCTCTATGGAGCAAATGCCATTGACGGATTTTTCCATGTGAGTCTAATCCGTCAGTTTATCGCTCAATTTCCACCAAAAACACCTTATCTGAGTGATGTGCCGTTCCACGGATATCATTTTCTCTACGATTTCCTCATTGCGAATTTTTTTAACCTTTTTCCTGTTTTTTCTGTCTACGACTTATTTTTCCGTTTCTTCCCAGTCTTTCTAATGCTTTTCTTTGGATTTTCCGCACTGGCAACGGCAAAATACATGAAAATGTCAAAGGCGGGGATATTGATATTTCTTATTCTTCTCTATTTTGGACAGGGGTTAACCGCAATAACTTCATTTCTGCTTGATAGGGAATTTCTTAATTATAATCCTGGTATTATACAGGGATATTCGCATATTTTTGATCCGACTGTACTTTTTGGTACATGTTTTGTGTTCTTGCTTGTTCCTACGTTTTTTTCAGTAAAAACAAAAAAAGAAATGCTATTTCCTATTCTGCTTCTCGGAGTATTACCATCAACAAAAATCTACGCAGCTGTCATGGTATATGTGGCTGTCTTCGTTGTTTCAGGAATTTCGTTTCTCCGTGAGAGAAATACACGATTTCTGTTTATGTGTTTATTCGGATTTCTTCTAGGTGCTTTTCTCTATCTTCCCATAAATTATGGAGCAGGTGGATTGTTATTCGCGCCATTTCTCTTGTACCGTCATTTTATTGAAGGTTCCCTTGCACTCTCTTCATATGCATGGGGGTTGAAATACCAGGTTTTCGCAGCGCATAATAACCAGCTGCACATCGCATTTCTATACCTGGTTGCGGTTTTCTGGTATTTTGTCCCGTCGCTTAATATCCGCTTTCTATCCCTTTTGCGTATACAGAATCTATTTCGAAAATCATTTTATCAAAACTATGTACATGTGTTCTGGCTTATTGTTATCCTTGTCGGATTATTACTACCGACATTTTTTGTCCAAATAAGCGGTGTTTTTAACGTTTTCCAGTTTATTTGGCTAACATATATTTTCCTTTTGATTCCAACAGGGTTTGTCATTGGATCAATCTATGTAAAGAAACAGGTTGTTAGTCAAATCCTTCTTGTATCACTCATTTTTATCGTAATTGTTCCAGATCTTTTTGTATTTTTTAGATCATTTTTTGCTTCTCAACCCTTTATTGTTCCTCTTCAGACACTTGCTATGAGTGAAGTTATTCAACGTGAAATCCCTGTAACTGATGCTATAATAGTGCTGGATCAATCAGGAAATTCATTTCCTGTATTTTCAGCCCTAACCGGGAGACAAATATATTATGAGACACCAAGTCTTGACAATAATGCTACAGCATCTATCAGGCGGAAAAGACTAGCGAATATGGGAAATATCAATATGTTACTCCATAATTGTTCGTTAACTGGGACTGAGCTGAACAAACTTATCGGTGATCCGAATGTTCATTATGCATTACTGTTGCAGCAGTCACATTGTTTTCCGGGTATGCTACTTGGAACGAGAGGGCAGGAAATGCTTTTTAAGCTATGAAATTATCAATTATTATCCCGGTCTTTAATGAGGAGAAGACTATACTTGAAGTACTGCAGAAAGTTATTGCAGTTACTATCCCTGGTATCACAAAGGAAATAATCATTATTAATGATGGGTCGATAGATAAGACTGCTGAAAAAGTAACAAGCTTTCTCAAAAAAGAAAAATTGAAAAATATTTCATTCACACAACATAAAAAAAATGCCGGGAAAGGTGCAACGGTAATAACTGGTATTAGAAAAGCAACAGGAGATTACATTGTTATTCAAGATGCAGATCTCGAATATGACCCAAAGTTCTTAAAAGAGTTAGTACAACCAATTTTACTCAAAAAAGCAGACATTGTTTATGGAACACGCTTGAAAAGGCTTCCTCATTTTACAAAAGAAGAAAAAAATCTCCAATTTCTTCTCCACTATATCGGTAACAGATTTTTAAGTTTAGTGACGAGTGTACTATATGGGACGTGGATTACTGATATGGAGACTTGTTATAAGTTATTTCCCCGTAACGCATTACAGCATCTGGCAATTCATGCAAAAGGATTTGCATTTGAACCAGAAATAACAGCTAAGTTGCTTAAATTACATCTTCGTGTTATAGAGCTTCCTATCGAAACAGTACCCCGAAACTATGAAGAAGGGAAAAAGCTTGTTGCGATGAAGGATGGACCGATTGCTCTCTGGACACTATTGAAGTATCGCTTTACTGATTAACATGAAAAGAACAGTAACGGCTATCACGAACTCTTGGAGAAGCATCCCAATGCTCTTGCAGTTACTTCTTATTGCTGGGTTTGCTTGCGCAATTTTTATTACTGCACAAGGTATCATCTATCATGTTTTTTTCTCCTATGATCAAGCACGCGATGCATTCGAAGCGAACAGTATCTTACATGACGATCACTTAAAAATTCTTGGACCTTCCACTGATATTCCGGGTGTATTTCACGGTGTGTTATGGTACTACGCTCTTGCTGTGCCATATATGCTTTACAATCAGCCAGAGTTTGCAGCGCTATTTTTTAGTATATTGCTATATGTAAGTGCTGGAGTTCTCGCACTATTAACACAGAGATTATTTTCCCAGACAAAGATAACAATTGTTGCGTTCCTGCTCTACATACTTTCTCCACTCTTTCAAATGTCAACACACTGGTTGTCAAACCCGATTCTCAGTCTCCTCGCTGTCCCAGTGCTATTATTCTTTCTTTGGGATTTTTTAGAAAAACCTCGTGCCTTATCTGCATTGCTGAGCGGGGTACTGTTCGGTATTTTTATACAAGGGGAATTTGCCTTTGCGTTGTTACTTATCTGCTTACCGCTCTTTCTATTTATCTTTAAGACTCATATTACCATTAAACAATGTGCCGCTTTCCTTATCGGATTATTACTCCTCCTCAGTTCATTTTTTATTGCAGAAATAAAATTCCATTTTCAAGGGATTAAGGGAGCTGTATCCTTTTTGTATAACACAGATCATGGACATGTTACCCTACAACTGCTCTTGGAGAATTTTCTGAAGCGTTCAACTGACTTTTTTACAACAACAACATTTGCATTTTCCTCTACTATTGTCCTGTTCCTTCTGGGAATTTTTACTTGTGCACTCATAAGGAAAATGAAGGGAGAAGACAAGAAACCACTCCTGTTTGTAGGCATCTGGTTGGGAAGTCTATTACTTTTTCAATTTTTTAGCAGCGGAATTTCAACAAGCTACTTTCTTTTTTATGCTTTTTTCCCTTCTGGAGTTATCGCGACGGCTTACTTGCTTATTACTTTTTTAAAAAACAAATTCATTTTCTTTCTGGGGATTATTTTTCTCTTCTTTTGTCAGATACAGCTTTCCCAAACGTATCTTACAAATAATTTTGTAATCTTCACCGTACAGCAAGGGGCAACGTTACCAGAAGAAAAAGCAATTGTGAACTATACTTATCAAAAGGCATACAACAAGCCCTTTTCTATTATCACCATGACAAACCCTCTTTATATTAATACAACGTGGGCATACCTTTATCAGCATTACGGAATGACACAATATGGATACCTTCCCTACTTCGCCGGGAGAGGCCAGACAGGGCAATTGGGCAATTTACCAGAAAAAACGTTTGCAACTGATATTCGTTTCCTTATTTTTGAACCAAATGAAGGTATTCCGTACATCTACCCAATAAAAATTGCATACGACGAAGATAAAGTATCCGATATCATTGAAGAAAAACACTTCGGTGACTATATTGTGCAAATGAGGAGATTCCATAAGAACAAGCCAATCCCAACCCCTCCTGCGATGCTCTTAAATAGCCCGCTTTTGCATGAAGATTAATGTCTTTATAAAAACATATTGGGTACAGCTTTGTCTGTTTTTGCTTGTTTTCCTGGCAGCCTTTCTGCGGTTTTATCGGATCACCGAAGTACCAGTATCTATCTATTGGGATGAAGCAGCGTTTTCTTATAATTCCTATTCGATTCTCAAAACAGGACGTGACGAGTATGGAACATTTATGCCAATCCTATTCAGATCATATGACGATTATAAAATGCCTGCTAATATTTATCTTTCTGTTATTCCGATAGCACTTTTCGGTTTAAATGAGTTTGCAACGCGATTTACATCTGCATTTGCCGGAATCAGTGACGTTGTTCTTACTTTTTTTCTTGTGAACGAATTGCTTCTTCTGGAAGAGAAAGGTACAGGTATACTGCAAAAATACCGAACTCCTATCAGTTTACTCATTGTATTTTTTCTTGCAATAGCACCATGGGCTATTCAGTATTCAAGAACTGAATTTGAAGCAAATATTGGAACACCATTTGTTATTGGTGGCATAATAATATTTCTTGTCGCTTTACGTAAAAAGAAAATAACACTTCTTTTTTTCTCAATGTTTCTCTTTGCGGTAAGTGTTTATTTTTACCGAAGCATTGTCGTTTTTGCGCCACTTATACTTATTGCTCTACTTATTATCTTTCACAAGGAATTATTACAGAAGAAAAAAACTGTTTTTCTTGCAGTACTCTTCTTCCTTATCGTTTCGTTTCCAATGTACAAAGCGCTTGCCACACCCCAGGGAAGCATTCGAGCTAATCAGGTAAGTGTTTTTGATAATGCCCAACAAGCAGTTTATTCAGCATCAGTAGATCTCGAAAAACACCCCACTTTTATGAATAAAATTATTGACAACAGACGAGTTATTTATGCGGAAATGATTGTACAAGGGTATTTTGCAAATTTCAGTTGGGATTTTCTCTTTACGAAGGGTGATCCGCAAGGCCGTCAGTCAACAAGCGGAATGGGCATGCTCTATCTCTGGGAATTTCCATTCGTCCTTGTTGGGTTATATGTCGTGTTTTGGAAATTGCCGAAAAAAGCAAAATGGGTTGTTCTTTCATGGATGCTGCTCGCACCAATTCCTGCTGCAATCTCTGTGCCAAATCCCCATGCGCTTCGAATCCTCAATGTACTACCGATACCGCAACTAATTACTGGACTTGGGGTAGCATGGATTTTCTTTTTGCTACAAGGGAAATGGCGGATTATCTTTGTAATGTGTTTATTATGTATTGTTATCGGATTTTTTTCCAAATACCTCTACTTATATTACGGTCCTTCTGCAAGGGGGACGAGTGCTGATTTTGCTGATGGGTACAAAGAATTGTTACAATATGTATTCCCAGTACAAAATAAGTATGGAAAAATTATTATTTCGGGTCATTACTGGAAGCCATATATGTATGTACTTTATTATAGCAAATATGACCCCTCGCAATACCAAAAAAACGGGCACTGGTATGGATTTGGAAAATACCTATTTGGAGGAACAAGCTGGGGAGCTGGAGAACACGAACTTGATTATATTGATCTCAAGAAAATGGCGGGAGGGGTTCATAATGTACTCATTGCGCTTTCGCCAAGTGAATATGAGCATCAGAAATCGAATGTCAGAGTGTTGAAAAAGATTTATAATCATAATGGTGATTTAGTGTTCATTGTTGGAGACAAGCTATAGTATGAAAGAAAAGATAATTCTTGTTAGTATTCTTCTGCTCGGTATGTGCTTGCGCTTTTATCAACTTGGAATAAATCCACCGAGCCTTGATTGGGATGAAGCATCACAAGGATATAATGCCTATTCGATTTTAACAACGGGAAAGGATGAATATGGTAATCTTCTTCCTCTTTCTATTCGTTCATTTGATGACTACAAGCCCCCTGCATATACGTATTTAACTGCTTCTTCGGTTGCGCTATTTGGGCTAACATTATTTGCCGTACGCTTACCGTCAGCAGTTATTGGAACATTTACGATTATTGTCGTTTTCTTGCTGACAAAAGAAATAGAAGAAGATATTTTCAAGAAAAAACATTTTCATCCTGTTGCTTTACTGACCAGCTTTTTCTTTGCAATTTCTCCTTGGTCATTGCAGTTTAGTAGGGCCGCATTTGAAGGCAATATCGGCGTTTTCTTTTTTGCATTAGGGCTTTTTTTCTTTTTCCAGGGGTTGAAAAATAAATGGTACTATTTTATTTCGTCAATTTCATTTTTAATCGTTTTGTACTCATACCACAGTTTTCGTCTTTTAGTGCCATTATTATTCATTGCCTTGGGAGTTTTGTATTGGAAAGAGTTGAAAAAGCAGTTTATAGTGGTACTTATTGCCTTTGCGATTTGTTTCTTTGGCAGTCTTCCTATCCTGCAAAGTCTCATTTTATCTTCGTCCACTACTGATGCACGGTTTGCAACTGTCACTATTTTTTCCGATCAAACGACACTCGATTCTAGTATAAAACAACTGGAAAAAGCGCAAAAATACCACGATATAGCAGGAGAAATACTTGCAAACAGACGAATAGTATGGATAAGTACTCTAACAAAAAATTACCTTGAACATTTTTCTCCTGATTTTTTGTTCCTCCAAGGTGACAGCGGACAGCAGCATCAGGCGATAGGTATGGGCATGTTATATCTATGGGATTTGCCATTTCTCTTGATCGGAATCTATGCGTTGGTTACGTTTCGCAATAAAAAATCATTTCTTGTTTTTTTTCTAATCCTTATTGCACCGGTGCCATCTGCTGTTGCAACTGGTGCTCCTCATGCAGTGAGAGATATCGGTTCACTCCCTTTCATGCAAATTGCTGTTGCAATTGGAGTATTTACAAGTAGTCTCTTTCTAAAAAAACATTTTTCGCAAATGCTCTATTTTGGATTTGTCATACTCGCGAGCGTAGTGCTCTTCTGTAATTTTTTATACTACCTGCATCAATACTACGTTGTCACACCAAGGGATAATGCATTATATTGGCAATACGGATATCAGCAAGTTTTTGCATATGCCAAACTGCAAGAAAAGAATTACCAGCATATTCTTGTTACCTACTATTATGATCAACCCTATATTTACTATTTGTTCTTTAACAAAATAAACCCGTCTTGGTATCAGCATTATTGGCAGACAACAGAACGAATGAGTGCTATTAGAATGTACCGGAAAATTGGTAAATATGAATTTTTACCAATCGATTGGTCCGCAATGCGTGGAAGAAAAAATACTCTCATTATTGCTTCGCCTCATGAAGTCCCTGATACTGTCAAGTCATTACACAATATATACTTTCCTGATGGCAGCATTGCGTTTGAGGCAATTGCACAATGAATAAATATATACTAATTTTATTATTGCTCCTTGCTATCTCTTTAGGAATTTTTTTGCGTGCGTACAAATTTGGTGCTATTCCCACGGGACTTTTAAATGATGAAGCAGATTTTCTCTATGATGCATATTCATTTTTGCATACCGGTCATGATCAATGGGGTAATCCACCAGGGCTCTTCCTTAAAGGGTTTGGTGATTATCGGCCTGCATTTAGTACGACGTATATCTTAATGCCATTTGTCGCACTTTTCGGTCTTACACAATTTGCAGTGCGGGTACCTCCTTTTCTTGCCGGAGTTTTTGCAATTCCGCTAGTGTATCTTTTTGTAAAAAAATTATTCAATAATGTTGCTGCATTATTTGCATCTTTCCTCCTTGCTACACTTCCATGGGCAGTGGGTATAAGCAGGATCAATACTGAAGCAACGTTAGGCGTATGCTTGCTTCTTTGCGGCCTAAATTTTCTTATTCGTTGGAAGATAAACAAATACTTTTTACCGATTGCTATTGTATTTCTTTCGTTATGTATGTACACGTATTCAGCCTATGCATTATTCATTCCTATAGTGATTCTTGTGTCGTTTTTATTTTATAGAAAACAATTCTTACAAAGAAAACTTCTTATATTGTTTAGTGCAAGTTTATTTATAGTATGCGTTGCCCCGCTTCTGCTCTTAGGAAATATGACTGCAAATACACGATTCTCACAGGTGGGTATGTTTCAAAATGTTAACAGTATTGGCATTATTAACAAAGTTAATGCAAAGCGGGGAAGCTGTATGAAAGAGTATCCTGTTTTTTTCTGTAAAATAATTATGGAAAAACCGCGTTCATTCGCCACACAATTTTTTATTAACTATCTTCATCATTTTTCTCTTTATTATATTTATATAGATGGGACAACAACGCAATATGCATTGTTACCTCCGCGCAATCTCGCATATCTTATAGAACTACCGTTGTTCATTTTAGGAATTGTCTTTATCATTACAACAAAAAAAGAAAAGCAACTCATGTTTCCATTCTTGCTTTTACTTTTTGCACCAGTTGCTGATGCCTTGACAGGAGACGGTCATTATGCGCGATCTTCTCCGATGATACCATTTCTCGTGACCGTTGAAGCTATTGGTGCATACTCCTTAACCCAGCGGATCCGTTCAATGAAGAGCATATTTTTTAAAAAATCGCTGATTACAATCTTTCTATTTTGGTATATTGCGTCTATAGGGTTATTTTTCATTTCCTACACAACATACTTCCCTGACTATTATGGGTACTTTTCTCAGTATGGATATCAGGAGCTTATGACTAGTATAAGCAAAAAAAGATCTCATTATGACCGTATTTATATATCTGATTACCTTAATGATACAAAGCAATATATTTATTATTTGGTTTACGCAAAATATAATCCAAAACAATACCAATTGTCTTCAACAAAATCATTTCACATTGAACAAGGAGGGTGGATTTCGGTTGATAGAATTGATAATATTTATTTTGTTCACAACCTGCCTCTTATCAAAAATATGCAGGGAAAAAAGATCCTTTTGGTCAGCAATCCCAAAGAATTTCCTTCTACAATAAAGCCCGATACAATAATCTACGATAGACTGCATCACCCAATTTTTTATGAGATCGCATTTTCATACTAATCAAATATCATGTTTATGAAGCAAACATTTCTTGAGAATTATTGGTTATTGATATGTATTGTCCTTTTCGCGGCTGCTTTACGATTTATTGCACTTACACAAATTCCTGCAAGCCTTAACATAGACGAACAAGCGTTAGGTTATAATGCATACTCCCTAATGAAAACAGGGTATGATGAACATGGAAAATATTTTCCAATCAGCCTTGAGTCATTTGGTGACTGGAAACTCATTGGCTACCCGCTTGTTACTATTCCTTCAATCGCAATATTTGGTTTAAATGATTTTTCAATCCGTTTTCCCAGTGCTCTAGCAGGTGTCGTACAAGTTATTCTTACCTATTTTCTCGTCTTAAAACTCTTTCAGAAAAAGCGAGTTGCACTTTTTGCTGCAGTGTTTTTTACCGTATCACCTTGGGGAATTTATTTTTCCCGAATGGCATTTGAGGTCAATATTGCAACTATGTATTTCCTTGGGGGATTATTAGCTTTTTTGCATTATATTCAGAATGTAAAAAAGAAACTGCTTTTTCTTGTCTCGTGTCTGCTGCTTTCAGCAACAATGTTTACGTATCATTCGTTTGTCATATTTACCCCATTGTTTTGCATGATCTTATTCTCCGTATATTGGAAAAAACTTCCAAAAAATGTATTTTTTTATGCTGGTCTCTGCATTTTTCTGGTGGTAATTATTCTAGTGGGAAAGAGTGTTTATTTATCAAGCACCGGAAAAATATCAAGTCTTGCAATATGGAATGATAAAGGTATAGTACATGAAATTACGGATGTTTTTCGAATAGATGGTTCAAATGATAAAATTTTAGGAAGAATTTTTTACTCAAAACCATTCGCAATTCCATATAAAATCGGAGAGAACTACCTCGAAGCACTTTCGCCATCTTTCTTGTTTGATACCGGTGGTTCAAAATTAGTGAATAGTCTTGGGTACTTTGGTAATTTTTACCTTCTTGACGCAATACTTTTGATATTTGGATGTATCGGCATTATGCAGGTAAAGGAGAAGAATAAAGTTATATTTGTACTATGGTTTCTATTGGGTATACTACCATCAGCCATCACCAATGACTCACAGTCATCTACGCGTCTTTTCCTCCTGCTACCTTTGTTCATTATTGTTATGAGCATCGGAGCAGAGGGAATCATATCATATGCTCAGAGAAATACTTGGGTTAAGCTCTTTTCTTTTTGCTTTCTTATTGGATATATGATTAATATTCTCTATTTTTTTGATGCATATTATCTGCATATTAACTATCAAAAAGCGCAATATCTTCACTATGGATTTGAGCAAGCAGTTGAACTTTCAGAAAAATATCCTTCCGATCAGGTAGTGATGTTCGGGCCAGAGAACTTTCCTTACATTTCTTTCTTGCTTTACACAAAGTATGATCCTGCAGTTTTTCGAAAAGAAGTTGTATATTATCCGAAAAACTATGCCGCATTTGATGAAGTAAAAAGCTTTGGTAAATATCATTTCGTTGATTACATTGACTATGCGCATTTGCGGCCGCATACTTTATATATTGACTATCGGGGGATAGGCACGAAGGATATGACTATTAACTTTCCAAACGGACAACCGGTAATGAAATATTTCTTTAAAACACCATGAAAAAGCAGATTGGTTTTATTATTATAGTTTTATTTGCTGCAGTTATGCGGTTATGGCACTTGGATTCACTTTCATATGGCTTCGCCAATGATGAAATAAGTTATATTTATAGTTCATATACTATTTGGAAAACTAGTGGACATGATATTTCGGGCAAGTTCCTTCCGCTTTCCATTAACTTAGATAGCTCCTTGTCGCCAACCCCGGTCTATATTGGCGCACCTTTTGTAGGTATATTCGGGCTGTCGCCATTTACTGGACGATTACCGTTTGCTCTTGCTGGTATTGGGTCGGTGATACTGGTGTATTTACTAGCTGATCTGCTTTTTCAGAATAAAATGATTGCGAGTCTGAGCGGGTTCGTAATGGTATTTTCTCCATGGAACACTGTCATTAATAGAGGTGCATGGGATGGTAACATGGGGGTATTTTTTTACCTTTTGGGGACATATCTCCTGCTCAAGGGTTTGAGGAAAGGGACAATTCTCTGGTCGATTCCAGCGTTTCTCCTTGCGTTTTACAGTTATCACGCTATGAAGGTTTTCTTGGTTAGTTTTGTACCCATCCTTATTTTTTTGTACTATAAACAATTACTGCAAAGGAAACAGCAATTGTTTTTGTTCATTTTTCTCTGTTTTACTATTCTTGCTTCTTTTTTTCTGGTAACTATCACACAAGGAGTCAGTAGAGAAGAGGTGCTTGCATGGAAAGACCCGAAAAACATTGAACAAGTGACCAAGCAAGTAAATTATTTCCGAGAAAAAAGTTCTGCTCCGACATTGCTGAAAGATATTGTCACTAATAAAGTGACTATTTTAGCAAGTAGCATGATAGATAACTACTTAGGAGCATTTTCAATGCAGCATTTGTTTATTACCGGTGATATTAGTCCAGTATATACATACGGTATTTTCTTTAAAGGTGTTCTTTATATCATTGAATTTCCTCTGCTTTTGTTTGGTATTATTTTTCTTGCAAAAAAAACAAGTAAACAAACAGCCCTCACCGTTGCTGCAGGGCTCTTCTGTGCGCCGCTTTCCTCTGCAATTGGTTCTGGTACAACATATATTATCCGTGCGCTGCTAATGGTGCCATTTTTTTCTATCATTATTGGGAGTGGTATTTTTTATGCGTTTGAAATATCCAAAAAAAATAAGATACTTTTTCTAATCACCACTGCGACTATTATTATAGGGTATGTTGTTTGTATTGGACTTTTTCTTTATCGCTATTTGTTTCAATTTAACGGTGCTGGTAATGAGTTTTGGAATGCAAGTAGCAGAACTGTTGCGACAGAAATAAAGGAAAACTATGCAATGTATGATCATGTATATGTTTCCGGCTCAGACGATAAGTTCCTCCTTCAGTTTGTTTTTTGGAATCAAATTGACCCAAACCTTTTTCAAAAGGTTTGGCAAACGGGAGGAGTGAGAAAAATCGGTAAAGTTACATTTCTTCCTGATTGTATTGCAGGAATTGGTGATCCGCATGCATTCTTACCAAAAAAATCTCTCTATCTGATTCGCTCAACATGCACTATCAATGCAGCCCCTGATGAAACAATTACGGATAGACTTGAGCCCCTACAAGTTCTCTGGAGAATCTATGAGAAAAAGTAATTGGCTGCTTATTGGCATTGTTGCTCTTGCAGCTCTGTTGCGTTTTTGGGGAATCAGTTCAGTTCCTGAAAGTCTATATTGGGATGAAGTGTCTCAAGGATACAATGCATATTCACTCCTGACGACTGGCGGTTATGACGAACACCACGAATTTCTACCAGTTGCACGATTTATTGCATTTGGCGACTACAAAGCACCTGTCAATATTTACTTAACTGTTCCATCAATTAGGATTTTTGGTAAAAATACGTTTGCGGTTCGTTTTCCTTCTGCACTTTTCGGAACGCTGACGGTATTATTTGTTTACTTTCTAGCAAGAGAATTGTTTTGGGAGAGGAAGAATGCACTTATTTCACTTGCTGCACCCTTTCTATTAGCAATTTCCCCTTGGCATATTCAATTGAGTCGTGCTGCATACGAAGGAAACATTGCAACATTTTTTACTGTTCTTGGTGTTTATCTTTTTTTACTTGCAAAACGAAAAAATCCATGGATATTAGTTGCGAGCAGTATTTCCTTTACCATAGGAATTTATGCGTTTAATGCGCAACGGATTTTTATTCCGTTACTTATTATCTTATTAACAATCTTATATTGGAAAGATTTTTTGAAAAAAGAAAAAGTAATTCCTATTATTGCTTCCTGTATTGTAGGGTTGGTTTTGCTCGTGCCATTTATCCAGTTTCTCAGAACTCCGGAGAGTAAACTGCGTTTTAATGAGGTGAGCATTTTTACCTACTCAGCAGAGGATGTTGTACATGAGTCAAATGCGTGGATACAGGAAGAAAATAACAGTACTCTTGCAAAGATAATTCACAACAGACGGGTCATTTTTTCGCTATTATATCTGAGGCATTACTTTGATTTTTTCAATCCAAATTTTCTTTTCTTTACCGGCGATATCAATCCGCGGTTTTCCATGCAAGATAGCGGTGAGTTATTTCTCTTTGAGTTGCCGCTGATTTTATTTGGTGCATTTGCGATCGCAAAAAATAAAAATAAAACAACTATATTGCTATTTGGTTGGTTTATTTTAGCGCCAGTTGCAGCTGCTACGGCAAAAGAAACACCCCATGCGCTCCGTGGAGAACCATATATTCCTACTTATGAAATGATGGGAGCATACGGAATATGGTATCTTTCACAACTTCTTTCTGCAAGAAAACAAATACTTCGTTTTACCTGGATTGGTGGAATTGTAATCGTTGTTGTTTCTGTTGCAGCATTTCTTAATAATTATTTCGTGAATTTTCCGAAATTATATTCTTATGACTGGCAATATGGATACCAGCAGGCGATAATAGCAACACAAAAACTGCAAAATCAGTACGATGTCATTTCATTTACTTCATACTACGGTAGGCCATATATTTACTTGTTATGGTTTGGGAATATTCCTTCCCAAACATATTGGAATATAGGTTCGATAACACATGATGTCTTTGGATTTTATAATGTAACTGCAGTGGGTAAGTATCAATTCCGCTCACAACTGATTGAGTCAACAGATGTGGGTAAAAAGGTTTTGTATGTTGGTGCACCAGGAGAAATTCCTTTAAATTTCCACATAATACAATCAATAGATTTTTTGAACGGCAAGCCTGATTTTATTCTTGCAACAAGATAATATGAAAAAATTACTGTGTATCATTGGATTTTTTCTTGTTTTTCTTTTTGGTGTTTTCCTGCGTTTTTACAATCTTGATAGTATTCCTAATTCTTTGGATTGGGATGAGGCAGCCCTGGGTTACAATGCCTATGCAATTCTTCTGACAGGAAGAGATGAATATGGTTATGTTATGCCGGCGACATTCCGGTCATTCGGTGATTACAAAGCGCCATTGTATATATACCTGACTGTCCCGTCAATAAAAGTGTTCGGTCTGACACAATTTGCTGTACGCTTTCCGTCTGCGTTTTTTGGCTCGCTGACAATACTTGCAGTATTTTCATTTGTTTGGGAGCTTTTCAAAAAAGAAAAACATGCTCTGCTTCTCGCGTTCTTTTCAATGCTTTTTTTTGCAATTTCTCCTTGGTCTATTCAATTTTCCCGAGGTGCGTTTGAGGCGAATGTTTCCCTCTTTTTTGTAACTACCGGAGGCTGGCTGCTGGTAAAGGGTGTTAACAGGAATAAAAAAATGATTCTTCTCCTTGGAATTGTTTCTTTTTTGCTCAGTATCTATACGTATCAAACTGAAAAAATATTTGTTCCGTTACTGCTTTTAGGTTTTCTGATATGGCAAAGAAAATATGCGTTGCAACACAAGCATTTTATTGCACTAGTAATCGTATTTTTTCTTGCAAGCAACGCTCTCTGGCTTTTCAGCGGAAATGCGACAGCTCGTGGGGTAAGCCTTACATTTACTTCGCAACAAACCACTCTATTACAGCATTCAGTTCAGGAACTCCAGCAAGATAAGGTAAATGGAGATATCTTCGGGCAGATTTTAGAAAACAGGCGCGTTGTGTACGCAGGAGTTTTTTTGCAAAATTACCTAACCCATTTCGACCCGAATTGGCTCTTTATCACAGGAGACTTGGCCCGTCATCATGCGCCTGGTATGGGTGATTTATATCTTGTATCATTGCCGTTTCTTCTGATAGGAATATTTATTTTTTTGGAAAAGTATCTCAAGAAAGCTTGGATTATTTTATACTGGTTTTTGATCTCCCCGATTCCTTCCGCCCTGGTTATCGGCTCACCACACGCACTCAGAACACTCGTCTTTCTACCAGTTTGGCAAATTTTCGAAGCAATCGGATGGGTATCAATAATATCATTGGAAAACTTTAAGCGTATTTTTGTTTTCAACCTTGCAGGAGTTTTGCTTTTCATCAATTTTGCCTACTACTGTAATATGTATTTTGTGCATATAAACACGGACGATGGACCAGATTGGCAATATGGATATGAACAAGCTGTTCAGGAAGCCTATCAAATAAATAAAAACAATAAGACCGTTTTTATGGATAACTCAATAGAGCAGGGATATATTTTCTATTTATTTTACAACAAGATCGATCCTCAGTGGTATCAGGCACAGGGTGGATCATGGTTAACTACAAAGAAATGTTTTAACATACAGCACGTTTACTTTGGAGCATGCGGAAAAGCGGCAAAGGCTATTCTAATCACTGCACAACAGCAGGATCAAAAAACACTTACAAAATTACAAACCATTTTCTATCACAATGGAGAGCCCGCTCTGTATATTTATCAGTCTGAATGATACAATACAGAAAATCCTATGAACGGGTTTTTGCAGAAATTATCACATTTTTTTCGAAAAGAAAATTTTTCAAACCTATTTTATTGGGCAATTATTTTTTGTATTTTTTTCATCAATACCTTCCATGAATCCTATCCTGATGAATTCGATAATATTTTAGGTGGATGGTATATTCTACACGGACGCCTGCCGTACGTTGGGTTTTTTACTCATCATGGACCTGTTGCATACTTTATTGCTGCACTTGTTGTTCTTTTTAGTGGTCAGTCTTTTGTTCGGTTCCGTATCGTATATGCAGTCCTATTGTTTCTCTACACGTTGTTTGTCTCACGTTTTCTTATAAAAAGTATTGGAAAAGAAATAAAAAACGTTATTTTTTTGTTTGTTGGTATCCTTGCATTATCAGCAACATATTACTGGTTTCACATGTTACTTGCGGATAGTGTTTCTGCATTCTTATTACTTCCTAGCATTGCACTTCTTAGCATGAAAGCAGTTCAAAAGAAATCGTTAACCATACCTGATGTTATTTTTCTTTCTGTTTCAACGACGCTCGCAGTATTATGTTCTTTGACGTATATTTACCTCGTCCTGTGTCTCTATCTTTTTGCGTTCATTTTGTATTTCAGAAATGAAATACTATTCAACAGGAGAACAGTACTTGCAATAGGAATTATTATTGTGCCGTATATTTTATTCGGTTTATATTTGGTTATAACGCGAAGTTTTAGTGACTATTACTACGATGCATTCGTATTCAATCAAAAATACTATATCTACAATTATCCTCGACCTGCCGGGATAACGACAATTAATCCACTCCGTTTCGCAATAGTCATTGCACATGATTTTTTTGACAGGTTTTTCGCTCTCTTAGTACAGGTACGAGACTTTAATTTTTCCTATCCCGCTAATATCACCTTTGCTATTGCTGATGTTACTATGGCAATTTACCTAATTTCAAAACGGAAATTTCTTGTCGCATGTTTTTTTATCCTGTTCTGTACTTATGCAAATGGAAGAAGTAATCCATTAACCTCAGGTGAAACGGATTATCAAAGCGCAGTGTATATCTTTATTTCACTCTTTGCTATTTGCTTCTTGTTTGTATCACTGCTTAAGGAAATCTCGAAAGAAACCGAAAGTGCAAAAAAATTCATTTATCAATTTCTGTTTATTCCACTTGCTCTCTATAGTCTTTTCCTTGGAACATATTTTTTCAATAAGTTTGGTGACAAATTCTACGGAAAATACATGGGAACAGCACCGCTTATTTATGACAGGCCACAAGTTGCACCGATCATCAACCTACTCCTTAAGCCAACAGATTATGTATGGGTTGGTCCATTCGAGTTTGAAGAACTATTCTATACCAATGTTGCTCCTGCCTCTCGATACGATATCTTAAATCCTGGTATGGGTGAATCAGATAGAATCAGTCAGGGACAAGTTACTGATATTGAGACGACAAAGCCCAAAATTGTCTGGTACAATCCTAACTTTTACATTCTTGGGAGAAAACCTGCAGACTATGCACCGCTTTTTAACACCATGCTGGCAAGAGACTATGTAACATTATACGATTATCGTGATGGAAAGACGAAATATATTTCAGCAATTCCCATAACGCAACGGGTTGATTTGGAAAAATATCTCTATATAAGAAAAGAAAATGTTAATGAAATTGTTAGAAAGCTTCTAGCTGACAATCTTGTGGTTGCCGTTTCCATAAAATGACAAAACAAAAACTGGTTTTATTCTGTTTACTCTTCATTTTTATCATAGGATGCTATCTGCGACTTACCGGTGCATTATCCAACTCATTTGCGTTTACCTATGATGTTGGGCGCGATATGTTGACACTTTCTCAAATTATCTCACAGCATAAATTACTTCTTATTGGGCCGACCACTGGTTTGCCCGGCGTTTTCTATGGTCCTTGGTGGTACTATTTTTTGCTTCCTGCCTTTTTCCTCTCAAGTGGTAATCCTCAAGGTGTTGCCCTATTTTTAGGCCTTGTTGGTTGCGTGACAATTCTAGCTGGTTACTTTCTTGGAAAAAAAATCGGTGGGACATTGTTTGGTGTTATTTTTGGTATATTTCTGAGTATCTCGCCGGTACTTATTGCATGGTCATCACAAATATGGAATCCAAATATTGCGCCAATTTTTGTTCTAGCTGTCTTTTATACGTTACAGACAATCCGTAGCAGTAAAAATAAGTCCTTCATTCCCTTTTTTATTCTTGGTTTACTGCTTTCATTAATCCTTGATATAGAAATTGTTTTTGGTTTGCTGTTTTGCATAGGAACAGTACTTGCCGTAGTCGTATTACTTAAAAGATTTCTTTCATTCAAATCCATCTGCAGTTTTATTCTCGGATTTCTTCTCATTCTTTCTCCGCGAATTTTTTTTGATGCACGTCATCAGTTTTTAATGACAAAAAGTCTTTTCACGCTTTTTACTAAAGGAGCAGGAAGTGAAACTTTTAATCTTATTCATCAAGCACAACAAAGCTGGAATATGCTCTTTAGCTTATGGAACTATACTTTTGCAAATAACCTGCTAGCTGGTATTCTTGTCCTTATTTTTTCGTTAACTTCGTTCTTTTTTGTTCGTAAGCACCTTGCAAAAACATCACAATTTTTTCTTGTCTATTGTAATATTGTCATTTCTGTTTTCTTCATAGGCCTATCGTTTTTTAAACATGATCTGTTCACTCACTACGTTGTCGGATTGCCTGTTGTATATATATTCATTGTAACAATACTTTGCTACGAAATATTGAAGGAAACAACGGGAAAAATATATATTACTGCGTTGATTGCAATTATTGCTTGTGTTGCGATAAGCCCTATACAATTAGCTGCAAGTTTTTCAAGACCTTTATGGATAGGTGATGCGTCGGTTTACCGAAATCAGCTACAGGTCGTCACTTATATATATAAAGAAGCTCATGGACGACAGTTTAAAATCAATGTATATACGCCACCTGTTTTCGATTATTCATATCAATACCTTTTCCATTGGTATGGGCAAAAAACATATCATTACCAGCCATTACAGCAGACTCATCTTGCGTTTTTCATTCTTGAGCCGGATCTACAATATCCGTTCCGTTTGCAGAATTGGCTTACTGTAAGAAAACATGATGGATTGATAATAAAGACAAAACAATTCCCAAGTGGCATAATAGTACAAACACGAATATGAGTCTTTCTGTTGTTCTCGCAACATATAATGAAGAAAAAAATCTGCCTAATTGCCTCACATCGGTTAAGGATATTGCCAATGAAATCATCATTGTCGATGGGACGTCAACAGATAAAACAGTTGCAATAGCAAGAGCGTTTGGTGCGCGGGTTATTATCACTGACAATCCGCCGATATTTCACATTAATAAGCAAAAAGCAATCGACAAGGCAACAAAAGACTGGGTATTGCAGCTGGATGCAGATGAGCGGGTAACGCCACAACTTGCAGCAGAAATAGAGGAAGTAATAAAAGATAGGAAAAGTATGGATGGCTACTGGGTTCCCCGGAAAAATTGGTTTTTGGGGCGATTCCTCATGAAAGGCGGCGTGTATCCTGACTATACACTGCGGTTGTACAGGAGAGGGAAAGGTCATTTGCCGCAAAAAGACGTACACGAACAGGCTGTAGTTAATGGATCAGTTGGGTATTTACAGAATCCTCTTGTACATATAGCTGATCCATACTTTGGCCGCTATCTTATGCGTTATAAACGTTATACCAGTCTCATTGCAGAGGAATTTCGGGAAAAGAAAACAGGCAAAGATCCAGTAACATTTAGCAAATATATGATTATTCTGCCAATATGGTGGTTTTTTCTTGGGTACATACGGCATAAAGGATTTCTTGATAGTTGGCAGGGGTTTGTGTTTGCATTTTTCTCTGCCTTACGATTTCCAGTTGGATATGTAAAGTATCTTAGCGGAAAAAAATTGAATCAATAAGATATGGATCAGAAGGGATAGCAGTTTCCTGAGGAGTTAAATAATATTTCTCGATTGAAAAGCCGCTTGGGTATTTCCAGACTTTTATTGGTTTCGCAGATATTTTTACCCTGTTTGTTTTCCACCAACCCCCAGCAATACTATTGTTCTTTCCTCCAGGAGGTGAAATGAGTAGGTAAGTTATAGACTCTTTTTTATATGGAAAGACTGTTACTTCTGGGTGCATTTTCGTAAGGTAGTCCATTGCATATCGTGGGCTATATCCAAATTCATCAGGAGAAAAAACATAATACCCAAAATTTTTATCGTGTTGGGAAAAAACAGTTTGTGCAAGGTGAAGATTAAAGAGCCATGATCCACTATCGTTACCACTGAAGGTACGATAATAATCTGTCATGCTTTTTGCATATTGTTGTGCGGCAAAGAGTACCCATATATAGAGTACTATAAAGGCTATCTTGCCGATAATACGGTAACTTGCGCAAAAAAGAATTACGAGCATAGGTAGGAATGGCCAGTAATAATATCCCCATACAATTCCCCGAAATCCAAATGTCAGTATCCAATAGCCAACGTAAATATATACAAAGAAGAGATAGGAAATTCTCTGCTTTATGGCAGAAGGAAAGATTGATCGGAGAGCAACAAATATCCAGAAGATAATGAGGATAGTGTTCATGAGAAAAGAGGGATATGGAACAAGTGTAAGATTACTCTTTATTCCGTTTAGTCTGTCCTGAACAATGTTTACATGGAAAGGAATTCCAGAAGGATGACTAATATATGCTATCAGCGAATGTGCTTCAAGAAATTGATGGCGAAGGTCAAAGAGTATATACGTTGAAAATGGAATGAGGAGAATAAAAAATGACAATAGATGAGTATATTTTTTCTTTAGGAAAATAACAGCGAGAACCCATATGCTTGACAAAATAAGGATCGGACCACCGAAAGCAATTTGAAATTGAACTATACACCCGAGGAGAAATAATGTAATGAGCAAATCTCTTGCTTGCCCTTTTTTTACATAATCAATGAAAAAAAGGAAAAAAAGTGGAGAAAGTATAACCGCACCATATGGGTTAAAAAGACTACTTGCATTCGTTATGGAAACAAATGCAATAAGCAGTGCGCTTAATAGTCCTGTGGTTTGAGAAAAAAGTTTTCGTCCAGCAAAGTAAGTTGTAGCGATGCTGCTAGCAATAAGTAATACCCAAAACCAGCCTACACCGACAGGATTTCCTTTACTCAGTATAAAGGCAGGTAAGTTAATATATAACCACAACGGACCATGAAAGATACCAGGAATTCCTCCTGAGCGAGGACCGATAAGAGGAAGTTTATGTACTGAAACGGCATTTTCTATCAACAAAAAATCACGGGCAATATCCGTGTTAAACATAATATCATGGTGCAAAACAAACCAACTGCTCTGATAAAGAGCAGAAAGAATTCCCAAACAGATAAGTACAGCAAAGATGTTCTTTATAGTTAAAAATTTCACCTGTAGAAAGCATAGCATAGTGTACATCCGATTCACAATGTATTTTGTTCTAAGAAAACATGGTACAATAAGAGTACCTGATGCGGCGAAACGGACAACAAACGGAACATCGCTTTTCTATATTTATTCACTCTGTTTTAACGAAAGAAGCAATTTTCTTTTGTTGCGCGCTATTTATTGCGCTTTTCTTACGTCTCTTTCATTTTTCACAACGTTTCGGATTTGGATCGGATGATTCACGAGACATTATGTTGACTTGGCAGATCGTGCAGCATCATGTCTATCCATTTGTTGGGTCATTTAGCTCTGCGGGTCCATTTTTGTTTGGTGGTAATTATTATCTTCTTCTTGCTTTGAGTTATGTCATATTTCCTTTTACGATTTTTGCGCCACAATTCTTTCTCGTGTTGCTAAGCACTATTGCAATCGGCGCACTCTACTTTATTGGGAAAGAATTATTAGGAAGTGTTTTTGGGTTTCTCCTGATGATACTCGGTGTATTCTCGCCACATCTTATTACTCGAAGCATAGGTATAAGTCAACATTCATTTGTCTGGATAGGTACAATTTTTCTCATCTATTGCTTAATCCTTCTCTGGAAAAAACAAATGACGATATTTGCTCTGCTTGCTGGATTTTTTCTAGGAATGGATTTGGGACTACATTATCAATCGCTTAACTTGCTTATCCTATTTCTTTTTCCGTTCTTATTGCCCAATGTTTCATTTTTAAAAAAAGTGACGTATCTTTTTTGCATACTTTTTGGATTTTTTATCGTTATTGGGACAATAGTCTATTGGGATAGTAAGCAATCTTATGCAAATATACGAAATATTTTGGACTACTTTCTTATTGGTGAGTATCGTATTTATGTTCCGAATAGTTGGAGGCTGTATCTTCTCCATTTTCTTCCGAATTTTTGGGCTAATGAATTTGGTGGTAGTTATGTATTAGGATTTTTTGAAATGATTGTCGGAATTATCTTTGCGGTGTATGCAATTCTTAAGAGAGATACACCGCTTGTCTTAAAATTTTTCTTCATTGTAACGGGGATACTACTCATCATTAATCGCTACTACAGAGGAGAACGGTCAGAGGGTTACTTACTCTACCTTACACCCTTCTTGCTGCTTCTAAGTGCCTATGCCTTTTTCATTATAGGTAAATTTATCTGGCAAAAAGGAAACTTTGGAAGAATATTCCTTATTCTTTTTTCGTTCTTCATATTTTGGGTAAACCTTCAGGCAATACTTCCATTTTTTTCTGATCAATCTGACATAATACAGGTGCAACGTATGGCACAAATGCTTGAAAAGCAATATCCACAAGGTATTTTGGTATATGATTATTACTGGTCAAGTCCGGATAATAGTTATCCTCTGGCAATGGTGATTCGTTTTGCGGGGAAAGAAGCAAGCAGTGGTCATAAGGTCGGCGTAGTTGCAGCTAATAAACCACTGCCACCACATACAAAAATTTTAGCGAAGATGCGTGGGACAACCGTTGTTGATTTGTCAAGGGTATCCATTTCGAAAAAAAATTGGTACTTTGTTAATTCATTGGCTTTCTATGAGGAATACCGAACATGGAATACAGGAGGAAGGCTTACGTCTCCGTTCTCACTGCAAAAATATCTATATGAGAGGCTCCACTCTTTGTAAACTACAGGATAGCAAACATACTATAAGAAAATTTCTGTAGAGAATGCGCGGTTGGTAAATAAGTTTTTCGCTGTTATTTTTTGAGGATAGATGTTACAATTCTACTATGAAAGTTCTCGTTACTGGAGGAGCTGGTTATATTGGTAGTATAACTGTTAAGCAGCTTTTGGAGGCAGGAAATGATGTTACCGTTTTTGATAATCTGAGTCAGGGACACAAAGAAACAGTATCATGTCCACTTGTTATTGGAGATTTACTCAAAAAAGAAGATTTGCTGAAGCTCAATGGGTACTCTTTTGATGCGGTGATTCATTTTGCCGCATACACCCTAGCAGGTGAATCCATGCAGAATCCGGAAAAATACTTTCGCAATAATATTCTTGGTGGACTTAATCTCCTTGAGTACATGAAGGAACATAAAATTCCCTTTATTATATTTTCGTCAACATGCGCAATATACGGAACTCCAGAAAAAATTCCAGTCACAGAGGAAGAGTCAAAGAAACCGGAAAGTGTTTATGGTGAATCAAAACTCATGTTTGAAACAGTGCTTCGTTGGTATGATAGGTTATTCGGGATCAAGTATATCAACCTTCGCTATTTTAATGCTTGTGGTGGGTCTATTGATGGGAGCTTAGGGGAAGAGCATAGTCCTGAAACACACATTATTCCAGTTGCAATGCAAGCGCTTCGGGCGAATAGGCCATTTTCTCTATTCGGAACCGACTATCCTACGAAAGATGGTACATGCATTCGTGACTATATTCATGTAGAAGATTTGGCAACTGCACATATTCAAGCATTAGAAAAATTACAAACAACAAAAGAAAGTGACAGTATTAATCTTGGTACAGGAATTGGATACTCAAATCGTGAAATTTTAGATATGGTACAAAAGGTAAGTGGAAAAATGCTCAGTATTATTGAGGTTTCCCGACGTCTTGGTGATCCGCCAATTGTATACGCAGATAATAATAAAGCAAAAAGCGTATTAGGGTTTAGTCCAAGATATTCAGATCTTGAATCTATCGTACGTACCGCATGGGATTGGCAAATGAAGCATAAGCAATGAAACTTACGAAAATTGCCGGAGGTATTCTCCTTATTATCACTATATATAACATTTTGTATGTTATTTTATTTCATAAAGATTCATATTTTTCATTTAATTATTGGAGAGGGTTTCCAGCGCTAGAGAAGATATATATATCTTCTCAGTATGTCAATAAGCACCCAATCGGTTGGATTCCTGATGAAACTGTCAATGCATATGCAGGAGGTAAATACATACAAGGAACACTACCGCAGCTGATTGCTCCTGATACGCCACCGTTGGGAAGATATTTCATCGGATTATCAGCCGTAGTTTTTAATAATGCAAATGAGATCACATTGCTCAGTGGTATTCTTTCGCTTATCTTGTTGTTTCTTGTCGGAAATCAGATTTTTTCCAACAAGCTCATTTCGCTTATTCCTGTTGCTATGGTAAGTAGTGAAAGGATTTTTCTTAATCAATTCATCTACACGCCACTTTTGGATATCATGCAACTTGTCGCTCTACTTGGTTGTTTTTATTTTTTTAACAAAGCTCTCAATGCTAGAAAGTCATTTTTTTTCTTTATTCTTGTAAGCATTTGCTTAGGATGTTTTATTGCGATTAAGTTTTTTATTACCGGAATCACCATTCTCGCAGCGGAATCTATCGTGTTGCTTCTTCAGGGGCAAAAAGAAAAATTCTACTATTTGCTTGCAACATTTCCAGTTTCTGTTTTTATTTTGCTCATAACGTATATTCGTTCTTTCTGGTATGGATATTCTATAAAATCGTTTCTTGGTATACAGAAGTGGATATTTTTATATCATAAAAGCCAACTGATCTTACCTCTGTCTATCTGGCCGCTATTGCTACTGAATAAATGGTATGTCTGGTACGGGAATAAGCCTGTTATTTCTGATTCACAGTGGAGTATAACGTGGCCTGTTATTACTGTTCTTGCAATTGTAACAATGGTATTTTATTTCTTGAAAAAAATTCCTCACAAAAAAACAGTAGAGATTCTTTTTGCTTGGATTGCTTGCTATATGTTGTTTTTTTCTTTTGGACAAATTTCCTCACGATATTTTGTTATCCTAATTCCTGTTTTGTATGTTGTTGCATTGTATGGGATTGTAGGGTTTTTAAAAATGTATGAATATCGCAATTGACATTTCCCCCCTTTCATCAGGTCATAAGGTCAGAGGAGTAGGTTTCTATCTGCTGCATTTGAAAGATGCATTGCAGAAGTACTTCCCGCAGCATTCTTATACATTCTTTACTGACCCTAAATCAATTCCTCAAAACGTTAACGTTGTGCACTACCCATATTTTGATCCATATTTTCAGACGCTGCCACTACTGAAACATCACTTGACTGTTGTTACTGTTCATGATCTTACTCCACTAGTTTTCCAAAAACATTTTCCGGCGGGAATAAAAGGAAAGTTGATCTGGCAACTACAAAAGCATTTACTCAAAAATGTTGATGGAATTCTCACTGATTCAGTGTGTTCAAAAAAAGATATACATAAACTTATCGGTATTTCTAATGAAAAAATCTCTGTAGTATATCTTGCAGCTGGAGAAACATTTCAAAAACTTTCTGAAAAGGCAATTAATAAACAAGCACTCTTTAATAAATATGGATTACCAGAGTACTTTGCTCTGTACGTAGGGGATGTAACGTGGAATAAAAATCTTCCCAGACTCATGAGAGCTTGTATTACTCAACATGTTCCACTCGTTATGGTTGGGAAGGCTTTGGTAGAAAAAGATTATGACACAGCGAATCCTTGGAATGTTGATAGAAATATTGTTATAGAAATTGCAGAAAAAAATTCAAATATATATCGTCTGGGATTTGTGGAAAATGACGAGTTAGTACAGCTCTACAATTGTGCAACCGTATTTGCTATGCCTAGTCTCTACGAAGGGTTTGGACTCGGTGTCATTGAAGCAATGAGTTGTGGGTGTCCCGTAATTACCTCTAAAGAGGGTTCACTGCCTGAAGTTGCAGGGGATGCAGCAGAATTTGTTGATGCGTATAATGAGGCTTCGATAGGCGAAGCGATTGTTGAACTATTTACAGATGGAAGAAAGCGGAAAGAGATGGTAGAAAAGGGATTGATACAAGCAAAAACTTTTTCTTGGAAAAAAGCTGCGGAACAAACTCTCTCATTCTATCAACGAATTTATGAAACGTCACATTAAACGAATAGTTGAACATCCGCTTATTTCAGGTAGTGCTATTATTTTTACTGGAACCTTTATCTCAAATATATTTAACTGGTTATTTAATCTGTTTATTGGTGGTCACCATCTATTATCCGTAAGTGACTACGGATTGTATTCTTCCTTAATGTCCCTCCTTGTTCTTTTCGGCATTTTTCAGGGAACCTTGGCTAATATTTTTACCAAATTTTCCGCTCAATATACTGCGAGAAAAGATGAACAAGGAAAAAGCGATCTGGTAAGCGGAGGTTTCCGTTTTCTCTTTTTGCTTGCAACAGCCATTCTTTTTGTTTTATGTTTGAGCTCGTGGTCGTTGCAGTCATTTTTACACATTGGAGATATTCGTCTGTTATTTTTGATTTTTTTAACAATTTATTTTTCTATTCTTACTGCATTACCATCAGGCGTACTTCAGGGAGAATTACATTTTTTCTTCCTTTCAGCTACCACAATACTCGGCCCGGTACTGAAAATTGTTTTTGGCATCATGCTCATTTTACTTGGTTTGAAAGTATTCGGAGCAATGATAGCATTGGTCATTTCTGGCATTATCCCGTTGATTCTTTTATGTTGGTATGTATACAAGAAGAACAAGATCAATTTATTTCAACAAGGTTCAACAAATTTTAAGCATGAGTTCATTAAATTTAGTTTACCATTTTTCCTTGCTACACTTGGAATAACGATTATTTCCAGTACAGATATTCTGTTTGTAAGACATTTTTTTAGTCCTGAAAATGCAGGATACTATGCTGCCGTTTCGGTAATGGGAAAATCAATTTTTTATGTGACTGCTCCAATTTATGTTGTTTTTTTTCCTCTTATAGCGCAAAAAAAAGAAAAAGAAGAAAGTTTGCGAGGGACACTCCTTTTAGCAATTGGTATCATTTCGTTTATTTCCCTAAGTGCATCTTTTGCGTATTTTTTCTTTCCACAACTTATTTTAAAAATATTTTTTCCCGCATCCGCATATGCAGGAGTAGGAAAATACCTTGGAATATATTCTCTCTTTATGTTTGTTTATTCTCTCGTTACGCTTTTACATAATTTTTTACTCTCATTAGGTAAGACACAAGTTTATAAAATCAACTTATTCGTGGCAATACTTTTTATTGTTCTTATTACTTTTTTGCACCAGACGCTTTATCAGGTTGTTTATGTGTTGATTTTTGTTTCGTTAGTTTCTCTCCTCCTTTTGCTAAATGTATTATGGAGTTATGGAAAGCATAGACATTAATGTATTTCCTATTTGACAATAAGTGTGCTACTATCTCTAGTATTCAATAAAATACGTCTATGATAGTTGTTCGGGCACCAATGAGAATCAGTTTTTTGGGTGGTGGTACTGATCTTGCCGCGTTTTATAAAAGGAGTCCAGGACGAGTTATCTCTACAACAATAGATCAGTATGTTCATGTGGTTATCAATAGAACGCCATTAATTAATAAAGTTGCAGCACGATACTCAGTTTCTGAGACAGTCAATCATCCTAAGCAACTACACAATACTCGGATTAAGGCGGCGCTTATCGATAAAGAAATTTTCAGCGGTATTGAAATTGCTTCGTTTGCCGATTTACCATCTCGAACGGGCCTTGGTTCTTCCTCCAGTTTTTCTGTTGCGTTGATGAAGGGGCTTGCGGCATATCAAGGAAAAAAATTAACAAAAGAAGAAACCGCGGAAGAAGCGGCTAGACTTGAAATCGATTTATTACATGAGCCAATTGGTAAACAAGATCAATATGCAAGTTCGCTCGGGGGGTTTAATATTTTCCAATTTAACCAGGATGGAAGTGTATCGATAGAGCCTATCTTGCTTGATTTTCGAAAGCGCATAGCCCTTGAAGAACATTTACTCCTCTTTTTTACAGGTATTACAAGAGATGCATCATCTATTCTTACAGATCAGAAAGCAAACACAGAAAAAGACGAAATGAGATTTAACACATTAAAAGAGATGGCATATTCGGTAGATGAATTTTCGGAAAAATTGCTAAAAGGAAATTTCCAAGGTTTAGGGCGTATGCTTCACAATGGATGGGTTATGAAAAAAAGTTTAACAAATAAGATATCGAGTCCATTTATTGATGAACTATATGAAATGGGTTTGGATGCAGGAGCATGGGGTGGAAAATTGCTCGGAGCGGGTGGTGGAGGTTGCATAATGTTTATTTCGCCAATTAGTACAAAAGATCGAATTAGAAAAAAAATGTATAAAGTTGCGAAGAAATATGCAGTTGCGGATTTTCAAGAGCTACCCATAAAGTTTGTTCAATCGGGAGCAGAAATACAAATGAACACGCAATAATAAAGTAGAAATATATGGAAAAATATATTCAAAATTTTATTACCAATGTGAAGGACACGCTAACACAATTACCAACGAAAGAAATTGCTAAAGCCCTCAATATCTTACAGGCAGTATATGAGCATGATGGGAGAATTTATGTTTTTGGTAACGGAGGTTCACTTGCTCTCGCTTCTCATTGGGTTGCTGATTTTAATAAGACAGTTTTTAGTCACTATCTTGACTCGCAACATCGGCGTTTTCAAGCAATTCGAGTTCCTTCAACAGAAGAAGAATTAACAGCATGGGCCAATGATATAGGATATGATATGGTATTTGCGGGTCCTCTTAAAAATTACCTGCAGGATTGTGATGTGGTCATTGCAATTTCGAGTTCCGGTAATTCGGCAAATATTATTAAAGCAGTTGAACTTGCGAAACATCATAAAATTCCGGTAATTGGACTTTCCGGATTTGATGGGGGTAAGCTTAATAGGCTTGCTGATGCAAAGATTTTCGTTCCTACACAAAAAGGGGAATATGAAATCGTTGAGGGGATTCATGACATTATTTTGCATTTGATGACGAAATATTTTAAAGATGCTTTTGACCTGCTCGTTGAAAAATCTATGCAGCAAGAAAAATAATTTCTGCCTTATTCCATTGCGGATTTCATTTTGATTCTATAAAATTTACTCATGCAAGCCGTAATTTTGTCAGCGGGAAAAGGAACAAGACTTCCAGAGATTTCTCGTGTAATGACAAAAGTTATGGTTCCTATTGGTGGAAAGCCCCTATTGCAATGGCATATTGAACACTTAAGACAATTCGATATTATCGATATATTTGTAAATCTTCACTATATGCCAGAACAAATCACCGAATATTTTGGTGACGGTAGCGCATTCGGAGTTTCTATAAGGTATTCATTCGAAAAAGAACTCCTTGGGACAGGTGGGGCGCTTAATCGAATAGCAAAGTATATAACTGAAGACACGGTTATTATCTACGGTGATGTAATTGCATTCGTTGATTTTAGTAAGTTATTAGCTTTTCACAAAGAACACAATGCGCTGATTACAGCGGCAATGCACCATGCTTATCATCCTGAAGACAGTGATCTGGTGGAATATGACACAAATTTTCAAATCAAAAAAATTCTTGCAAAACCTCATTTAAATCACAAGATACCTGAAAACCCACACAATCTTGCAGCTTTGTACATGTTTAGTCCGGAAGTTTTTTCAAATTTGATAAGTAAATCGTCATACGACATTGCACGTGACCTTTTGCCTGCATTATTAGAAAGAAATGGACGTATATTTGGATATGACACGAGTGAACTTATTACAGATATTGGTACTCCTGAAAGGCTTGAGCATATGCGAAATTTACTAAAAACGATTAAAAAATAAAAAAATTCAGTGAAACTCTATAATTTTTAGTCTTTTTTGTGTTAGATGTTTATATAGTACCTATGTATTCTTCTGCATTGCGTATACAAAGGAAACAGTCTATAACATGAGTATGAATAAAACGCAGCATATATCTTCATTCATTTCGCTTATTGTTCCTGCATTTTGTCAAGAGAAAACTATACAAAAAGACGTACGGCAAATTCAAAAAGTCATGGATACAATCACAAAAAATTATGAAGTTATCATCGTTGTTGATGGATATATCGATAAGACTGTTGAGCAAGTAAAGAAAATTAAATCAAGAAAAATAAAGGTCGTCGGATATGCCCATAATCACGGAAAAGGGTATGCAGTCCGGTATGGTATGGCAAAAGCAAGAGGAAATCTAATAGCTTTTATTGATGCTGGTATGGATCTTCATCCACGGGGACTTCAGCAAATGATCCAACGGATTCAAGACGAAAAGTTGGATATAGTCATTGGTTCCAAGCTGCATCCCGATTCTAACGTTCATTATCCCTGGCAACGAAGGGTACTTTCATGGGGCTATCGTACCATGGTGAAAATGTTATTTTCTCTATCAATCAGAGATACTCAAGTGGGGTTAAAATTATTTAGAAGAAAAGTGCTTGAAGATGTATTACCAAGGCTTCTAGTGAAAAAATTTGCATTTGATATCGAAATTTTGGCTGTAGCAAATTACTTAGGATACACAAAAATAGAAGAGTCTCCTGTAGATTTAAGGTTTAATAATTGGTCATCTATCACATCAAAAAATTTTTGGAAAGCGATTTATGATATTTCATGGGATACAGTTGCTGTCTACTATCGCCTGAAAATTATGCACTATTACGATGATAAGAGTAAGAGGAAATGGCGATATGATGAAGAGCTTAATTTCAGGATAAATGTTACGAATTAAATTTTAAAGTATTGTTTCATCAAACAAGAAATGAATATTCTTATTCTTAATTGGCGAGATATTAAGCATCCTTTGGCCGGAGGAGCTGAAACAATGTTGTGGAACCACGCATTATTTTGGCAGAAAAAAGGGAGTACTATCACATGGATTTCCTCTCAGTTTTTGGGAGCCAAAAAGGAAGAAATATTAGAAGGGATTACAGTAAAACGTTTTGGTTCTCAATATAGTGTGCATATGTGGGTATTACTTTATGCTATTCGAGGAGAATTTTCATCAGCGGACGTTGTTATAGACTGTTTCCATTTCTTACCTTTTTTTACACCTATCTTTTTTAATAGAAAAAAAATTATTGCAGTAATTCATGAAGTTGCTGGAAAAGTTTGGTTTGACAATATTATTTTCCCACTCGCATTAATTGGCTATATAACTGAACCATTTTTCTTTTTCCTCTATAAACAAGTTACTTTTATTACGGTTTCTAACTCAACAAAATTAGATATTATGAAAATGAATATTCCGGAATGCAACATATTCGTTGTTCACAACGGCGTGTCGGTTCCGAAAATACATATAAATATAGTGAAAACAATTTTTCCTTCAATATTATTTCTGAATAGAATATCTTTAGACAAAGGAATTGAGGACGCTTTAGTAGCATTTAAAATGGTTAAAAAAAATAATCCTCACCTGCAATTTTTTATTGCTGGAAAAGAGGAAAAGAAACATTTCACCAAAATACTTTTAAAAAAATACTCTCTCCGAGAGAGTATTAAATATTTAGGATTTGTTGATGAAAAAATAAAATGGCTGTTGCTTCAGAAGTCCTGGATTTTAATCCATCCATCAAAAAAAGAGGGGTGGGGACTTACAGTAATTGAAGCAAACTCAGTTGGCACGCCAGTAATTGGGTACAACGTTGAAGGTTTGAGAGACTCTATAAGAGACAATAAAACAGGTTTGCTTGTAGATCCTAATCCTCAAGCATTAGCTAATGCAATGGATATACTTATTAATAATAAGAAAATGTTGCGAACATTGTCTAGGGCTGCAAAAGATTGGTCAGATCAATTCACATGGAGCAAAAGTGTTCTTGAAAGCTGGGAGATTATTGAAGATGTTTATAAAAAATCATTATAATATAATAGGTTATGAACAATAATATTGTAATTACTGGTTGTTCTTCTGGTCTTGGCAGATATTTGGCTGAGAAACTTGCAAAACAAGGAAATACTGTCTTTGCTGGTGTAAGGAGTAATGAAGACGTACTTTTCCTTGAGAGACTTTGGCAAAAAGAGAAACTATCTATTTATCCAATATTGCTTGATGTTACGAATGAAACTCAGTGTAAAAATGCTATCCGCAAAATCTTACAAAAAGAAAAAGATATAGATATTCTTATTAATAATGCAGGCATTACGATTTCCAAACCGGCAATGGAATCATCGATAGGCAATCTCCAGAAGTTACTGGAGGTAAACCTTGTGGGTGCTTTTCGTATGATGAAAGAGATAATACCTGTCATGATAGATAATGGTAAAGGAAAAATTATTAATATAACATCATTGAATGGATTAATTTCTCTGCCAAACTTTGCTCTATACAGCGCATCAAAATTTGCACTACAGGCTCTTAGCAACGGAATGAAATACGAAATACAAAAGGAAAATATCTGGATTACGACGCTTGCTCCTGGCGCTATAAAGAATGAGCAAATAACTAAAGAAAAGAAATTACCTCATATGCCATTGAGAAAGAAGTTTCTTCTCGCTAGAATATTTATGCCAATGTTAACCTATAATTCGATACTGAAAAAAATTGATAATGTGATTGCCTCAGAAAATCCGCCGGAGACAATAATCCTTGGAGCAGATGCTTACATTACAATCCTTCTTAAGAGGTTCCTTCCAGGATTTTTATGGGAGAGGATTATGTTTTATATATGGAGCAAGTGAAACAGAAAATTTTTACCATTTCCGTTATTATTCCTACTTATAATTCTGAGAAAACCTTAGGGAAATGTCTTACTGCAATTAGAAACCAAGATTATCCACAAAATAAAATCGAAATTATCCTCGGAGATGGAGGGTCAACTGATAATACAAAAAAAATTGCAAAAGAATTTAGAGCAAAAGTTATTTCTGTGCCAACACATAAGCAGAACGCAGAATTCAACAGGGGCGTAGCATATAACACTGCGAGAGGAGAACTGGTTTTGGTTGTTGACCATGATAACTTTTTGCCTAATAAAAAATGGCTGCAAGAAATGATAGTGCCACTTAATGAAAATCCAAATATGGTAGCGACAACAACCTGCTATTATCATTACAACAGAAGTTACGGTTTGCTTGATAGGTACTTTGCTTTATTTGGTACGAGTGAACCATTGCCTTATTATCTCCACAAAGCTGATCGTATGCCACAAACTGCGAAAAAATGGGTTCTGACCGGAAAAGCAGAAGACAAAGGAAGATATTACTTAGTTCATTTTGAAAAGGATCCTAGAAAAATTCCGTCAGTTGGTACAAACGGATGTTTAATGCGAAGAGATATTGTAAATAAATTTGCCGATATTCGTCCAGAATATCACTATCCTATTGATGTCATGGTTGACGTTATACAAAAAGGCCACAACGAATTTGGATTTGTAAAAAACTCTATAATACACCTAACTGGTTCGAGAGGGATTTTATCCTTCTTGAGAAGAAGGATACTTTTTGTTGAGCAGTATGCAATTGCGGAAAAATCAAAAAGAAGATGGGGTGTGTATATGAAAGGTGACAATTACGAACTTTTGAAATTTGTTTTTTACAGCATAACTTTCATTAAACCATTATGGGATTCTTGTCGGGGATTTGCACAGATAGCTGATGTTGCATGGTTTTTGCAACCTATTATGTGCATCGGAACAACATTTTTCTATGGTTACATTGTTTTCAAAGCAAAATTTAAGTTATGAGCATACTCATGCTTGCCATTGGCTTTACTCCAAATATTGGTGGTATTGAAACTCATTTTGATGATTTTCTTAAAATTACTCAAAAGAACAAGATTTCACTAACGGTTCTAACTTATCAACCGCTGGAAACAAGGACAAAAGGAGAAGTGCTTCAACGGCGACCATTTGTTACTGTTGTCAGAATTCCAATAATTCGAGGTTTGTTCTATCGTTTTGTAAAATATCCATTCCTTGAATTTTTATATCTCTTTCCTAGTCTTTTTATTGTAACACCTTTTGTGCTCATAGTTAGAAACAGTAAAGTAATTCATGCACATGGTATCATTGCGGGTTTCGTAGGATGTATTTGGGCAATTGTATTTAGGAAGAAAATGATTATTTCAACTCACTCAATTTACCAATTTCCTAAATCTAGCTTATATACCAATATCGCGTGTTGGGTATTTCAAAATGCCGATTCAGTTCTCGCCTTATCCCGACAGTCCAAGAATGAAATTATAGCTCTCGGTATTCCGGAAAATAAAATAAAGACGTTCACTTATTGGGTTGATCAAAAAGTTTTTTTACCACTTAATAAGAATACATGTAGAGCATTGTTAAAACTCGATAAAAAATTTATTGTTCTTTTTGTGGGAAGACTTGTTGAAGAGAAGGGATTAATTCCCTTAATGGTCGCAGCAAGTAATTGGAAAGATTCCATATGTCTTCTTATTGCAGGAGTAGGACCTCTTGAAGAAAATGTTAAAAAAGCCGCGCTAAAAAATAGAAATATTATTTTCTTAGGTGGCATTTCTCAGGAGAGTTTACCGTCAGTATATAACAGCGCGGATTTACTTATTGTCCCTTCATTAAATGAGGAAGGGTTTGGAAGGGTCATAATAGAAGCGCTTTCTTGTGGCATACCTGTCGTTGCAACAAATAGAGGGGGTGTTCCGGAAGCAATGGATAATTCAGTTGGTAAAATCATTGATATTACTTCAGAAAATATTCAAAAAACGATTGAGTATTTTTATACACATCCTAACATTCTGAGGGAAAAGGCTACAAATGCCCTCAAATTTGCAAAACTTCACTATACTGAAAATAATGCTAACGTAATTTTGCAATTATACAAACAGTATAGTAAAAAGTAGATCTTATTCACTTATAATAACTAGGTA